>JALYTX010000088.1 GCA_030854055.1 Gemmatimonadota bacterium | reverse complement strand
CTCGTAATACTCACGGATATCCTGCGTCACCTGCGTGGTGGCCCCCTGGCACGCCCACGTTCCGCAGATCTCGTTCGCGAGGTCGACACTCTGCTCGGCGAACTGCTCAGTGAGGGCATCGACCCGGAGCCGCTTGAGCGCGCGGTGCACGCGCCCGCAACCCGCGCGACGGAACGCGACGCGTTCGAAGTGCTGCGCGACGAAAATGTCGTCGCCGTGTACCGGGCCTATCGCACCAGGCTCGCACAACTCGGCCGCTCCGACCCGCGCGAATCGCTAGCGCGTGCCGCTCGGGCCATAGCGAGCGGCACGATCGATGTGTCTGCGTCGCTGGGCGGGCGGAGAGAGATCCGCATATTCGGGCTCGCGGACCTGCGCGGCGGATGGCGCGCGCTACTGTCCGCACTCGCATCGTGTCGGGATTTGGACCGCGTGACCGTGTACACGTCGGCAGCACTCGACCTTGCGGCCCTACCAGCGACCGTCCAGAATCTCAGTGAACCGATTAGTATCTCATCGCTACTATTTACCGGAACTCCGTCCGCGCTCACAAGCACCGGAACAGATATTCGCGTCACGCATATGTCTGCGCCCGACTCCGAACGGGAACTTGACAGCGTGTCGATTGCAGTGCGAAACCTCATCGACGACGGCACTCCGCCGGATCGGATCGCGATTATCGCCCGGCAGGCCCGTCCACACGTCGATGACGCCGTTCGCTCACTCGCGAACGCGGGCGTGCCGGCGACTGCAAGGCTGCGGATAGCGCTGCGCGAAGTGCCTGTCGTGCGCGCATTGTGCGCGTTGCTCGACGCGGCCGCCGATGGGTGGACTCGTCACGGAGTGACATCCGTAGCGCGAAGCCCATACATCGAGTGTGCTGCGGATCCACGCGTGCTCGACTACATCGGGTATCAGCGGCGAGTCGTCGGCCTGACGCAGTGGGCGACGGCGCTTGATGATCTGGTTGTTCGAGCGTTCGCAACAGTCAACCACGCAGCAGGAGCACCATCGCCAGTCGAGGTCGAGCGCGCACGTGACGGGTTTGCCAAGTTTGCGGAACGAGCGCGCCAGCTCGATGGGCCGAAGCCACTTGCTGAATGGCTGACGTGGTTGCAGGAGTTTCTTGAAGGCGATCCTTGGGGCGTTGCCACGCGTTGCCGGCAGCTGCAGGGCATGCGATACGACGTCGTTCGTCGCGACATGGCAGCGGTCGCTGCCCTCCTCGCGATCGCGCGCGACTGGTGTACCGCGCTGAATGCCCTCGGGGTCGACGAGGTCGTGTTAGGCGCCGGCGACTTCGCGCGCGCGATTGCGCCGTGCCTCGATACAGATCTGGCACTGCACACCGCGACCGCGTTTGGAGTGCAGGTACTGGAAGCACAGGCCGCCGCGTATCGTTCGTTCGATCACGTGTTCATCGTCGGGATGCAGGCTGGCGCGTTTCCGGCTCTTCCGAGCCAATCGGTGATCTGGGACGAGTTCGACCGCAATCTCCTGTGCGAATCGGGTCTTTCACTGGACGGTGTTGACGCATGGGAGATTCGCGAGCAGGAACTCTTCCAGATGATCGTGGCGGGCGCGCGGATGGGTCTCACCGTAAGCCAGTCACGACTGGACGAATCCGGCAGAGAGGTTCCCGGCTCCGCGTTCATCGAAGAGCTTGCAGCATGGGCGGAGATAAATCGTATCGACGTACCGACCTCGTGTGTGACAATTCCGGGAATGCCCATGTATCGCGCGGAGTCTGCTCCGACCGCCGCCGCCCACGCAGCACGCGTCGAGCGAGTGAGGGCCTCGCGCGCCATCTCAGCATACAACGGTGCGGTAACGGACCCCGGATTGCTCGCGTGGCTTGCGACAGAATTCGGCGACGACAGGCTCTGGAGCCCATCGCAGCTCGAGGAGTTCGCAAAGTGTCCGTGGGCATTCATGTCGAAGCGTCTGATGCGTGTGCAGCGTCCTGGAGAGCCCGGTGACGACATGGACGCCTCAGTCCGAGGAACCATTTTGCACGCCGCGCTGGCGAGCTTTTACGACGAGGCACTGCGGCGCGACGGCAAGCCTGTGTTTCTCCTGGCACACGACTGGTCCTGGGCAGAGGCGTCTATGTGCGACGCTCTCGATGCCGCAATCACGACGCAGGGTGACAGCTGGCTGGGATCCCCGTCGCTGCGCGCGGTGCAGCGTGCAGAGCTGCTTCGTACACTGCACGGATTCATAGAGTGCGAGATGCAGCTGCACGAAGATATGACCGACCCCAAGACGAAGAAACGCAACGCACCAAAGATGGTGCGTACCGGCGTGTGGCAGAGCGAGCTCAAATTCGATGACATGCTATTCGAGCGCGACGGTGTGCGCATCAGGTATCGCGGGTCGATCGACCGGGTGGAGGTGGGCGTTGATAACCGGATCGGAAGTGTGAAAATGATCGCCGCGGCCGATTACAAGTCTTCCATCAGCTCCGCACCGGGCGGCGGTGACAAGAAGGCGTGGTTGGACGGCGTCGTGATTCAGATCCCGTTGTACGCATACGCACTCAGCAAGCTGCATCCGGACCACGAGATCGCGCGCGTAGAATACCTGACGCTCAGAAAGCCAGGTTCCGCCCTTCCTCTTCAGCTGTATACCGTGGACAGAAAGACCGGGCAACTCAATTCGGACGCCGACGCTGCGGACCAGTGGAACGAGTCACTGGACCGCGCGATCGCGCACGTTAAGCAGGCTCGTCAAGGCGAGTTTCCTGCCC
>JALYTX010000041.1 GCA_030854055.1 Gemmatimonadota bacterium | reverse complement strand
ACGGTACGTGCGCGGTGATCGCGGCCAGTTCCGCTCTGTCGAACAATGTCGCATTCGCTTCGTCGCTCAACAGCGCGAGACTCGCCTTCTTGTGCAGGATCTTGCAGCGAAAGCCATTCACCATGCACGCGTCTCCCGCTCTCACAGCCCGAATCACCGGATGATCGAGCCCTCCACGCTGCACCAGCTCGCTGATCAGCACTCGCTTGTAAACGAGGTCGACCGGCTGGCCATCGCAGTACAGTGTACCGTTGCTGTATTCGGCGTTCCGGGGATCCGAGATGATGCACGACAGTCCCCGGGACCTGAAATAGTCGGCGAAGAGCACAAACTCCCGTGACGTGGGCACCTCCGCCCAGTCGAGAATCGCAATCCGCGGCGCGGTACGCCCCCCCGACCACTGGCTGTATGCGTCGAGCAATACACGAAGCACTCCAGATCGCGCAGCCGGTGCGAACATTTCGTACTCCGGCGCGAACGCACGCATCGCCGGCAGATCAATGAATATGTCCGCCAACGCGTCCGTGAACGCGGCTCCTGCCGGCGTTTCCGCATTGTACTCGGTGATCGCCATCGCGCCCGTCTCCGGCATGATGAACGCGTCGAGTCGCGACAGTGGACTCGCAGGCCAGTAACCAGGATCGTCCATGACGAGCTCTTCTTCCCACGGTTCCAGACGAACACCCGCCCTGATCCGCGAGTCGCTTAGCGCCGCCGCAAGCGCGGTCCCGAACGCGCGCAGAAGGGGACGCATCTGCGCCTCGAGCCGACGCTGCGAGGCGACGGTGGTGAGACGCGGACGAAGTACCGTGCACAGCGGCCGATCGCCGAACGTGATTCCACGCCGTTGCTGCAGATCATCGAGTCCGGCCTGCGTTTCGGCGCCAAAATCGCCATCAATCAGCAGGTCGTGGTAACGCGCGATGATTTCCGCATCGGTCGGCTCGCTCACTGGCTGCTCACTGGCTCTTCATTCCGCGCGTGTCGCAGTCAGAAGACTGGTCCAGCCGAGCTCGGCGGCCTGCCGCCGCGGCGACTTCGCGAGACGGATCGCCATGTCGGCCATGTGCGTGACTGCCCACTCGAAATAGTGAGGTGTGAGCGAGTACAGGTCCATGTCCGGCGCGGGGTTCATGAAGTCGATCGCATATGGAATGCCGTCACGCACGGCGAACTCGATGGAATTCATGTCGTAGCCAAGTGCACGCACGATGGTGAGAGCATCGCGCATCACGCGATTGCCGAGCTCGACGCCGAGGTGCTCGTGCTCGACGAGATAGCGTCGCTCGCGTGGATCGTACTTCATGGGAAGTATGTCTTCCTGCCCGATGCACATACAACGGACGAACTGGTCCCACTCGATGTACTCCTGCACGATCATGGTGAGCAGGCCTGAGTTGTTGTAATGGTGAATCAACTCATCCAGCGAGCGACAGACGTATACCTCCTTCCATCCGCCACCGTGCGCATCCTTCAGAATGCACGGCAGCCCGATGTATTCGATGAGCGCCTTCCAGTCGAGCGGGAATTTCAGATTCCGCAAGCTCTCACTCGGCACTATCCCCGGAACGTAGCTCTTGTTCGGAAGCACGGCCGTCTTCGGGCTCGCCACACCCAGCTTGGTAATGAGCGACGCACCGAGAAACTTGTCGTCGGCCGACCACATCAAGGGGTTGTTGATGACAGTCGCTCCCTGCAGCACCGCGTGCTTGAGATACGTCCGGTAGAATGGCACCTCGTGCGAGATGCGGTCGATGATCACAGCGTATTCGCAGGGATCGTCCATGTGTTCGGCGCCGAGCTTGGCGTATTCGGCAATGACTCCTTCGTCCCGATTGTTCACCTCTTCGATGAACCTGGGTGGGAATGACCACTCCCGCCCCACTATGAGGCCGACTTTTACTGGAGAGCGTCGCAGGACCACCGCGGGACTTTCAATCGGCTCTGCGGCGGCAGCGCTTCCCGTCGGTAGTTCCGCGTCCACCGTGATGAAATTATCAATGTCCATGTCGCGCCCCTCTGCGCTGATCCACATGATGGAGACATCACCTTCCGGTGCCGGCTCGTCGATGAGCGTCTCGATGAACGTCTCGATGCTCGACGGCGGCGCCGAAGTCTTGCCAACCTTGTCCATCTTCCCCAACGAAGACTTTTTCTTGCCTTTTGACTTTCCCTTCAATGCAACCTCGTCGTCCGTCTTGCGTTCGTGGTGTTTCATCTGGCCTGCTCCATTTCTAGTCGTGGCCGCCGATGTACCGCCGAATGATCTTCTCCCAGTAAGGCCAGTCGTGAGCGTGGCCTTCGGATACCCGCAGCGCATTTCCAATCTGCTTCTGCCACAACGCGGCCGATAGATCCACGTTGTTCTGAAACGATGGATCACCGCGGCCTATGGTGAGAATGATGTCCTGCCGCTGCAGCGCCGCTATCCGCTCGGGATCGTGCTCGTTGGGTATGAACGCCGACGGGTTGCACGCGTAGACCGTCGCATCGGAGAAGCCGCCGGTCATTTCGCTGATGTCGTAGAGGCCGCTCATCCCGATTACACGGTTCACCAGCGTCGGATTCCGAAACGCGAACGAGACTGCCTGATACGCGCCGAAGCTCGCGCCAGTCGCAATGGTAAACGGAGTCGGGTTTCGCGAATCCATGAACGGCACGACCTCATCGCGAAGATACCGGTCGAACTGCAGGTGTCGCCAGGCGCGAGTGCCGGGATGAATCGTCGAGTTGTACCAGCTCTCTCCGTGTACGTGGTCCACACAGTACATCTGGATCCAGCCGTTCTCGATGTGATCGCCAAGTACCTCCTGCATGTGGCGATCGTACCACTCGCGGTAGCTGCCCAGCGTCGTGGGGAAGACGAGCAGTTTCGCGCCGCCATGTCCGAAGACGAGCATGTCCATCTCGCGGCCAAGCGCCGGACTGTACCACGTGTGCTGTTCCTGGTTCACTCGGACAATCCTTTCATTGGTTCGTATGACCGAAGCTGTTGGGC
>JALYTX010000013.1 GCA_030854055.1 Gemmatimonadota bacterium | reverse complement strand
CCACGCATTCCACTGCCCGTTGCAGCGACTCCATTCTAGCCGTGCGGTTCACGGAGATGTTTCTAGTAGCCGTACGTTCCGAGCGCGGCGGCGTCCTTGCCACCCGCACCACCGGTCGTCCAGGCCTTTCTCGCTCTCACGTCCGTCTCCTGGTATGGTACCGGGAAGTCAAGCGCCGTATTCAACGCGAGGTCGCCCCAGCCTCGACTGTCAAAGAACCAGTCCCCAAGATGAGTGAACATCGTTTCCATCCTCTTTTCCCACTTCATCGCCTCGAAAATATTTCCGCACGTTGCGTGAGCGTAATCGGGTCCCGTAGGAATTCGCGGCACGCATGAGTTGGCCGCGATCCCCGTGGCAATCGGCTGAGTCAGGCTCGTGATTCCGGTAAGGGGCGGCAGGTTGCCCTTGGCGACGCGCGTGATGTTGATCTTCGCCATCGCGTTTGCAAAGTCGCCGGTGCGGATGTACCCCTCGGCGGCGAGCAGGTCGAGCTCTGCGCGCGTCATGATGGGGTACGCGCCCGTACGACCGCCGTCGTTCCACAGCTGGTAGTGATAGTAGTCGTACTGGGACAGCGTCCACGGGTCGCCCGGTGGATCGCTCGCGCGACGGTTGCGAAAGTATAAATTCGTGCGCGGCGGCTGCTGTGCCGTTCCGGCGCCCGAGTTGTTCTGCTGCGTAGCGCGAGTGGTGCCCTGCGGGAAGCGTTGATCGGCCGTCTGGATGAGGAACGCATAGCGACTCCCGAGCGACGTTGCGAGCCATGCGTCGTAGCAGCTTCCGCCGTTCGGATCGCCCTGGTTGGCGGCGGAGCAGTTGGAGCGCACGCTGTCAGCCATGCCGATGATCATTGGGCTCTGCTGCGTCCACGTATCGAACACGTAGTGTTGCTCGTCCGCGACGCGCCATGGCGACGTGGTAAGCATATTGACGTTCAGGTCGGTGGGCAGCCCAGCATTGGCATCCGCGATCACCTTGGACCAGTCGACAGCTGCACGATCCGCAGGAGTACGGGCTACTTCCGCGCGGAAGCGAGCCTTGTACCCGCGCACCATCTGAATGAACTGGGTCGCCGTAAAGGCGTTGCCGTTCACCCACGTACCCTGCAGCGTGAAGCCGAGTCCGCCGCCAGCACCCGACGGAGCCGAGCCGAGCGCTATCGCAGAGTTCGCGTTCGCGATCGCGGAGTCAAGCTGTGTGAGGATGATCGGCATCGCCTGCAGCCCGCTGAGGAACTTTGCGGGTGGGTTGGCGATGGTGTCGAGCTCGGACACGACTGACAGGGAATCGTACGCTATCGCGACCGTCGCGTTGCCGAAAGCCATGGCGAAGTATGCGAATGCCCGTGCGCGGAAATCCTGGTTGGGGTTCCCGAGCGTGAAGCCTCTCGCCTTGAGCTGAACGAGACCGTTGGCTGCGGTTCGTGCGGCGCGTTGGGCACCCTGGTAGTTGTACGCGTTATTTCCCGCGTACGTGTCAGTGCTGTTGTTCGCGATGGCGGCACGCGGAAGGCTGCCGCGCGGGCCCATCGCGTCGTTCGCAAGGGCCGACGAGCTCTCGAACGACATGGTCAGGAGCGCTGGCTCGATGGTGCCGGCAATGCCGGAACCGCCGGTGGCGCCCTGCGCAGCCTGGTAGGCGGAGCCGAATGAGTTGCCCACGACGGTTTCGACGTCGCCCGGCCGCGCGAGCACTCGCGCCACGTCTGGATTGTTCAGGTTTGGTGCGACGATCTGGTCGCCGGCGCATGCGCCGAGGCCCGTCACCGCGACAGCGATATAAAACAGCTTTCGCATTATCTCCTCATGGGTATTCCCGGCGGGCGCGAGCCCGCCGGGAATTCGCGGTTATTTAGAAGCTGGTGGACAACGAGAGTGTGAACGTTCGGAGGTTCGGGAACTGAAATGCATCAACTGCGTTGAGCACCGCTGAACCGGGCGAGTTGGCGCTTGCACCGCCAGTGCCCGACACCGCGCCGTACCCGACCTCCGGATCAAATCCCGTGTACTTGGTCCACGTCTTCAGGTTGCGGCCCGTTCCAGCGATGGACCAGTCGCCCCCCAATCTGCCGAAAGCTCCAAGGTGAAAACCAACCGTTACCTCGCGCAGCTTCACGTAGCTGGCATCCTCGGTCATGATGCTGTTCGGCCCGAGAATGTCGTAAAGACCGCCCGTTCCGGAGCCGTTGTCCGGCAGTGCCGCGCGGTAGTAATAACCGAGTGGCTTTGCAGTCGCCACGGTCTTGCCTGCCTGATTGTCGTCGACGGAGAGGAAGTCGAGCAGTCCCCACCCACGGCCCTGGTTGTAAACGCTGCGGCCCTTGGAAGCATCAAGCAGCGCGTACGCATTGAGGCGCTTGTAGCTCGCCGTCTGCGCGACGCTCCAGCGATAGTTCGGGAGCGCATGCCCGAGCGCAACGACCTTCGCCGCACCGGTCGAATCACGCTCGACCATCGGCATTCCCCAGTTGACGACCTGCGCGGTGTTGAAGTGATTGACATCACCCGACGCAGCCGTGGAGAAGAACGGGCTGTTGAGCGGCAGGCGTGACTGCCACAGGTTCTTCGCGATTCCGTCGCCCGTGGCGTTTCCGGTGCCGGTCCAGACAATGAGGCCATCACTGTTCGCCTGGAAGTCCTTGCCCGGACCGCAGGCACCCTGTACCGAAGAGGGAAGCTCTCCGCAGCTCGTTATGAACTTGCGGCCGTAGAACGTACCGTACGTTTCACCCTGTCGTACGAAGAACAGCGCGTTCGTACCCTGCGCACTCGCGCCCGCCGTGAAGGCGGGAACGTTGAGCTTCGTGATGACCGACTTGGCGCGGTCGTAGTTGAACCGCGTCGAGTAGCTGAAGTTCTGTGTCGTGATCCACGGAATGTTCACAGACGCCTCGAAGGACCGCCCCGAGAGCGTACCGGCGTTCTGATACTGCTGCGAATATCCGTAGAACGAAGCGACGGGCACGACCAGTATCTGGTCGCGAGCGTCGGTCTTCGACGACGTAAAGTTGAATCCGATCTTGTGGAATAGCTCGCCGTCGAGCCCGAGCTCCGTTTCGATTACTGTTTCGGGACGGAGGTTTCGGTTACCAAGTGTCACGGGGTTGCCGACCGTGCCGGCGGTCAGCGCGTACGTCTCGTACTGCGAAACGAACGCTGGCCGATTACCCGCCGATCCAACAGAAGCACGGAGCTTGAACTCGTCGAGTGCGGGAATGAACCACCACGGCTCCTGCGCGACCCGCCATGCCAGAGAACCGCGTCCGAACGTTGCCCAGCGATGCCCGGATCCGAAGAGCGAGCTTGCGTCGCGGCGCACCAGCCCGCCGATGATGTAGCGATCCTTCCAGTCGACGTCCTCGCTCAGATAGTAGCCGAGTCCGCGTACTGTGGAGATGGAAGAGCCAACGGTCTGCGACGGCACACCACTCGGCGTACTGCCGATATTGGCCGCGTTCGGGAGTCCGACGACAGCCAACCAGTTACCGGAGAGCCCTTGATAGTTATAGTCCGTGCGGTCGAACAGCGCGCGCACGCTCGTGCGGGTATTAAAGTCCGTCAGGAAGGTGTGCGTCGCGGTGATATCTGAGCTGGCGTTGTACTGCTGTTGCGCCTCTGCGCTGCGCGTGAGAGCGCCGGAGTTGCTGGAGCTCGCCGGACCGGTCGTGGTGCGATAACCCTTGTCTCGGAAGAAGATCGCCGTCGCTGCGGCGCCATCGTAGCTGAAGTTGAAGTTCATCGACAGCCACGTAAGCGGATTCCAGCGCGCGTTTGTGCCGCCGGTAAACCGGTTCGTCGCCGTCGACTGAGCGTAGTTCTGCAGCTCGTACAGCGGGTTGTAATTCTGCGATCCGCCGCCCTGCAGGTTGGGACGTACGTAGAGACGGCCGAGCGTATCGACCGCGTTCAGATTGACAATGGGCGGCGTGCGGGTGAGTCGGAAGAACGCGCCTCCGCCATCCTCTTCCTGGTAGCCGTCCTTGGTGTCGTGACCAAATGCGCTAGTGACGTCGAAGTTCCACTTGTCAGTCGAACGACTCGCGTTCAATCGCGCGGTCACGCGCTGGAAACCGTTCAGATACTTGATGGCTCCCTGCTGACGCGTGTAGTTGCCGCTCAGGAACATGCTGTTGGGGCCGCTCTTTCCACGGAGCTCCACGTTCTGCTGCTCGTACGGCTTCGGCTGGACGAACTGGGCGACCGCGTCGTAGTTCACACCGGGCCACTTGTCCACCTGGAAGACGTTCTTGAGCGGCGCGCCGCTGATAGCAGAGCCCGGATCGACCGGGAAGGTGGGCGGCGACTGCGCGAAGACGTCGGGGTAGCTGTTGACAAAGTTCGCGACGCTCGCGTAATCGATGGACCGCGCGCAGCTGTTGCCGCCGTACGTCGTCGGCGCTGGCGAGGCGTAGTTACCAGTGACGTTGACGCAGAAGCGCGTGCCCGACGCATCAAGGCGCATCCCGGTCGTCTGCGCGATCGTTATGGGGTGCTCGATATCGCTGGAGCCGTATTCCGTGCGGTACGCGGTGTGAAACCCATCAGCACCGCCCTTGCCGCTCTTGGTGGTTATGGAGATGACGCCGTTGCCGGCACGCGTGCCGTACAATGACGCCGCGGCAGCGCCCTTGATGACCTCGATGTTGTCGATGTCGTTCGGGTTGATGTCGGCAAGGCCGCCGCCGCCGGTGCTCGAGAGCTGGTCACCGAGAATGATTCCATCGACGACATAAAGCGGGGCAGTTCCCCGTCCGCTGGACGCAATCGACGTCGGCGCCCTGAGCAGCACCGCCGGAGGCGCACCAGGTCGGCCGGACGCGGAGACGATATTCGCACCGGGCACCTTGCCCTCAAGAGCCTGGAGCGGATCGCTGGCAGAAACTTTGGTGAGATCCGCCGCGTCCACTCGAGCGACGCTGAACGCGAGTTTCTTCTGCTCCGTTCCGGCCGTAACCCCGGCAACGATCACCTCGCTCAACCGGTTGACGTCCTGGCGGAGTCTGAAGTCCACGGTCTGCGATGTCGCGGTAGTGATCTTGCTCGTCGGCGTGAATCCGATCGCGCGCGACCGAAGCGTGATACTTGTCGCGCCGCGCAGGCGGGCGGGCGTTAGCGTAATGCTGTAGTGCCCCGCCGCATCCGTCGCCACCGAGACGTTCAGCTCGTTGATGTACACGTTCGCGTTAGCGAGCTTCTGTCCCTGCTCGGAAGTAACCGTTCCCGTAATAACCGCCTGTGCCTCAATCTTCGCGAGTCCGCTGACCGCCAACATCGCGACCGCGACAAACCCTTTTCGCAAAGCCGGCATCATACCAGTGCGCCTCATTCCACTCTCCCTGCAGATGGGTTCCATGCGACACTCCACAGCCGCGCAACGACAGACCAACGGTTCAACGGGAATCCTCCGGAGACGGGGTTCGGGTTCGACCTCTGGTGGAACGACCAATGCGGATACGGGTAATCAACTCCGGTAAGCCAGCATCAGCTTTCGAAGCGCGCCCATATCTCGCCACAGACAGGACACATCCGTAGGCGGAATGCAAGACACTTTACGCGATCTTTACGAAGAGCCTACGTTATGGCGGAAAACGTGTGTGTCAACGTAGTATCATTGGGCAGTGTATTAAGATTGGGTAAAGAGTCTGCGGACTAATTGTCCGAATGCTCTGCGGCATGCCGTACCGCACCGAAGGGATCCTTGGGGTCCTGCCGCGCACCTGCGATGATACTGTCAATCGTCGAACGAAGATTTCGACCGTTCCGGTCCCACAATCGGTCGAAATCTTCCAGGCCGGTTCCGTAGACCCGGCGAGCCAGCAAAGCGGCGTTGTCGAGCCGGACCCGCCGCGCATATGCCACCGGAACCACCGTGAGCCGCGGCGAGATGCTGTCGATCAGTACTCGCCGCGCGCGAGCGTAGATCGAGTCCCTGGCACCGAGTCGAGCTGCCCGGTCGGTGGGATGTGCGTGGAAGGCCGAATCGAGCGTTCGCGCCAGGCCCTGCCAGAAAGCGCCGAGGATCTTGTCGTCCGCCCATCTGGCATCCACCTGCGCTGCAGCAAGGGAGTCCCCGCGTACGCGGAACAGTGCCGCTGCTCCCCGCGCGCCCACGAAGCTCGCGAACGATTCGTTGAACGGCACCGAGCCCGGTGCATAATAGGTATTGTGCGTGAGCTCGTGGATCACAGTATTCGCCAATTCCAAAGAATCCGCGCTGAGCGTTGTGTTCAGCAACGGATCGTTGAAGAAGCCCAGCGTGCTGAATGCAGCAGACGGGCGCAGATAGACGTCGAAGCCCTGCGTCTCGAGGTCGCGGGCTGCTTTACGCGCAGCCGCGAAGTCGAAGAATCCTTTATATGGAACCCGGCCCACAACGGGAAACCACCACGTGTATGGAACCAGCCTGTCGCGGTATGCGGCGGACAGCACGAGCACGAGCGTGTCGTGGTCCACGTGTGAATAAGTGGTGAAGCTGTCGCCTGTCTTGAGGCCCAGCGAGTCGTGGGCGAAACGACGCGCCGCCTCAACCACGCTGAGCTTGGCGCGTATCCCGGGAGGGGTCGCCGGATTCGCGATGATCTTTGCGATGGGCTGCCTCCGGCTCAGGATTTTCGCCTCCTCCCACGCGCCGCGACTGAGATAGCAGGCCGTTGGCCCGACCATAATCATGAGCACCGCTGCCACCATCGCGCCGCCGGCAATCACCAGCCGGAGCGCCGGGTGCCGGGGCGTGGACCGCAGCCAATTCCCGCCCCCTTCTAGAGCCATGGCCCAACCCCTATCCTTACAGAGTGTCCTTCGTTCATCTGCACTGTCATTCGGAGTACTCGCTCCTTGATGGCGCCAACCGCGTCGACGATCTGATTGCGCGGGCGCTTGAGTTCGAACAGCCGGCGCTGGCCATTACGGACCATGGAAACATGCACGCGGCGTGGGCGTTTCAGGAGAAGGCCAGGAAATCCGGGCTGAAGCCGATTCTGGGCATGGAGGCGTACGTCGCGCCGGGCGACCGGCGGTCGCGGCAGCGCTTCGAGGGCGCTCCCGAGCGTGGCAAGGCCGTGAAGTCGCGTGCGTACTACCATCTCGTTCTCCTCGCCCAGAACGAGACGGGATACCGGAACCTGGTCAAGCTGTCCTCGCTTGGCTACACCGAGGGGTTCTACTCCAAGCCGCGAATTGATCGGGAGCTCCTGGCCCGCTACAACGACGGGATCGTCGTGTCCTCCGCGTGCATGGCTGGCGAGGTCGCAACCCATCTCCTGAGCGACAACTGGGACGCCGCGCGCGAGACTGCAGCGTGGTACGCCGAGCTGTTCAAGGGGCGGTACTATCTGGAAGTGCAGGCGCACGACAGCGGGTCTCAGGGGCAGTTGAACGAGCGCGTCTTCGCACTCGCGACCGACCTGGGCCTGCCGGTAGTAGCCACGAACGACGCGCACTTTCTGAAGCAGGATGACCACGCATCGCATGACGTGCTGCTTTGCATCGGGCTGGGCAAGACGGTGTCGGACGAGAACCGGATGCACTACGACCACGGGCTCTATTTCAAGAACGCGAGCGAGATGCGGGAGCGGTTTCCGTTGCGGCCCGACGTGCTGGAAAATACGCTTCGCATCGCGGAAGAAACGGGCATACAGTTCAACAAGAAGTACCACGTTCCGTCGTTCCCGCTGCCTGTGGGCGTCGCGAGCGAAAACGAGCTGCTGGTCCGCCTGACGGAAGCAGGCGCACGCGGGCGCTACGGCGATCCGCTGCCTCCCGAAGTGGAAGCGCGCATGCGCTACGAGCTTGATGTAATCACGAAGACGGGATACGCGGGATACTTCCTCATCGTGTACGACTTCATCAAGGCCGCCCGGGACATGGGGATTCCCGTCGGGCCGGGGCGCGGATCGGCGGCGGGTTCGCTCGTTGCATATGCTCTCAGAATCACCAACGTCTGTCCGCTCAGGTTCGACCTGCTGTTCGAGCGCTTTCTGAACCCGGAACGTGTGTCGATGCCCGACATCGACGTGGACTTCTGCTTCGAGCGGCGCGGCGAAGTCATCGAGTATGTGCGGCAGAAATATGGCCGCGATTCCGTGGGTCAGATCATCACGTTCGGAACGCTCAAGTCGAGAGCGGCGGTGAAGGATGTGGGTCGCGTGCTGGGGTTCACGCCGGGCGAAACGGATGCGCTCGCCAAGCTCATCCCGAACCTTCCCAACTATTCGCTCACCGTCGGCGAGGCGGTGGAGAAGATACCCGAGGTGAAGGCGCTTTACGCCGGCGCGGACGATCGGTACAGGGAGCTCCTCGACTACGCGATAGCGCTCGAAGGTCTCTCGCGCCACGCGGGCGTGCACGCCGCCGGCATCGTCATCGCGCCGGGCCCGCTGGACGACTACGTCCCCATCTGCACGCAGTCTTCAAAGGGCGCGGGAAGTCAGGGCGACGAGGGCGTCGTCGTCACGCAATATGACATGAACGGGCTCGAGAAGGCGGGGATGCTCAAGATGGACTTCCTCGGCCTCACGACGCTCACGATCATCACCGACGCCGTCGCGAACGTGCGCGCGCGCGGACGCGTGATTCCGGATCTGGACGACATCCCGCTCGACGACGACGCGACGTACCACATGCTCCGGCTTGGGAAGACCGCGGGTGTTTTTCAGTTCGAGTCACCGCTCGCGACAGATCTCGTGCGCGGCATGCGCTGCGACCAGTTCAACGACCTTGTCGCTTCCAACGCGTTGATGCGCCCGGGTCCGCTCGATACAGGCATGCACAAGGTGTACATGCGTCGGAAGCGCGGAGAGGAGGCGACGACGTACGCGCTTCCGGAGCTTGAAGAGTTTCTCAACGAGACGTACGGCGTCATCACCTATCAAGAACAGGTGATGCGCATCGCGCAGAAGCTCGCCGGCATCTCCCTCGCCGAAGCCGATGTGTTGCGGAAGGCAGTCGGCAAGAAGGATGCAGAGTTAATCCGACGGGAACTCGGAAAGTTCATCGAAAAGGCGGTGGCACTCGGACACGATCGTAAGATCATCAACGAGATTGCGTCACAGATCGAGACGTTCGGACGCTACGGATTTAATAAGTCGCACGCTGTCGCCTACTCGATGCTGTCGTACCAGACAGCGTGGCTCAAGAGGCACTTCCCCGCCGAGTTCATGGCAGCGCTTCTTTCGTCGCAGATCGGCGATACGGACAGCGTTGTCAAGTACATAAACGAGGCGCGCGACATCGGGCTCGAAGTGCTGCCCCCCGACGTCAACGAATCGAACTACAAGTTCACCGTCATCGCGGACAACCGGCTCCGGTTCGGCCTCGGCGCGATCCGCAACGTTGGCAAGAGCGCCATAGACTCGGTCATTGCAGCGCGAGAGAACGGGCCATTCACTTCGTTGTTCGACCTCTGCGATCGCATCGACCTTCGCATGTGCAACAAGCGCGTGCTTGAGGCGATGATTCATTCTGGTGCGCTCGACTCCCTCGGCGGTCATCGCGCACAGCTCATCGCAGCGCTCGACACGGCGATCCGGGAGGCCTCGCTGGCGCAGGAGGACACAGCAAGCGGCCAGGTTTCGATATTCGGTGACGCACTTGGCGCAACATCCAAGCCTGCACACCAGACGACGCTGCCCAGCGTTGCGCCATGGTCGGAGAGCGAACGGCTCGCGAACGAAAAGGCGATTCTTGGGTTCTATACCTCCGGTCATCCACTGGAGCCATTCCGTACTGAATGCGAGCTGTTCTCGACGCATTCAGTCGCGGACCTGGGGAAGTGGTCGGCCGAGCCGATGGCACTCTGCTGCGTGATCACCTCCATCAAACGGCAGACGAGCAAGAAAAGCGGCGCAGAGTTCGCGCGACTGACCATCGAAGATTTCGCCGGTTCAAGCGAGGTGCTTGTTTTCCCTGAAGCGTGGAGCGTTATCCATGATCAGGTGAAGGCGGACGTACCGGTCGTGATGAAGGGAGGCTACTCCCGGCGCGACGAGGCGGGAGACAATCCCACGTTCATTGTCGAGTCGGTCAGCAAGCTCGCCGAGAAGCGAACGAACGGTCAGGTCGCGGTAGCCATCGAGCTGGGCGGCGGAGGAGGCGGCCCAATCGATCCGGCGGTGATGCGAGACGTACACGACGTGATACACGCGCATCCCGGCAGCGCTCCGCTGGAGATCCGGTGGAGCGACGGAAGCAGCACGAGCGCACGCTGGCGATCCCGCACTCTCAAGCTGTCGGCCGATGGGATTGCTCTCAAGGAACTGAGATCGCTGCTCGGCGACGAGCGCGTCTCAGTAGTTTTAGGGACCTAGGAGGTCGCATGGCAACCAGCGCAACGACGATGGAATTCGAGAAGCCCATTGCTGAGCTTGAGCGCAAGATCGACGAGCTCAGGCAGTCGCCAGGGGAGCGAGCGGTCAACGTGGACGATGAGATAGAATCGCTGGAGCGCAAGCTCAGCGAGTTGCGGGGCGAGATTTACAAGAACCTTACCCCGATCCAACGCGTCCAGGTTGCACGCAATGTGCGCCGGCCGTTCATGCTCGACTACGTGGCGCGCATCTTCACGGACTTTATTGAGCTGCATGGCGATCGCGCTTTCCGGGATGACGCCGCGATCGTGGGCGGTTGGGCCCGGCTGGATGGCGAGACGGTGATGGTCGTCGGCCAGCAGCGCGGTCACGACACGAAGGAAAACCTCAAGCGGAACTTCGGAATGCCGCACCCCGAGGGCTACAGGAAAGCCCTTCGCTTGATGAAGCTCGCTGAAAAGTTTCACGTTCCCGTACTCACGTTCATCGACACCCCGGGGGCATATCCCGGGCTCGGCGCGGAAGAGCGCGGCCAGTCGGAAGCGATTGCACGTAATCTTTTCGAGATGAGCCAGTTGCAGGTGCCAATCATCGCCACCGTAATTGGCGAGGGTGGGTCCGGCGGTGCGCTTGCACTTGGAGTGGCTGACCGCGTATTGATGATGGAGAACGCCGTCTACTCGGTGATTACCGTCGAGGGCTGCGCGGCGATTCTGTGGAAGGACGGCAAGTCGCCGGAGATGCGAGACCGAGCGGCCAATGCGTTGCGAATCACCGCGCCTGATTTGCTCGAGCTGCGAGTGATAGACGAGATCGTCCCGGAACCGGAAGGTGGCGCGCACGCAAATCACGAAGCGGCGGCCCGCGCGCTGTGCGAGTCGCTGAACACAAACCTCGAGGAGCTCCGAAAGCTGCGGCCTGAACGGCTCGTACGTCGGCGGCGGCAGAAGTATCTGCGCATGGGACAGTGGGGGGAATAACAATGGCCGGGATTCCCGCTTTCGCGGGAATGACGGTCTGTGGGATTCCCGCTTTCGCGGAGGGAGTTAAGTGGCTGTCATAGAAGTCGCATTTCGCGGCAACCGGAAGGAGTTCTTCGGGTGGGAGAACGGTGAGCCGCCGGCGCTGCTGACACCTGTGATCGTCGAAGCAGACCGCGGCGAGGATCTTGGGACGGTTCACGCAATTGGCGAGCTCGCCGCGAAGCGCAACTCCGGTTGCGCGCACGGCTGTGGCGAGCCGGTTCGGAAGGCGCTCCGCGTAGCAACTCGGCGTGATATCCGGCAGGGGGATTCGCTGCAGCGCGCGAATGAAGATGCGCGACAACGCGCAGCGGACAAGGTGCGCGCGGCCAACCTGCAGATGAAAATTTCAGACGCAGAATGGCAGTGGGACAAGAAGAAGCTCACTCTTTACTTCACCGCCGAAAAGCGCGTCGATTTCCGAAATCTCGTGCGTGACCTCGCGGCTGCCTTCCGTACACGGATCGAGCTCAAACAGATCGGCGTTCGCGACGAAGCCAAGCGCCTGGACGGCGTTGGCCGCTGTGGCCGCCAGTATTGCTCCGCTGCGTGGCTTCCGGATCTCCGGCCGGTGAATCTGGGTGTTGCGAAGGATCAGCGCCTGTCGCTCAACCCTTCCCAGATATCCGGCGCGTGCGGCCGACTCATGTGTTGCCTGCGCTACGAGCACGACTTCTATGTGGAGACGCGAAAGCGCTTCCCCAAGGAAGGTCGGATTGTAACGACGTTGGCTGGCGAGGAAAAGATCATCTCCGTCGATCTTTTCCGCGAGACTGTAACATTGCGAAACGCCGAGGGCGCCGTGCGCATTATTCCGCTGGAGGCGTTCGGCGCGGAGGTGGAAGGGCGCGCAACGCCCGCCGTAAACGCCGGCGACGAGGAAGGCGAGTATACTCGCGATGAGATATCGCCGGAGCTGATGTACACGTCGGAGTTCGCCATACCGGAACCGCGGCTCGTAATCCTCACTGAAACTGTCGAGACGGAGCCCGCACTGCCGTCCGTGCAGAAGCCGCAGCGCCGCCGCCGCGGACGGCGGGGCGGTGGTGGGGACAGTGGCGCCAGCCCTGATGCCGACCCCGGTGGCGACACGGGCGGCAGCCACGGTGGCGCTGCACCGCCCGGCGGAACTGCCGGTCCCGCCGGGCAGGGGCCAGCAAAAGGCGTCTGACGGGTCTAGATTGCGGCGTGCCCAACAAGTACTACATCACTACCGCCATCGACTACGCCAACGGCGATCCGCATCTCGGTCATGCATTCGAGAAGATTGGCGCTGATGTCCTCGCACGCTATCACAGGCAACGCGGAGACGAGGTCCTGTTCGTCACCGGGATGGACGAACACGGTCAGAAGGTCGCACAATCCGCCGCCAAGGCAGGACGCACACCGCAGGAGCAGGTCGACGAGATAGCGAGCCGTTTTCAGGATGCATGGAAGACGCTCGGCATTTCATACGACAGATTCGTGCGCACCACCGACGAGTCGCACAAGAACGGCGTGCGCGCACTCATCGAGCGCATCTTCGAGCGCGCGCCGGACAGCTTTTACGTGAAGGCATACGCAGGCCGCTACTGTGTCGGTTGCGAGGCGTTCAAGACTGACGAGGAGATCGTCGACGAGAAGTGCGTCCTGCATCCCACCCGCACGCTCGAATGGGTGGAGGAGCGAAATTGGTTCTTTCGGCTGAGTGCCTACGCGGACCGGCTTAAATCGCTGCTAGCCAGCGGCCGCCTGCTCGAGCCGCGCACGCGCGCGAACGAGATCCTTTCGCTTATCGAGCAGGGGCTCGAAGACGTTTCGGCCAGCCGCGCTCGCGCCGGATGGGGCATCCCATTCCCGCGCGACACCGGCGACGGCGAGCCGCAGACGACCTACGTGTGGTTCGACGCGCTACCGAATTACATCACCGCCGTCGGATTTCCCGACACCGCTAACGAATTCGAAAAATGGTGGCCGGCGGACATTCACGTGATCGGAAAGGACATAACTCGGTTTCACGCGCTCATCTGGCCAGCAATGCTGATCGCCGCGGAGCTTCCACTGCCGCGACTTGTATGGGCGCACGGATTCGTTCTCCTGGCCGGCGACCGCTTCAGCAAGTCGGCCGGAGTTACGCTTGATCTGCACGAAGCCGTGGGCAGGTACGGAGCTGATGCGTTCCGGTATTTCCTGATGCGCGAAGTGCCGTTCGACGCGGATGGAAATTTCTCGTGGGAACGTTTCGAGGACCGCTACAACTCGGATCTCGCCAATGCTTTCGGGAATCTCGCGAGCAGGACGATCGCGATGATCGAGAAGTATTGCGAGTCAAGTGTTCCGCACGCGCCCCCGGCCACCCTCGACGACGCGGATGCTGTCGACGTCGCGGCGTACCACGCCGCGATGCTGGAGAATTTGCCCAATCGCGCGCTCGAGCACATCTGGGCTTCGGTCGCGCGCGGCAACGAGTACGTCGACCGGCAGGCGCCGTGGAAACTGGCCAGGGATCCGGCGTCGCGCGCACGGCTTGACACGACTCTAGCCGCGCTCGCGCGGCAGCTGGTGCGTCACGCGATTGCGCTCGCGCCCTTCATGCCCGGGCGGTCAACCGAACTGCTCGCACAGTTGGGAGCGCCGACGGATTTTCTCACGACACCGGGATTGCTCGGCGCCACCGGCACAATGAACTTCGATCCGACTGGCTGGCGCGTGAAGAAAGGTGCATCGCTCTTCCCGAAAAAGGAAACGGTGCACGGGTAGCACAACCAATCGTTATTTCAGGTAACGCTCCAGAAACGCAGCGGTCGCCTCGTACGACTTCACCCAGTGTTCATGCAGCAGCCACTCGTGGGTCTCATCCGGATAGATAAGCGTCTCGACGTGGACACCTCGGTTGCGAAGGTCTTCGGCAAGCTGCACCGTTTGCGAGAATACCACGTTTCTGTCGTCGTCGCCCTGAATGAGAAGCACCGGTGCGCGCCAGCGGCTCAGATCGGCCATTGGTGACGATGCGAATGCGATGTGACGAGCCGTCATCTCCTTCGACTCATCCCACGTATCCGCCATCTTCGCCCATTCGAGGTTCCAGTCGTGCACACCGGCGAAATCAACGCCGACGGTGAAGTTGTCGGGGAAGCGCGCAAGCGACAATGCCGTCATGTATCCGCCATAAGACCCGCCCCACACGCCTACGCGCCGCGCATCCACGTCCGGACGCCTCTTCAGCAAGGCGACCGCTGCCGCGATGTCGCGCGCTTCGGCGCCACCTTCCGGTCCATACGACTGGGCTTCACGGAAATCGAGGCCGTAACCCGTGCCGCTGCGGTAGTTCACCGAGAGCACCACGTACCCGCGGCTTGCCAAGTATTGATTGAGTGCGTAAGCGTTCGTGTAATAGCCCATGGGATTCCAGCCGAGCAGCATCTGGCGTCGACTGCCACCGTGAAAGAACACGACCGCGGCGTGGGGCGAAGTTCCGCCCCGGGGCTCGAACAGCTGGCCGTGCACGGTCACGCCGTCCGGGGCGCGCATCGTCACTGCACGCGGCTCGACCATGAGCGCATTCGGGAAGGTGTTTGGAATCGCGCCTGCAGCAACGTCCGTAACCGTGCCCGATCGAAGCACCGCTGGGCGCGCAGGCCCCTTGGCGTCGGAACGCAGCATTGCCACGGACGCGTCCGGGAGCGGCGTCACTGCCCACTCGATGCCGACGCCGGGTGTGAGAATTGATGGCGCACCGCCGCTAGCCGCTACGGACCAGATGTGGCGGCGATCGATGTCGCCCTGGTTCGACGTGTAGACAATGGTGCGCCCGTCGCGTGCGAGCATTGCTTCATCGACTTCGAACACGCCTGGCGTGAGATCTGACTCCCTTCCTCCCGACGCCGGTACCGAATAGACGTGTCTCCAGCCCGTCCGCTCCCACGGGAATGCAAGTCGGCCCTCGGCGGTCCAGAGCAGCTGGTCGGGTGACGCAAAGCCGGAGAAGACGCTGCCATCGCCCGTCGACGCGCGCCACACCTGTGCCGCATGACCGGTGCGCAGGTCGAACACGCGTATGCTCCAGGGGTTTCCGGCGCGACGTGCGGCGTGTGTAATCTGCCTTGTAAGTGCCGGCACGCGGACGAACGCTATCCGGGCTCCGTCGGGTGACCAGGACGGATACCTGTCGCTGTCGATATCAGGGTCAAGATAAGACAGCACTTTCGTCCGCAGGTCAAACACACCGATGAAGCTGTGGTCGCCGCGGTTGCTTACGAATGCGAGCGCGTGACCGTCCGGCGACCAGCGCAAGTTTCCAATGCGGCCACGCGTGACGAAGAGCCGCTGGGGCGCGGAGGTGTCGGTCAGCGAGACGATGAATGGAAGGGCGTTTCGCATGAAGACTACGGTGCGCGAGTCTGGAGAGACCGTGGGCCACGTACCGTCTCCGATCTCACGCAGGCCGGTGCCCTCGGCATTGACGTACATCACCAACTCGCGCGTTCCCCGTGGATCGAGTGCGGGGTTCGGGTGCTCGCCCTTTTCATTCACGCCTTCACCGCGGACGAAGACCATACCGCGCCCGTCCGGGCGCCAGACTGGACTTCCTATGTCGAGCCCGACGTCCGTCGTGTACGACGTCACACTCCGGCCGGCGTATGACGGCGGAATGGCAGCCCACACATTTCGCACACCCTCCGCGTCAAAGACCCAGGCGATCGCCCCGGACGGGCTCGCAACGATCTCCGTGGGGAACGGTGCGCTGAGAGCGCTCCGGATGGTGAACTGCTCCGGCAACTGTGCGCGTGCCGGTTTTCCTAAGAGTACTATTGTTCCGGCTACGAAGACTACACCGAGTTGGCGGCGCAGTGCGCACCAATTAATGCCCAGTTGCGTGAGTATAGACATCGCGTGAGATATCGGCAATGAGTGAATCCGCAGTAGGTTGCAGTGGGATGCCGCGTGTCAGCACTACCAGAATGTACGGCGGACGTCCCGCAGGATACACGATAGCTGCGTCATGAGCGATTCCGGTGATGTCGCCGGTCTTGTGCGCAACTCGAACACCCGCCGGCAGTCCAGCCGGAATTTTCTCGTTGAACTCCTGTGCCATCAGAATGTCGCGCATCTCATTCGTAGCCGAGGGCGACGCCGCCCTGCCGGCCTGGAGCGCACGGAGCAACGTGGACAGATCGCGCGCTGTCGCGGTATTGTTGAGGTGCGCATCGAATGCCTTTTGATCCTCGACGCCACGCAGAACGTGCATTCGTGAAGCGCCCAGCGAGCGCATCATTGCATTTACGCTATCGGCGTTGGCGAGCGCGATAAGCGTGTTGGTGGCGAGGTTGCTGGAGCGCGTGATCATGTGGCGCACGAGCTCACGTACCGTTACGGAGTCGCCCACGTAGTGATACATCGCCGTGTCCCCATCGACAGTTGAATCGAGCGTGTAGCTGGAGCCGTCGACGATGGACGAGAACTGGTTGACGAGCAGTACCTTACGAGCGAGCGACAGCGCGTGCTGATCGGCCTCCCTGTACAACCGCAACATCACGGGCACCTTCATCGTGCTCGCAGCGTGCATCACGCTGTCGGCGTCGATGAACAGCGTTTCGCCGCCCGCAAGGTCGATGTAGGCGACTTCAACGAGGGCGCCGGGTTGCCTTGCGATTCTGGACTGCAGGCGTTGCTCCAGACCCGCGTCAGGTGAGGCGGCCGTGACGGGCTTGTTGCAGGCGGCCGCTCCGGCGCTGGCCAACAGAAAGACTGCTGCGACGACTCGGCTCGCAATCCGCCGAGGCCGTCGGCGATTGCTTCCGGATCCCTCTCGCTGTGCGTCGTGTTCTCGTGTCATTGGCTGGTCATTGTCGCTGAGGACGGTATCGGACAGGATCCATTACCTGCAGAAGGCCGCCTCCGGCCGTCAACATACACCATCCGGGTGTCCGAGGCGAGGCGCCGGTGAACGCGTTCGCCGCAAACGAAGAGTGGCGGCCCGGAGACTACCGGGTCGCCACTCTTGATCGTTACAAAGTCCGGGCGTGCCCGGCGTCAGAAAGGATCAGGAACAGCTAGGCGCGATCTGGTTATTGCGCGCATCGGCCTCGCCCTTGGGAATCGGGAAGGCGGATGCGAAGACGTCATTCGCCGTCTCCTTGCGCAGGTACGTGCCGTTCAGACGGCCGTACGCCCTCAGGTCCACCAATCTCTGCGGCCCCTCGGCGAGCAGCGAGTATCGCTTCTCGTACAGCACCGCATTGATCGCCGCGGCCTTCGACGCGAATGGCGTCGAATACGCAGCCAGACCGTAGGTCGTGCGCACATCGTTTATGTCGGCGCGCGCGGATGTGAGGTCGCCAGTCTCCATGTACGCCTGCGCCCGAAGCAGCACCAGCTCCTCCATGCGGAGCATGGCGATGGGCTTGGAAAGGTTGGCTGAGACCGTGGCAAGCGCGTTGACGTAAGTGGTGCTTGTGCTGAGTCCGAAGCCGCTAATGGTGCTCGGCAGCGGCACGATCTTGGACCCGCGCGTGTCGCCGGCCTGCAGGCTGTCCTTCACTAGCGGATTGATGCCGATTTTTGCATCGACGAGGATGTTCGGAGCGTTCTCGGTGCCGCCCGGAACGAAGTTCCAGTACGCTCCCTGCGCGAATGAAGAAGCTGGAACCGCGCCGGGTGCTGCGCCTCCGAGCGCCTGAGTGAGCTCGGTGACAGCCAGCGCGGCCGCGCCGGCGACGGGCGACTGGTGATCGAGCGCGCGGTAAAGATCGACCTTGCCTTTCCAGCCCCGGTTGTACAGGACGAGGTTGGACACCTTGCTGTAGTCCACGCCGTAAGTCGTCATGCCAGCCGGGAGCTTGAACGGGAGCGCGGTGGTTCCGCCAGCAGTTGTGAAGTCAGCGTTGGCGCTGTCGAGAAGCGCCCCAACGTACGCGAGCGCCTTCGTCTTGCACACAATCGGGTCGACAACGTTGGGATTGTTGCCCTGAATCACCACTCCGGCAGTATCACGAAGCTCGATCTGACGGTACAGCGAGACAGCCTTGGTTGTTCTCAGGAAGCCGGACGTCGCTGATTTTTCAGCCGGCGTCAGCTCGGTTGAGGCAGTGCCGGGTAGTCCGAGCAGGATTGAGTTGATCGCCCGCTGCTCTACGTACGAGCTGTTCCACGCCGTGCCGCCGCCCGCGAAGCTGCCCGGATCCGGGTTGCCGCCGAGCGTCTCGGTCACGTATCGCATTTCAGAAGCATCGATGCGATAAAGGTCTCGGGCCATTACCTCAGAGAGGATGATGTAGTTGGTGCTGCTGCCGTAGGACGCGCGGTCCTGCGCCAGCACACCGGTGGCGAGCGTCTGTAGCGCCGAACGCGTGAGCGCACCACTCACCTGCCCAACGGTGGGATTATCCACGGGGTTGGTGATGGGGTTGTCCGAGCAACCCGCGAGCAGCACGACGCCGGACGTGAGCGCGGTTATGTATGTCTTCATGTGAATGTTCACTCGTGTTTTAGAAGGTTGCGTTGAGCGAGAAGAAGAAGCTCCGAGACGGTGGATACGGCGTGACATCCTGGATACGTCCCAACGCCTGGTTGCTGAAGTTCGAGACCTCCGGATCCAGCCCTTGGTACGGTGTCCACGTCTTCAGATTGCGCCCGCTCAGCTCAACACGAGTCTGGGATGCCTTCCCGTGGAACAGAGCGCTGTTGAATGCATCCGGAAGCTGGTACGACAGATTGAGCTCACGCAACTTGAGGAACGTCGCATTCTGCACATATACAGGTTGCCCCGCGCTGAAGGCGGCGAGACGTTGCTGTGAAACCAGCGTGTCCTTTGCGATGTTGTTGCCGTCGAAATAGTTCTGCGTGAGGTCGACGACTTTGCCGCCCTTTCTCCAGTCGAGCAGACTGTTCACCGTGAACCGACCGAACGAGAGGTTGTTCGAGAATCCCATCACGAAGTCCGGGTTCTGATCGCCTGCAAAGCCCACAATGCGGTTCGCTGAAGAGCAGGATGCGCCTGGAGCAACCGCGACCTTGCAACCCACCACGGCCTGGATGATTGTCGACGAGAGCCCCTGCTGGATCCAGGCGTTGCCGAAGCGGCTTCCGAACGAGCCGGACGCCGGAATGAACGCGGGAACAGGAAGACGAGTGACTCGGCCGCGCGTGCTGCTGTACGTGGTCGTGGACGTCCAGGTCAGGTTTTTCGCCTGAAGCGGTGTCACGTCCAGGCTGACCTCGGTGCCCTTGTTCGCGAGCTGGCCACCGTTGATCCACTGTGACGTGAATCCCGTTGATGGAACGGTGTTGGCCTGCAGCAGGAGCTCATCGATCACCTTCCGGTACTGTGTGAAGGAGACACCCATCCGGCCGCCGAAGAAGGTTGCGTCGAAGCCGCCTTCGGTCTCGGACGCTATCTCCGGCTTGATGTTGGCGGCCCCCTTTATAGCCGATGCGCGCGCACCCACGGCGCCTTCATCGAGCAGCGTCGTCAGAAAAGTGTACTTCCCCTGAGTGGGCTGATTACCAGCGCGGCCGAAGGCGAGCCGGAATTTCAGGCGATCTACAAACGGCGGAAGCAATCCCATGTTGTACGATGCTGAGAACTTTGGATACGTGTAGAACTTCTCTGGATCTCCGTTGTTGCTGTTGCGCTCACCGTTGACGCCGGCGGTGAGGAACAACCGCTCGTGCAGAGTCAGGAATTCTTCCTGCGCGTACACGGAGAACGTCTTGGTAAGTCCCTGCCCTTCGTTGGTGAAGGTCTGCGCGGCCGTGCTGACGTTGGTCACGTTCGAGAACGGCAGACCTCGACCGGTGATCTGGGTGACGTCGCTCTGCGTGCGGTCCTGCCGAATTCCGCCGGACGTGGTCGCCGTGAACATGCCCGTGGTGAGCTTATGCGTGGCAGCCAGATTGAGGTTGAGATTGGTGAACACACCGTCACTGTTGAGCAGTGTCCCGGGGTACGGGTTCGTCTGCTCGAAGTAGAGGAATGATGGCGAGATCACCTTGCCGTGGTCGACGTAGTGATCCATGGCCCCGACCAGATTGATATCGAGGCTCTGACGCTCCGTTGCCACGAGATTCAGCAGTGCGGTGGAGCTTCCGATCATGCGATACACATCGTCGGGCGTCTTGACGGCGTCCGCGTTCTGGAACGGGTTGGCGCCCGGCAGGAGCGGCGATGGGTTCTTCGGGAATGTGCCGTCGGCGCTGCGCTGGAGGTTGACGAATGACGGGGTCGCCGTGAAGATCGTGTACGGGCTGATCCCCTCGTTGTCGTTTCCGCTGATACCGCGCTGCGTGAGGGTGTGGAGCAGCTCCGTGTTGGCGCGGATGGTCAGCCTGCTGCCGATGCGCTGGCCCAGGTTTGCGCGCATTGACTGCTTGTTGTACAGGTCGTTGGGCGCGAGACCGTTGTCGTGCTGCACGAGGCCGGACAGATAGTAGCTGGTTCCGGAATCGGTTCCGCCGTTCACCGACGCAACTGTCTGATACGAAAGGGGCGAATTGCCATAGAACTCCTGCTCATAGTCGTGGCACTTGTTCGTCGCAACATTGAACGCCATGACGTTTGCAGCCTGCGCCGCCGCGGAGCTCTGATTGAAGTTGCTGGCGGCCCAGGCTGCATACTCAGTCCCGGACTGGAAGCACCGGCTACCGAGCTTGTTTGATAGGTAAGAAGCACCGAAACGCTGCGTAATGTCGACTGTGGTCTTGCCAGCGCGTCCCTGCTTGGTGGTGATCACGATCACGCCGTTGGTCCCGCGCGAGCCGTAAATCGAGGCAGCCGAGGGTCCCTTTAGGACCTGGATGTTCTCGATGTCATTCGGGTTCAGGTCGGCGATGCGGTTGGCGCTCTGGTCCTGGCTGGACGAGAAGTTGCCACGCGCCGACTGCGAAATGACGTTGAGTCCGTTGTTGATGGTCGCATTGCTCGCGATCACGCCGTCGATGACGTAGAGCGGCTGAAACGAGCCGTTCAACGTAGACACTCCGCGGAGCTGGATCTGGCTCCCGCCGCCGGGTGCGCCGGAGTTGGTGGATATGATTGCGCCTGGCACCTTGCCCTGAAGGGCGGCGTCGATGGTCTGCGCCGGCACGTTGTTGAGCTTGGCGCTTGAGATGACTGTCACCGCGTTCGCCGCGTTCACGCTCGAGACCGTGGTCGCCTGGCCGGTGATGACCTGCGTCTCCAGCTGGAGCACGTCCCTGTTCAGAGAAATGCTCAGGTTGTCGTCGGTCGCCGAGATGGGCACGACCTTGGCCGTGTAGCCGATTCTGCGCACCCGAAGCTGAACTGGCCCGGTCGGTACGCTCACCGAGAATTTGCCGGACTCGTCGGCGGTCGCGCCGAAGGCCGTTCCTGTCACCTGGATCGTAGCACCCGAAACCGGCTCGGTGCTCCCCTGAACCGACACCTGCCCGGACACTCGGCGCGTCGCCTGCGCGCTGACGAACGAGGGGATCCCGACGGCGCAAAGCACCGCCGCGATCCAGAACCGCTTGACTGATCTCATTACGTACTTCCTCCGTCCGGCCGGTGGGCCAGCGTTGGTGATGCCATGGTGCCGGCTGGCACTGGCCACAAAAAAAAGCCCCACCCGCAGGCGGGTGAGGGGTGCAAGCTATCTAAGGGCTACGATTAATACCAGTGATCTTTATTAAATCTTGCCCCAGCTTCTCGGAGTATAGAGGCCACGCGCTCCCTGTTCTGCCCCTGCGGGAGCGTCAGCGTGAAACTGCGGAACGAGCGTTCTACATTCTTAGTGCTTGGTAGTCACGTCGATTACGCCTGCCGCGTTTCCCCGTCCATACTTGTACTGTGACTCCGATGAACTCATGAAGGCTATGGATTCAACATTTCCGGCGGGGATACCCTTGAGCGTCGTGACGTCGCCGTAGAACTGGTGGTCGACATATACGTTAGGGAGAGCGGGAGGAACGGTGGGGTCGAGGGTGAGCTTGCCGCGACTCACGAGAAACTCCTGCCGAAGCTTGTACACCGCTTCGTAGGCGTTGAAAACGTGGGCGGCGTCGATCTCGTCCTCGGTCAACAGCGAGCGACCGCCGAAGTCGCCCGCAGGCGGCGCGTGCACACAAGCCGCCAGAGAAAGAGTTACTGCAAGCGCCGCCGAAACGGGCACCACCGCGCGTCTGATGCGTGCCGCCATATCAAGGACCGTGTTCTTCATCGGGCCGACTCCTTGGCGAAAGTACGCTGCGTGAACCTCTACGAATCCAGCCTTCTGCAATAAGCTACAGCGCGGATGCCGAAAGGGCGAACGATGCGACTACGGCCTGGGCGTATTGCCCAGGCCGTAGTCTGCACCGCATTACAAGTGCCGCTTCAACGTCGCCAGCGCTTTACGGCGTTGGTGTGGTGTTTCCGTTTCTGGCCGCAGATTCGGTTGAGGGAATCGGTAGCGTTGTCTGAAGCGGATCGTTGGCGTGCGTCGGGTCGGAGGAGACCGACGGCATGCCAGGCTGCGTCACGTACGACTTGGTCAGCAGGCCGTACTCTCTCAGAAGAATCAGGTAGTACGGACCCTGATAGATCATCGAGTAACGTGTCTCGTAAAGAATTGCCTGCCGAGCATCAGCAACGCTCGCGAACAGCGGGTAGGGCGAGAGTCCGCCCTCGACCGTGTGCACTACGTTCACGTCAGCGGTAGCATCCACCAGGTCACCCGACTCGGCTTCCGCCTGCGCACGGAGCAGGAGCAGCTCCGCGTTCCGGATGAGCGGAACCAGGTTCAACAGATTCGCAAGATTACTTGGAGCCGTGATCGGATCGATCTTGGTGAGCTTGAGACCGCTCACGGTCGAGGACGCATTCGCTGCCGTCACGATCTCAGCCGCGCGCGCGTCGCCAGCCATGATCGAGTTGGCGAAGTTGTCCGTCAGGTAGATGTGGTTGTCCACCAGCGGATTCGCAAAGGACTCCGGCGCGGCCGGTTGGTACTGATAGTACGGTCCCATCTGAAGCGACGCGGCCGCGCTGGTCGAGCCCGTAAGCGCAATGTTGAGTGCCGTGATCGCCGTCGCGAAGCATGAAGCGCATGGAGTCGCGTGATCCAGCCCGCGATACACTTCGACCTCGCCCTTCAGCCCGCGGTTGAACTTGATGAGATTGGCCGTTTGGGAATAATCCCCAAAGGTCGTGAAGCCGGCCGGGACTACGAACGGAACGGACGGGCTGCCCGCCGCAAGGCTCGTGTTCGCGGAGTCGAGCAGCGTCGAGATGTACGCAAGTACCGTTTCCTTGGTCTTGAGCGGGTCAGGCGTCGCGGTCTGGGTGGTCTGGATCGACTCCCCAAGCGTATCGCGGAGTTGCACCAGACGGATGTAAGAGAGAGCCTTCATCGTCTGCACGAAGCCTATTGCGGCAGCCTTGTCACCCGCCGACAGCGAGGCAAGCGATGGGCTCGCAATGAACTGATTTGCGGCTCTGATATCCGTGTAGAATCCGGTCCACGCCGAGTTACCGATGAAGTCGCTCGGATCGATCGGAACACCGATGAGCTCGTTGATGAACCGCGGCTCGTTCGGGTCGATACGTATTGCGTTGCGCGCCTCAGTCTCCGGATAGAGGAGATAGGAGAAGCCGATATTGGCCCGATCCTGGGCGATGATTCCTGTTACCAGGTTCTGCACTGGCTGCGCTGTACCTGCAACCACGTTGTCGTGGTTGGGAGCACTTAGCGAGTCCTTGCAGGCGGTGGTGAGGGTAAGTGCCCCCACCAGCGCTACAATGGTCTTTTTCATATGGATGTATATGCTCTGATATGGCGTGATAGGACGTGTTTAGAAATTCGCATCGACGGAGAAGAAGAACTGCCGGCTTGGCGGGTATGGCGCCAGATCCCACAGTCTGCTCAGCGGTGCGTTGCCGAAGTTGGATACTTCGGGGTCCAGGCCACGATAGTTGGTCCAGGTCTTCAGATTGTGTCCGCTCACTTCCAGGCGCGCGTCCCTCGTCATGCCACGGAAGAGCCTGTTGGCAAGGTTTGGGCTGAGCGAGTAGCTCAGGGTCACTTCGCGCAGCTTGGCAAAGCTGCCATGCTCCAGGAATGCCGCATATCCCTGCGCATAACGGGTCTGGTCGCGGTTGTTCATCGCCGTATCAGCGAAACTGCCGCCGGTGATACCGCTCTGACCGTTGACGCCGTTCTCCAGGTAGGTCTGGCTCAGGTCAGCGATGTAGCCGCCCTTGCGCCAGTCGATGAGAGTTGACAGACGGAGCGGTCCAGCTGTAAAGTCGTTCGAGAAGCCCATGGTGAAGTCCGGGCTCGCGGAGCCGATATGAGCCTCATGACGGGCGCGGCTGGAATAGACGCCGTTCACGAACGTCGTGTCGAATCCTTCATAGGCCACGACTTCGTCTGGCGCATAACCCTTCTCAACCTTGGTGCGAGCGGTGCGCTCGCCGAATCCGTTACCGGTGTAGAAGGCCGGCACTGGAAGGGACGTTACGAGCCCGCGGTTGCGTGCGTATGTCGTGCGCGACTGCCAGCTGAATGTGCCAGTCTGAATCGGGAGCAGCGTGAGCCCCAACTCGGTACCGTTGTTGGCAATCGACCCACCGTTGATATTGGCGGTGGTGAAGCCCGATGACCCCGCGAGGGACGACTGCAGCACGAGGCCGGTCGTTGACTTGTGATAGGCTGTGAATTCGAACGATGCGCGACCGCCGAACATCTGCGCGTCGAAGCCGCCTTCGGTTTCGGCCGTCACTTCTGGCTGAATGCCCGACAGTCCGATGACAGTCGACGGTCGGATACCGACGATGCCTCCTTCCGGAACCTGCGTCAGGAAGGTGTACTTGAAATTGGACGGTACGCGGTTACCAGCCTTGCCGTACGCCAGACGAAGCTTGAAGTTGTCCAGGCCGCGGAACAACCATGGCACGTTGTACGACGCCGAGAACTTCGGGAACGCGTAGAACTTGGCCGTGTCACCGTTGGTGCTCGAGCGCTCGGCGTTGATAGCGGCCGTGAGCAGCAGGCGGTCAGACATCGTGAGGAACTCTTCCTGGCCGTAGTACGAGAACGTCTTCTGAAGATCCTGGTTCTGTGCGACCGCGGTCTGCACTGCGGTCGAGAAGTTCGTGATCCCGGGGAACAGACCCTGTCCGCGGTCATAGACGTTGTTGCTCTCATTGCGCTCCTGACGGAGACCGACAGAAGTCGTCGCTGTTCCGAAGCCCATGATCAGCTTGTGGATGAGCGAAGCGTTCAGGTTAGCGTTGGCGACGTCAGTGTTCGCGTCGACCGCGCTGCCAGGATACGGGCTGATGTTGCCGCTCTGTTCGATGTACGTGAACGGCGGTGAGTAAACGCGACCGTGATCCGTGTAAGCATCCACGCCGCCCAATGCGGTCAGGTTCAACGTCTGCTTTTCGCTCGTGAACACCGACCAGTTGCCCTGCACGTTGCCGATCAGCCGATAGACGTTTTCAGGCGTCTGGATGGCTTGCTGATCCTGGAGCACGTTCGCTCCCCCGCCGATGTACGGATCTGAGACAAGCTGCCCTGTGACCGGATTTGTCTTGCGTGGATCGAAATACGTCGGCGTCGCACCGATGATCGTGTACGGGGCGATGTTGTTGTTATCGTTACCCGAGATTCCGCGCTCGGTGAGCGTGTGAAGTATCTCGCTGCTTCCCTGAAGCGTGAGCGCGGAGCCCATCGCCTGGCTCAGGTTCAAGCGGAGCGACTGCTTGCTGTAGCCCGTGTTGAGCGCGAGGCCGCCGTCATGCTTGACATCCGCCGAAGCGAAGTACGTCGTGTTCTGCGCGCCACCACGGATCGAGGCACCCGTCTCATACGAGAGGAAGTGGTTGCCGTAGATAACGTCCTGCGCGTCCACGCAACCGCCGTAGTTGGCCGGCGCGAGTGTGATGCCGTAATCCGCCTGCGACTCAGTCTGCGCCTGCGCCAGCGTGAAGCAGCGCATGTTGTACTTGTGCGACAGCGTCTGCGTGCCAAAACGCTGTACCAGGTTGAGCGAAGGCTTGCCCGCCTGCCCACGCTTGGTCGTGATGATGATGACGCCGTTCGCGCCGCGCGATCCGTAGATGGCGCCCGCCGAGGCCCCCTTCAGAACTTCGATGCTCTCGATGTCAGAAGGATTGATGTCGGCGATGCGGTTCACCTGCTGATCCTGCATGTTCGAGATGCCGCCGCCTGCGCCTGTGATCGAGTTAAGACCGATCGAGTATGCGTCGTTGTTGACAAGGACGCCATCGACGACGTAGAGCGGCTGATAGGCGCCGTTCACGGTGTTGCTACCGCGAATCTGAACCTGGACACCACCGCCTGGAGCGCCGCCATTCTGCGTGATGACGGCACCTGGAACCTTGCCCTTCATCGCGTCTTCGATGTTCTGCTGCGGAACGCGGTTCAACTGCTCGGTCGTTACGACCGTGACCGCGTTTGCGGCGTTGCGGCTGGAGACCGTCGTTGCCTGGCCGGTGATGACCTGGGTTTCGAGCTGGAGAGCGTCGAGCACGAGTGAAGCATTCACCGCGGTCTGGTTTGGCGCGACCGGTATCACCCGCGCCGTGTAGCCGATGCGACGGATACGAAGCTGCTGATTTCCGTTCGGTACCGATACCGTGAAGTTTCCGTTCTCATCTGCAGTGGCACCAAGGGTCGTTCCGACGACCTGAACCGATGCTCCCGGGACCGGATTCGACGAACCTGCCGCCGTGACCTTGCCGCTCACTCTGCGGGTAGCCTGTGCGCTAGCTATTGCTGGGACCACGGCGATTAATAGCGCCGCGGCCCAGAGCCGTGTGACTGACCTCATCCTAACATTCCTCCGTCCGACGGTAGTTTCCGCCGGCGTGTTTGACCGCTGTGGATGGAAAGCGTAAGTTCTCGCTACGTTCCGCGCGGGCGTGCCTCACTGCGGGCCGCCGCTAACAACCAGGCAAAACCTTTTTTTCCTGTCCTCCTATGATGGGTGACCGCCCGACTCGGGCGTATCTGAAGTGGGGCTAACATAGGGTTGGGGCGGGAACCCGAGGAGAGTTTGCCCGCGTAAGATTCCATATAGTTTCTGAAACCAGGCTCAAGCTCTGGCATCTGAGGGATCGGAGGGGGCGCTTTTTTGGCCGCGGACTGGAGCACCGGCTGTCGGCCGTCGTCATTCCCGCGAACGCGGGAATCTCGAAAGGACTCCGACTGCCCCCCACGGGATCCCCGCTTTCGCGGGGATGACGTTGGTTGCTCTCGCGGGGGATGACGACGGTTGCTCTCGCGCGGATGACGACGGTCGGCTCTCTGGGAGTTCTCCAATACCAAGAAGGCCCCTGCCGTCCCGGCGGGGGCCTTCCTGTCCAGCTTGGTGCGTACGGCGTCAGCTCATCAGCTGCCGCACGCGGCGCCCGACACGTAAGTCGGCGCCGCCGTAGGCTTCGTATCCCAATAGATGCGGGTTGCGAAGTTGTCGGCGCCCTGCGCCGAAACCGCGGCCGCGACGCTTGTCGGGTTGATCGAGTACTCGGTCGTCGGATAGTAGAACCTGCGAGGAACGTAGGGAACTACTGCCGCCGGTCCGGGCGCGATAGTAGCCGGCTGGCAGGTACGACGCCACTCGGCCCACGCCTGGCTCCCGTCGTCGATCAGAGCCAGCCACTTCTGCCGTGCGATCTGCACCAGGCCAGCGGAGCCGCCGGCGTACACAACACTCGGCTGCGCGAGGTACGTGGCAATTGACGCGGCCGGTACTCCCCACTGGGTCATGGATGCCGTGATTCCGGCAGTGTAGAATCCGGCTGCCTGTGCCGGTGTGAGACCGCCAAGGCCACGCTGAGCTGCTTCCGCCTCAATGAGGGCGAGCTCGGCGTAGGTCATGTAGAACGACGGGTTCTTCTTGTTCGCCGCGCTTCCCAGGGTACCGTAAGTGGTCGCACCCGGATACCAGTACGAACCGAGGCGCGACGCGGTCTTCAGGTACGTGCCAGCCACCGCTGCCGTCAGGCCGTTGGGCATTCCGTAGTAGCCGAACGGACCGGAGAGCGACGAGTCCGCGACTGGCTGAAGCCAAACTTTGATGCGCGGATCGTTGCTCGCGATGAGGATGTTGGCCAACGTCTTCGACACGCGGTGATCGTCACGCGTCGAAAAGTTATCTGTCATCGGATTGTTGTAGATACCGTCGCCGGGCCAGGTGAGCTTGGCCTGGTCGGCGTTCGAGGCGAACACGCCCGCAGGATCGGTGAACGCCGCCTTCAACTGCGCATCGGCGGTCGCGGGATCAACGTTGACGAGCCGCATTGCTAGGCGCGCGCGCAGCGAGTTCGCAAACTTCGCCCATTGCGCGGTGTTGCCACCGTAAATGGGATCCCCCGAGCTCAGCGTGTTCGCTGCGCCCTTGAGGCCCGCAGCGTCAGCAGTCAGCGTCGCGAGCATTCCCGCATACACATCCTTCTGCGCGTCGTACGACGGCGTGAGGCTTCCACCGGTGCTGTCGCCCCTCAGTGCCTTCGAGTACGGGATGTTCCCCCACGTGTCGGTGAGATACTCGAAGTTCCACTGAAGCAGAACCTGCGCCGGTCCCCATGTACCGGGCGCCTTTGCGGCAAGGCCCCCGTCGGAGACCTTCTTCAGGTCTTCCATCTGGGTGTAGTACGACACGGTCCACGCATTCTGTGTCGAGGACGGATCGAGACGCGCATATGTATCCTCGGTCGGATACTGCGCTTCCGCCCAGTGCTGCGCGACGAACTGCGTCTGCCGCAGGTCGTAGTTGTTGCCGACGAACTGCGACGCCGAAAGTCTCGCAGCCGAAGTGAACACCGGACCCGCTGGAGCGCTGGTCGGGTTGTTCGGGTTGTTATTGAGATTGGTGAGGCTGTCGTTGTTGCAGGCGACAGCTCCCGCGACGAGGGCGATCCCCGCCGCGCATGTGAGCTTGTTGATACTAATCATTGAAGAGTCTCCGTTGGCGGTTTATGGCGTGATGCGGAGATTGATACCAAGACTCCGCGTCGTCGGAAGTGCCGCAAACTCTGCCCCCTGGTAGTTCCCGGTTGTGTAAGCAAATTCGGGATCGATGTTGGGAACTTTCGTCTGGGTCCACAGGTTGCGGCCGACAAACGCGAGGTTCGCGGTTGAAACCCGGAGGCTACGCGTGAAGGTGCGCGGGAGGTCGAATCCAACGCGGACCTCGCGCAGCTTGATGAAGCTGTCATCAAAGAGGAACGCCTCTCCATTCTGGAAGAGCGACTGGTAATAATCCTCGGCGGTGACGTTCACCGTGTTCGGCTTGCCAGTCGCCTGGTCGGTGCCTCTGACCACGAGGCCCGGGTTGTTCCAGTCCACCTCGCGGCCGGTCATCGAGCTGGCCAGGACGCCAGTGTACTGTCCGAACATGTTCGTCACGGAGTAGATATTGCCTCCGCGATGAATGTCGAGCAGCGCGCTCGCAGTCATGCGGCCCCAGCGGATTTCGTTGTTCCAACCGCCGGTCCACTTCGGGTTCACATTGCCGAGCACGCGGCGGTGCGCCGCATCGTTCTGCGGAAGACCACCGCTCAACAGCAGATTGCCGCTCGCGTCGCGCAGATACGGAGTGGCGAAGATCGCGCCGTACGGCTGGCCAACCCGCGCCTCTTCATTGATCGTCCACGTGGAGCCGATGACGTAGTTGTTCACACCGGGATACAGCGTCACGAGCTTGCTGCGGTTCGCGGCGTAGTTCATCGTCGACGTCCACTGAAAGCCTGACTCAGTCTGGATCGGGATGATCGTGAGGAGCCCTTCGAGACCCTTGTTGGTGAGCTTGCCGGCGTTGATCGAGGCGGCGTTGAAGCCGGTCTCCGGGGCGAGCGTGAGGTTGACGATTTCGTTCGTCGTCGCCTTGGCGTAGTAGCTCGCGTCCAACGTCGCGCGGTTGTTGAAGAACCCAATCTCAAGACCTACCTCGCCCGAGTTTGTGTTCTCAGGACGCAGTGAGGGGTTCGCGCGCGTGTCACTCAGTGAATACTGAGGCAGGCTCCCGAACTTGTTGGCGTTACCGACGTACACCGTGGCGAGCTGGTACGGATCGGCATCGTTACCGACGTTCGCGATCGAGCCGCGAATCTTCGCGTAACTGATAACGTTGTTCTTGAGGAAACGCGGGAACATGTCGCTCAGTACGAGCGACGTATTGACTGACGGGTAGAAGAAGGAATTGTTGCCCTTCGGCAGTGTCGATGACCAGTCATTGCGGCCGGTGACTTCCACCGTCCACACATCGTTCACCGTGAACGAGCCGGAACCGTACCCGCTGTTCGTCTGACGGCGCTCATTGTACTCGGCGACGGTCGGCGATACTGCAGAGTTGGACACGTTCCAGATGCCGGCCGCAAGTATCGCGTTGGACTGTGCGCTGTTGGATGCGTACGTCGCGTACCGCCGGTTCGCGCCGAACGTCGCGTTCAGCTGCAGCCAGTTGGTGGCGCGCTTGTTGGCCGACAGCAGCAGCGACGAGTTGTTCTCGTTGCTCTGGTTGTTGAAGTGCGAGAAGGCGCCATTGTACGCCAGATTGTTGTAGTTCAGATTACCGGCGTCGTAATTCTGAGCGATGTTGTAACGGAAGTAATCCGTCCCGGACGCCGCTGTGGCATTGAGCCAGTCCGTGACCTTCCATGTCGCCGATCCGCTGGCGATGATGTGGTCGCGATTGTCCGTTTCGGGGTTCTGGTACTGGATCCAGTACGGGTTGTTGTGGTAGTTGCAATTCCAGTTGGACTGGCCGTTGCACGAATACGTCTGATTCGCCTGGGGCTGGTAACTCTTCAGAGCGTTCATGTCGACCTGGCGGCCGAACCACACGTACAGACCTTCCACGATGCCGGTGTTGTAGCCGACGCCGGGACGGTTGTGGCCCTTGTTGTTTATGTACTGAACGTTCGCGGATGTGGTCAACCGGCTGCTAACGGTGAAGTTGCCGGCGAGACTGCCGGAGAACTTGCGCAGCGTGTTATTGGGGACGATGCCGGTTGTGCTCTCGTCGCCGAGAGACAGGCGGCCAGTCGCGCGGTCGGTGCCCCCGCTGAAGGCAAGGTTGTTCGAGAACGTCCGTCCCGTCTGGAAGAAACTGGAGACGTTGTCGGGGTGTGCGACCCACGGAGACGGTTGAATGACACCATTCACCACGGGGCCGTTGAACTGCGTGATCAGTCGCCCGTCGAGCTTTGGTCCAAAGCTCTGATCGTTGAAGTCCTGGTTTCCGCCGCCGGCACCGTCAACAAACGCGAACTGTCCACCAGACCCCTGTCCGTACTGGTTCTGGAACTTGGGAAGAATGGACGGAGTGTCCCACGTCATGCTCGACGTGATGGCGGTCTGAATTCCCTGCGAGCTCGCGCTGCCACGCTTGGTCGTGATCAGCACGACACCGTTGGCGCCGCGCGACCCGTATATCGCCGCGGCGTTCGGCCCCTTGAGCACCGTAACCGTCGCGATGTCATCAGGGTTGATGTCGTTGATGACGCTTCCGAAGTCGGTGTTCGCGCCGCCGAGCGCGCCGCCGTTCGGGCTGCCGCCTCTGTCCCGATTCGATACTGGCGTTCCATCGACGATGAACAACGGGTCGTTGTTACCGGTGATGGAGTTGGCGCCGCGGATCGTGATCTTTGTGGAGCCACCCTGCGTGCCGGAGCTCGTGATCGCGACGCCGGAGACTTTGCCCGCGAGCTGGTTGATGATATTCTGGTCGTGCGTGGCGTTCAGCTGCTCGCTCGACACCTGCTGCACCGCCGTTCCCAGCTGACTCTTCGGCCGCTCCACACCGAGCGCGGAAATGACGACACCAGTGAGTGTGGTGGCGTTCACATTAAGGCTGAAGTCCTGCTGGATGTCGTTGCCAGAATTGAGCGTGACACTGAAGGTCTTTGGCGCGTAGCCCACGCGTCGTGCGGTCAACGACACGGCCTGGCCGTTCATCCTCGCGGCTGGGACCGTGATGGTGTACACGCCCTGATCGTTCGTGTATGCGCCGAGACCGAGCGAAGTTATGGCGACGCTGGCGGCGGAAAGCGGGCTACCCGCTTCCGTCGTGACGTGACCGGTGATGGTGGTGCTCTGCTGAGCAGCGGCGACTGACGCGACCACTGCCAGGGCGGCAACTACTGCTGTGCCGCGGTTTACCAGCTGGTTGACCAACCTAGACATGAGTCCTCCAGGGTTGCCCCTGATGGTTGTGACGTGACACGGCGGACGACATATGACTTTGGGAAAGAGGCATTCCCGGCGCACCCCCTTTGCTTGGCCGTTGGGCGCTCGATCGCCGCTCGGTCCCCGCGGTGGAATGGGGGTGTGTGGCGAATATAGATATATTCTTAATATGTAAGACTAGATACATTCTAGATGTGTGAGGCAGGCGTGTCAACAACCCTATCCGGTGGACGCCCTCAGTGGCCGGAAACCACCGGGCCGCCGCCCCTCAGGCTCGAGCCGCTTCCGCCCCCCAAACTGTGTCCGGCGAGTATGCTCCCAGCGGCGATCACACCGGTTAGGAGAACACTCCTGCCCACCGAGGTCGACTGAACTCGTATCGACGAAATCAGTCGCGCGGGGATCTGTACGACCTTCCCCTCGCCGAGCTCCGTAGCTCCACCATTGCGTGTGAGCTCGCTGACTGACATGGTAAGGCTGGCGCTGTCGACTCGCGAAACGGTGCCCTGCAGCTCTTCCGCGCGGCTGCCAATAATCGGCGCAACATAGCTGCTGCCGCTATCCGACAGCGCAACGCGAACGTTCGCCCCCGCAGGCACAGCGTTAAGGGCAACCGTCGAGTAGCTCTGGCACGCCTCCACCGCGAGAATGGTCGCGCCGAGGATCGTCGATACAATCATAAGTGGTTTCATCTGACTGTCTCCGTTGTTCGTTATGTACGAAATGCGGGTCCGGCGCGTGATGCCCCCGGACCCGCAATTTTTTCAGGACTGGTTGAGTCGGTTACTGACCCAGGCAGGCGCCGCCGCCATCCGAGGTCGTCTTCGATGGATCAAGCTGATTGAACGATCCGTTCGAGCCGGTGCCGGTATTCGGAATGCTCGTGTTGGTCTGGCGCTCGCCCGCGTCGTAGTAGAAACGACGAGGAATCTTGAGCCCCGAGACAGTAGGCGTAAGATTCGGGAAGCAGGTGCGCTTGTAAAGATTCCACGCCTCCTCGCCAAGCTGGAAGTCGTTGATGTACTCCTCGGTGAGGATCTCCGTGAGGAGTGCCTGACCACCAGCTGCAGCCGCGACGTCCGGACCCAGTCCCGCCATCGCACGCTCCTGGTTGAGCTTGGCGAGAGCGGTAGCCTGATCCCCAGTCCGATATGCCGCCTCGGACCAGATCAACAGGTTCTCAGCCGTACTCACGTACGTCTGCTGGTAGCCTGGCTGGTTGCGCGTGTTGCTCACGTAATTAGCCGTCGTATCGATGTAATCCGAAATTCGCGGATCGTTCCGCGACACCAGCAGATTCACGAACTGGGGATCGATGCCCATGTAGCCACCGCGGCCCGCCGGTCCGTTGAACTGATAATAAAAGTTCGTCTCAGCGAGCGGCGTTGTCTGGAATGTTCCCTTAAAATCAATGGTCGGGTCATCCAGGCCAAGCATTGCCTCGGCCAGCGCCGCAGGATACGCAGTGGCGCTGTCCACCTTCGCCGTGTGCATATAGAAGCGCGCCTTCAACGTATGCGCGAGCTTGGTCCATGCAGTTGGATCGCCGCCGTAATTGAGGTCGTACTGCCCCGGTCCGACGTCGGTGGTGTTGTTCGAAGCCATGTTCACGATCCCGGCAGACATCACCTTCTGCACCGAATCGTAAACAGCCTGCTGCTTGTCCAGCGGTGGATTGGACAGATTCTGCAGCGCGTGGCTGTAGACAAGGTCGCCGAAGAGATCGGCGCCGGTCCCCATTAGTGCGCCTTCGAGGATTTGACCGATACCGAGAGTATGCTTGTCGTTCGCCTTCGTCGCGATCGAGTCTGACTTCCTGAGGTCGATCAAACCGCCGCCGCTGTAAAGGCCGGCGTGGAATCCGTTCGTAGTCGTCTCGTCGTGGGCATACTGGTAGAGCGAGACGTACTGCGAGATCAGTCCCTGAAACTGCTGTACCCACATTCCGGTGACACGCGCCGGATCGCTTCCCCAGTAGGCGAAGAGATTTGACTGCACGCCAGCAAGCAACTGCTGCGCGGACGCGGCCGTTGGTCTGTTGGGGTCCGTACTTAATTGACCGCCCGAGAGAAAATCTCCAGAGCAGGCCGCGACGCCGAGAACAGCCAGCGCCGCGACCGGTGCGATCTTCCATGGTTTTATCACTTCACGATCTCCTTGAGTCTTTGCGGTTGGCTTAGCGGTTGAGGCTGATGGCGATCACGAACGACTTGGTCTGCGGGCTGTTGAAGTAGTCAATTCCCTGCGTCAGGAATTCAGCACCACCGAGATTCGCCTCTGGATCGAGACCCTTGTACTTGGTCCACGTGTGCAGGTTGCGGCCAGCGACGCGGATGTCCGCGCTGGTGAAGCCGACCAGGTTGCGCACCCACGCTGCATCTAGCGTGTAGGTAAGGGACAGCTCGCGCAGCTTCACGAAGCTTCCGTCCTCGACGAACTGCTGGCCAACCGGGCCAAAGCCGCCGCCGTTACCCTGGAACCACCCCTGCCACTTCGAAAGACTTGTGAACGGCACGACGCCGACACCCGGTCCGGCCACGTTCGGATAAAGGTCGGTGTAGAAGTTCACGCCGAACTGGCCGTTGGTCGTTCCGCGGACGTCCGTGAATGCGGAGGTTCCCTTGGTGATAAGAACGCCTCTGGTGCCGTTCCAGACCTGGCCGCCCTTACGAAGATCGAGCAGCCCGGAGAACGTGAGCTTGTTCCACAGCTTGAGCGACGTGGTGTAGCTCATGGTGTACTTCGGATTCGGATCCGCAATCACGCGATCCGTGGGATCCGGTACCGGCAGCCCGTTAGCGGCGAGGTACAGCGCGCCGGCCTTGTATCCACCCGGGGTAGCAGCACAGATGGCGTCGACATCCTGAATTCCGGCGCCCAAATCGAGCTTGAGGCCACGGCCGCAGCGAATGAAATCGGAGCCGCGGAGTACACCAGGCGCGTAACCCAGCGTGGCGGAGCCAATGGCACCCGTGAAGCCTTCGTTTCCGTAGGTGATGAACTGAGCGCCGAGCAATCCGTCCACGCTCCCCTTGTTCTTGGCGTACTGCACGCCGAACTCCAGGGACGCATTCTGGGTTTCAATCGCCCGGATATTGGCCGAGATCTCAATGCCTCGATTGCTGAGCTTGGCGCCGTTCTCCAGCTTCGACGTGTAGCCAGTTGCCGCCGCGCTCGTCGGGACATTGATGATTACGTCCGACGTGTGCTTGTTGTACGATGTGACGGACAGGTCCGCACGCTGGTTGAAGAAGCCGAAGTCGCCACCGAACTCGAATTCCTTCGAGCGCTCGGGGCGCAGCGCGTCGTTGCCCTGGCCTCCGCTGCTTACGATTCCGCCTGGCCCGAACAGGGTGTTGATGTTGTCGCCATAACCACTGCCGAACGTGCTGCTCGTGCTGAATGCTGTGATGGTTCCGTAAACCGGTGGCTCCTTTCCGGTCTCACCGTACGCAGCGCGCAGCTTGCCGTAGCTGAGCAGACCCTTCTGGTCATGATTGCCAAACGCGTTCGTGAACGTCCACGCAGCACTTGCCTTGGGGAAGTTCGCGCGGCGATTGGACGCGCCGAACGTCGAGAAGCCGTCGTTGCGCAGGCCGACCGTGAAGTAGAGCTGGTCGTAGAACTCAGACGTCGCCTGCGCGAAGTACGACTCGATGTGCGCGAGCGATTCACCCTGACCCGAGGTCTGCGATACGGTGTTCTGCAGAGCGAGCGGCATCGCGGCAAGGAATTGATTGCCAGTTGAGAAGAGCGACTTGTCTCGGCGTGAATTGAGATTCTGGCCGAGCGTCAACGTCCCGGAGATGCGATCGGTAAAGCTGTGCGTCGCAGTCGCCGTAAGGTTGTGATCGATCTGCAAGAAATTCTCGTCGCGGCGGGTTACCTGACCAACTGCGTTTCCAGCGGACGTCACCGGAAGTGCTTCCAATCGACTGTCAGCATAGCTGTCTGCGCCGAGGGTCTCGTTGACTGTCAGCCAGCCCGTCGGGCGCCAGTTCGCATTGAAGCTGGGAATCTCGCGGTTGAGCTCGCTCTTGTTGCCTGGGCTGTTGAGAACGAAGAACGGATTGTCGTAATACCCTGCTGCCTCCATCGACGGAACGTCGGTTGGATTGGGGAAGCGGTACGGACGCTGTAATCCGAACTGATTGAGATACGGCAGGTTGTTGAAGTTGGGCGGCGTACGAAGGCCGCCCAAGAGCACGCCCGACACATTGGAGCCCTTCTGCACGTAGTTACCGCGCGTGTCGACGAAATCAAAGTTCCCGCCCACGTCGAAGTTCTGCGTAACCTGGTCGGTGCCCTTGAGGCGGAAGCTGCCGCGGTTGTACTTGTTCTCCGGGCCGACGAGCACGCCGTTCTGGTTGGTGATGCCGCCCGACGCGTAAAACGTCGTCCGGTCGCTGCCGCCAGAGATGGAAAGGTTGTTGTCGAACGTCGTGCCACTGCCGTACAACTCGTTCAGGTGATCGTACGTCGCGGTCCCGGCAGGAATCTTCGCACCGTAGCTATTGCTGTTGAGCGCGCAATTCGGGCCACCGCACACTGCGGTCTTGCCGCTGCTGCCCTGAGCGTAGTCGCGTTGCAGCTGCAGGTTTCCAGTATCGATGTTGTCGATGTTGGACTGCGTTGTGAAGCTGTAGCGCGTTGGTCCCGCGTGTCCCGACTTGGTCGTGATGAGCACCACCCCGTTGGCAGCGCGCGCGCCGTAAATGGCTGCGGCGGCTGAGCCCTTGAGGATGTCAACCGACTGAATGTCGTCCGGGTTGATGTCCGCAGCGCGATTCTGCGTCACCGTGCTTGCGTCACCGCCCATCGTTGACGACGTCGAGTTGTCTATCGGGACTCCGTCGACGACGAAGAGCGGCTGGTTGGTGCCTGAGAGTGAGGCGCCACCGCGGATCTTGATTGAAGCCGACGCGCCGGGCTCGCCGGACTGCGTGCGCACTACTACACCAGGCGCCTTGCCTGCAAGGCTCGACACGAGATTCTGTGGAGTTGCCGCGCGGCGGATCGACGCGCTGTCAACGGTGTTGATGGTGACTCCGAGCTTCTCACGCGTGGTGCTGGTACCGGCGCCGGTAACGACCACCTCGCCAAGGCGCAGCGGGTTACTCGAAAGCACGAAGTTCTCGACGATGTCGCGGCCGCTGGTGAGCGTGACCTGGGCCGACTTGGATGTAAACCCGATTACGCGCGCGGTGAGAGCAACGGTCTGCCCCGCAGCGCGGTTCCCGAGCACGACAAAGGTGTAACGGCCGGCGTCATTGGTCTGTGCGCCAATGTTCAACGACGGGACGAACACGTTCGCGCCGGCGATTGGCGCTCCTGCATCGTTCGTCACTCTGCCCGAGACAGTAGTCCCGGACTGTGCGAACGCTGCCGAGGCAACCATCGCGCTGGCGCCGATGACTGACAAGATACGTTTCAGCATTGTTGTTGAGTCTCCTCCATGATGCGCCGCATACGAGCAGCGCTGGTGCAACGAACGCGAAGTCAGACGACTGCAGGGGAAGGTCCTCCTTCCCTCACTCTACCTCCTTTACACAACGCAGGCGCGTTGGGGTACGGGAAAGCAATCGCGGCAGCGCGGAGCAGCGCTGGAGCAGCGGCACGGCATATCGCGTCGCTGGCGGCGAGTAATCCGCCTGCCCCAATCAAACCGGAAACAAACGATACGCGAAAGCTGATTAAGATTTCTTAATGCCTATGGTGCGATACCGCACCGACACGTACAGCTACGGAAGCAAACCAATCGCCAGTCGCTAGGTTACATACATCTTTAGCGGGAGCGCAGGGTGATCTACCGTTCCGCAGTAGTTTCCGCGTGCTTTGCAGTATGTCTGACCGCCGGCCTCGCCTGTGCACATCCGCACGGTAATTCCGAGCCGCAGCCAGAGGCGGTCGCCCTCGAGGTCGAGAACCATAACTGGTCCGACATCGTGATCTACGTCGTCCATGACGGAAGCACGCACCGGTTCATGTCGATAGGGGCTGCGCGATCTCTGACCGTCGCCCTGGAGCCCCGATTCATAAGCTCTGACGGCAACGTGCGGTTCATCGCGCACCGTGTCGGCGGTCAGGACGATTACTACAGCCCCTCGGTGTCGGTGCGAACGGGGGCGACGGTCGCGCTGACTCTGCAGCCCGAGCTCAACATGTCGAGCATCGGGGTCTGGTGAAACCACCAGAAGGGGTTCCAGCGTTGAGATACACAACGGCCGGTGCGCGAATCACGGATTTGCGCACCGGCCGTCAGCGTGTTCCCAGCTAGAACTTCACGGTCGGCGCGTTCTGGCTCGACGGCGCGGCGTCGTAGTATGTGCGCTCCTTGGCGCCCGTTACCTTCGCCGTGATCGCCTGTGGGAACGTGCGGATGTAGGTGTTGTATGCCTGGACGGCGCTGTTGTAGTCCCCGCGCGCTGTCGCGACACGATTCTCCGTCCCCGTCAGCTCGTCCTGCAGGGCCAGAAAATTCTCATTGCTCTTGAGCTGCGGATAGTTCTCCGCGATCGCGAGCAGTCTTCCTATCGCGCCCGTTGCCTGCGCGTCGGCAGCCGCCATCTGAGCGGGATCGCCGCTCTTAACAGCGCCGGCGAGCTGAGCGCGCGCATTCGCGACGCCGATATACACGGTGTCTTCCTGCTTGGTCACTCCCTTGACCGTTGCCTCCAGGTTGGGAATGAGGTCGGCGCGACGCTGCAGCTGGACCTGTATCTGCTGCTTGGCCTGTTGTGCCTGCTCGTCGAGGCTCTGGATCTGATTGTAGCCGCATCCGGTCAGCAGGAGAGCCGCCGGCAGCACCAGGGCGAAAAGTCTGCGTTGCCTGATCATCGGTAGTCCTGTTAGGGTCGTGTGTCTGGAAGGCCGGCGACGTACATCACCACGGCCTCCATCCCACTTAAATATGAAGAGAGCACCTCGCCAGCGCGCTCCTTTTCGATCGTTTTCGGATCACGTACCTGTCGGGCGACTGTATCGAACGCTGCTCCGTCGATCCCGGCAAGCGCCGAAACCTCACGGGCGATCTCAGTGTGTCCGTGGGGAGGCGTGCGTCCCGCGAGTCTCAGGATCCCCCGAAACACAACCATGAGCGTGCTCAGGCTGCCCGTCATGAGCTTGATCTGTTCGGCAGCGCCGGTTCCGGCCAGCAGCACCGCACCACGAAGCCGGAGTAGTACGCCCATGGCCTCGCGCTCGACCTGCCTGCGCAAGTCATCATGCTGCACCGTGATCCCGTCGAAGGGGCTCGGGCCGTAGAGCACCTTGTTCCGCTCCAGCATGTCGGCGTATTCCATCGCGAATATGTCGTTTGACGCGCGCCACTCCCGCTCGGTGAATGTCATGGGCGGATGATTTCCCGCATCGCGCCACGCTCGAGCCACCGCGGAGAGCTCGCGCAGCCGGCCGATGGGCACGTCGTCCACAATGACGAGAACATTGTAGTCGGACTTCTTCGGTACGTGCTCCCCGCCGCCGGCAGCCGCCGAGCCGTAGAGCACCACGGAACGAAGCGCAGTGCCGTATGCGGAGCGAAGTTGAGTGACGAGTTCGTCCAGTGTCATTCCTGCGTTCTCCATTTTGATGTGCAACGGTGATCTACCAACGGCCGTTCCGCGAACACACGAGCCCGCGCACTCGCGAGCAGCAGCGACGCGCCACCGACCACACGCTTAGTGCTACCAGCTTCCGCCGCCACCACCGCCGCTGAACCCACCGCCGCCTCCAAATCCACCAAATCCGCCGCCGCCGCCCCCAAATCCGCCGCCGCCACCGCCACCCCCGAATCCGCCGAAGGGGAGAAATATCGGAAGGCAGCCGCCGCAACCTCTGCCTCGCCGAAGCCCGCTGAGCAGGACCACGATGAAGACAATCGCGAGGACGTAGAACTGCGGTGGGAATCCTCCGCCGCCGCCGTCCGAAGGCTGCGGCGAATCCGCCGGCTCCGGCGCGTGCAGCGCCGTATCGAGTGTGAAGTGGAACTCGTTTGCGAACCGCTGCGCAGTGAGCAGCGTGAGCAGCTCAATGCCGCGCCCGTAGTCCTTCTGCATGAAGAACGGGATCGCCTGGCGGCACATCGTGCCAGCGTCAGCGTCGGTGATGAAACCTTCCGTACCCGTGCCGGTGAGAATGAAGCAGCGACCGTGACCGTCGGCGTTCGTCTCTTTTGGAATGACGAGTATTACAGCGCCGGCGTTCCGCGTCGGGTCCCCCGGATTGCCGATCTTGCCCACCTTCCACTCTCGGCCAATCTTGAGCGCGACGTCCGACACGGCGTAATCGCCGATACTTGGCAGCGTGACCACGGTAAATTCGCCGCGTGATTTGTTCCTCACATCCGCGGCGATCTGCTCGATATGCGCGGCCGCGTCGGCAGGAATTACGTGCGCGAAGTCGTTGACCAAGCCGACCGGCTTTGGAATCGGCGGTCCGCCCTGGAGGAGCAGCGCGAGCATCGCCGATTGAAGAAGGGTCTGGAGCACCATAGTATTTACGGTATGCGTACTACTCTAGTCAACGGACTCGCCGGACTCACGCTCGTAGCGGGCATCACAATTGTGTCGGTCGCGTGCTCCAACGCCAGTAATCAAACCGCTTCCGCCGGTGCGGCAGCAGAGGCTGCAACCGCAGGCGATGCGTCGCTTGCACCTGGAGGCAAGGCGACCGATTCGCTCGCGAAGATTGCGGACGCCTCCCGCATTCAGGGGTCGCCGTCGGCCAAGCTCTGGGTAATCGAGGTCAGCGATTTTCAGTGCCCGTACTGCAAGGAGTGGCACGACGCGACATACCAGATGATCGTGAACGACTACGTAAAGACCGGCAGGGTGCGCATGGCGTACGTCAATTTTCCGCTTTCGATCCACGCACACGCGCATGACGCTGCCATCGCCGCCATGTGCGCGGGCGCACAGGACAAGTTCTGGCCAATGCACGACTCGCTCTTTGCGACGCAGGCCAGGTGGGAACGCGAAGCAGATCCGAGCGCAACGTTCGCTTCGCTGGCGGCGTCGATCGGGGTAAACGCATCCGGGTACAAGGCCTGCCTCTCGTCGCCAGGAATCTCGGCCCTCGTCGCCGGCGATCAGGAACGGGCGCGCGCTGGCGGTGTCAACGCGACGCCCAGTTTCTGGATCGGGGGCGGGAAGCTGCTGGAAGGTGCCGTTCCAACTGCGGACATGAAGGCGGCGATAGATCAGGCTTTGGCGTCGTCGAAGTAGCTCGACCGCGAAGTATCTCCGAAATGGGCCCGTGAGCCAATGAATGGATTGATCCGCGCAGCCTACGGTCTCGCAGCGCGGGGCGCCGAACTCATTGCAGCCGTTGCACCGCGCGAGCTTGACGGAAAGTTGGGACGATCCTTCGCGTCCCGGCGGGACTTGATGCGTCGCTTCAGAAATTGGGGAGCAAACGGTCGTGACCGCTCGCGGCCGCTGCTATGGCTTCATGTCGCCTCCGTAGGTGAGGGCATGATGGCGCTTCCCCTGCTCGAGCGCGTGCGCCGCGGGATGCCGGCGGTGCAGATCGCCTTCACATTCTTCTCGCCAAGCGCGGAGTCACTCGCGCGCGAGATAGCCGCCGACTTCAGCGACTATCTCCCGTTCGACTCCACCAGAAGCGCGCAAGCGGCGCTCGATGCACTCGATCCGACGGCGCTGGTGTTTGTGAAGGGAGACGTGTGGCCCAACGTGGTGCGGGAGGCATCGGCCGATGGAGTGCGCGTGGGGCTGGTGAGCGCGTCGATGCCTGCGAAATCGATGCGAGCGAGGCCGTTTGGCGCGCTCCTGACACGCGACGCGTACGCAGCGCTCGACGCCGTCGGCGCGGCAAGCGCGGACGACGCGGAGCAACTCGCTCGCGCGGGTGCGCACGCTAGTCGCATTCGCGTAACGGGCGATACGAGGTACGACCAGGCATGGTCGCGCGCACACACTGATCGTCGCAACGTAGCACTTACAGACTCGCTGGCATCGAACCGGCCGACGCTCGTCGCTGGATCAACCTGGACTTCAGATGAGCGCGAACTTCTTCCGGCCTGGCTCGAGCTCCGCATGAAGATTCCGCACGCGCGGATCTTCATCGCACCGCACGAGCTGAGTGCGTCACGTCTCGCGTTCCTGGATAGCTGGGCGAGCGGCGCGGCACTTTCGACCGCTCGCCTGGATTCCGCGACTCCTGAAACCGACGTCATCATCGTGGATCGCATGGGCGTGCTCGCCGATCTTTACGCGCTTGCAACACTTGCGTACATAGGCGGAGGGTTCCACGATGCTGGCCTTCATTCCGTCGTCGAACCCGCCGTGTTCAGAGTTCCGGTCGTGATCGGACCCTGCAACTCAGCTTCGCGCGACGCTCAGCTCATGCTGAGAAGCAGTGGTGCTGTAAGTGCCCACGACTGTAACGAGCTCTCCCGGTTGCTCGAGCGAATGCTGTCCGACGAACGAGAGCGCGCAGACCGTTCCGACGCGATCGGGAGCGTGGTCGCGGCTGAGCTAGGCGCCGCCGACCGATCCTTCGAGATTGTCCGGCAGCTGCTGCGGACGGTGTAGGTAGAACCCCTGCACGAGGTGCACGCCCAGCGCCTTCACGACCTCGTATTCCTGTTCGTACTCCACACCCTCTGCGATCACCTTCGCGCCCTGATCATTGGCGAAGCGGACGAGCGTCTCGACCAGGTCCTGCTTGATGAAGTTCTCGTCGATGCCATTGATCAGTGATATGTCGAGCTTGATGAAGTCGGGCTCGAGATTGGCGATCGAGCCCAGACCGGCGTAGCCGCTACCGGCGTCGTCCACGGCGAAGCGGAAGCCGCGGTCACGGAAGCCGCGCAGCCGCTCCCGGAACAGAGGATAATCCTTGATTGCGGTGCGCTCGGTTATCTCGATGACAATACGGTGAGCGTTTGTGGAGTCGAGCGCTGCATCGCCGAACTCGGGATCGGTGAAGTCGTGCGGATCGACGTTAATGAAGAGCAGCTCGTCGGCCTTTAGCAGCTGCTTGATTCCTTCGATCGCGCGCGAGCGACAGAGCCTGCTGAGCTCCCATATGAGACCGGCTTCGGCGGCCACTTCAAACATCACCTCCGGTCTGCGCAGCGACCGAATGGACCCGCGCGCGAGCGCTTCATAACCGAATACTTCCCCGTCCGCGGCGTTCACTATGGGGTGGTAGTCCACGTACACGGCGCCCGTGCGAAGCGTCTCGCGCAGGTCGTCGGCGAGACGCAACCGCTCTCGTTGCTCCAGATTGTGCGCGTTGCTTGCCGCGGTGCGAATCCCTCTGTACACCACGCGCTCCAGCCGCACCTTGGGGTCGTACTGCACCAACGCACGGCCCACGTAGAGATCAAAGAGCGACGCGACGTCGGCGCCATGATTCTGCTCGAGGCAATCCGCGATTCCTGCGTGCAACCTGCCGACAAGCTCCTCGCTCAAATCACCGTCATCGCCTTCCTCACGACCCGGCGGGTCCGCGGGCGGCACGTAGAAGAGCAGAAAATCATCGTCGTTGATGTGACTGACGGCGAGCCTCGCTATGCGCAGCGGCGTCTCCGCGAGCATGCTCGCAAGCTCCCGCGCAGTAGTGTCGAGCACGGCATCGAGCTTCTCCCACCCATAGATCTCTTCGACCTTGGCGTAGCGATCGAAGTTGAGGTACAGGATGACGAGTGAGCCGCGTTCCTGAACCGGTGTGCGGAGACTGTCGATTGCCGCGGCGAGCGTGGGAAGCGAGTTCCGCGCATCGCGAGCCGGCAGTGCGCGCGCCGCGGCCGCTACCGAGTCACCAACGCGACGCCCGAGCGGCGGCCCGTTGGCGAAGCGAGACGTCATGCGCGACTTCCCGGCTGATCGGAGCCGGTCGGCGTTCCGCGGGTACGCAGCGCCACAGCGTTGCGCCGCACTGCGGCCAGCAACTTGGTAAGGTCCAGCGGCTTTTCCAGGAAATCGTCAGCGCCCGTCTGGAGGGCCGTGCGCTTGTCCGTCAGGTCGTCGCGCGCGGTGACCATGATAACGCGCAACGCCGCCGCATGTGCCATTTCACTCTTCATGATCCTGCACACGTCCCAACCGTTCGTGCCGGGCATCACGACGTCCAGCAACACCAGGTCCGGTTGTTCCTGCCTGAACTGACGCAGGGCTTCATCTCCGTCATAGGCGACGGTCGCGACGTACTCTCTCGTCGATTCCAGGTAGCTGCGAATGATGTCCGCGTTGTCGTGGTTATCGTCGACCACCAACACGCGCAAGAGCTTGTCCGGCATTGGATCCCGGGAAAAGGGGCCTCAGGCCCAAAATCGCAAAAGCAGGACCATCGCGCACAACGCGTCCGACCTGGGCTCCGCTACGCCGTCGTGGCCTTTTCGGTTACGACGCGTACCTGGTCGTCCGCCACCTGCAGAAACCCGCCCTCGACATGAAAGCGATGAGCCGTTGTGCGCCCCAGTCGCAGCTCGCCGGTGCCCAACACGGTCATCATTGCGGCGTGCCCCGTGAGGATTCCAACCTCGCCGTCGAACGCGGGGGCAACAATCGACTCGGTCTCGCCCTCGAACAGCACCCGCTCGGGAGATATTACTGAGACGCGGAGCACGATCAGCCCTTCATCCTGGCTGCGTTCGCGATCACGTCGTCCGCGCCGCCGGCCATGAAGAATGCCTGCTCCGGGTAAGCGTCGAACTCGCCTGCAACGAGCCGCTCGAATGAGGAGATTGTCTCTTCGAGCTTGACGTACTTGCCCGGGATGCCGGTGAACTGCTCCGCAACGGCGAACGGCTGCGACATGAAGCGCTGCAGACGCCGCGCACGTCCCACCACGAGCTTGTCATCCTCGGATAGCTCGTCCATCCCGAGGATCGCGATGATGTCCTGCAGTTCGCGATACCGCTGCAGGATGCGCTGCACGTCCGTAGCGACTCTGTAATGGCGCTCGCCTACGATAGCGGCGTCGAGGATACGCGACGACGATGCGAGCGGATCAACAGCGGGATAGATGCCGAGCTCGGTGATCGCGCGCGAAAGCGTTACCGTCGCATCGAGGTGGGCGAAGGCCGTTGCCGGCGCCGGGTCGGTGATGTCGTCCGCGGGCACATAGATGGCCTGCACCGACGTGATGGAACCGTTGCGGGTCGACGTGATCCGCTCCTGCAGCTCGCCCATCTCGGTCGCCAGTGTCGGCTGGTAGCCCACGGCGCTCGGCATGCGCCCCAGCAGCGCGGAGACTTCGGAGCCAGCCTGCGTGAAGCGGAAGATGTTGTCAATGAACAACAGCACATCCTGGTTCTCGACGTCGCGGAAATACTCGGCGACGGTAAGTCCCGACAGGCCCACACGGAGACGTGCTCCGGGAGGTTCGTTCATCTGACCATAGATGAGCGCCACCGAATCGAGAATTCCAGCTTCCTTGAACTCGATATAGAGGTCGTTGCCCTCGCGCGTGCGCTCACCGACTCCGCAAAACACAGAGCGCCCGCCGTGGCCCTTCTGCACGTTGTTAATGAGCTCCTGGATGATGACAGTCTTGCCGACGCCGGCGCCGCCGAACAGGCCGATCTTGCCGCCCTTCACGAACGGGGCGATGAGGTCAATGACCTTGATTCCGGTTTCGAACGCTTCGGTCTTCGGTTCGAGATCAGCGAAGTTTGGTGGCGCGCGGTGGATCGGCCAACGCACGGCGTCAGCCGGAATCGGCGGCCCGTTATCGACGGGTTCGCCAATCACGTTCAGGATCCGTCCGAGCGCTGGCGCGCCAACCGGCACCATGATTGGACCACCGGTGTCAATCACGTCCATCCCGCGCTCGACGCCGTCAGTCGAAGACATCGCGACCGCCCGAACCTGGTTCCGGCCGATGTGCTGCTGCACCTCGACGGTGACCTTGATCGGCACACCTGCGTCCGTCTTCCCCTCGATGCGGAGTGCGTTGTAAAGCTCGGGAAGGTGATCAGACTCGAACTCGACGTCGAGTACAGGTCCGATGACCTGAATGATCTTGCCTACGTGCGTTTCGGTGTCGATTGCGGTGGCCATATATGATCCGGATACGATTTTGTGTTCAGATACTGGTCGAGCGTCAACTCTAGATACGCCTGTAGCGCGCGACCTGCACGGTTGCTACTCAAGCGCTGCCGCGCCGCCCACTATCTCGGCGATTTCCTGCGTGATCTGCGCCTGGCGCGCACGGTTATAGGTGCGACGCAACACGTTGATCATGTCACTTGCGTTGTCTGTTGCGTTCTTCATCGCGGTGCGACGAGCGCTCTGCTCGCCCGCCACAGTCTCGACAAGTGCGCGGTACATGGAATTGCGTACGTAAAGCGGTAACAATTCCGTCAGGATCGCATCCGCCGACGGCGCGAGAATGTAATCACGCGCCGTCCCCTTGCGCTCCGGGGGAGTGACCGGCAGAACGAGCTCGGACGTGGCCGGAGTGGAGAGCGCTGAGTTGAACTTGGCGTACACGACATACACCGCGTCGAGAGCGCCCGTCGTGAAATCGGTGATGAGCGGATCGGCGAGTCCCCGCGCGTCCGCCGCCGTCGGGCGGTCTGTGATGTCGGTGCGCGCGACGCCCAGGGTGCGGCCCAG
>JALYTX010000008.1 GCA_030854055.1 Gemmatimonadota bacterium | reverse complement strand
TTGCTCGCAGCGGAGATGACGGCCGTGATGCACCGCGATCCAGGCGAGCTGTATCAGGATCTCACGAAGGAGTTCGGTGATCCCGCGTACGAGCGAATCGATTCGCCCGCGACACTTGAACAGAAAGCGGTTCTGTCGAAGCTGACTGCACAGGATGTGAAGGCAACCGAGCTCGCCGGCGAAAGCATCACGAGCGTCATCACGAAGTCGCCGAGCGGCAACAATCCGATAGGCGGAGTCAAGGTGGCCACCGAGAATACCTGGTTCGCCGTTCGTCCGTCGGGCACGGAGGATGTGTACAAGCTGTACGCCGAAAGCTTCAACGGGCTGGACCACCTGCACGAGGTGCAGAAGCAGGCGCAGGCCTTGATCCAGCGAACATTCGAGGATGCGCACGTCACGGACTGACTGCTCCAGTAAACCCTTCTCTTCCGTTTTGGCTCTGATTGAGGCACACTATTCGGGTCCGCAACCGCCCACTTTTTCATCCACATGACCACTCGGCGCGACTTCATAACGAAAAGCGGAACCGCACTCGGCGCGTTCGCTGCTATCAATCGTATTCCTGGCCTGTCGGCGGGAATGGAACCGGCTCTGCGGCGCGGCAGCACGCAGCTCCGCGACGTACCGACAGATGAGCAGATAAGGGCGCTGATGGCGGACGCTCTCAGTGCAGCGAAAGCCGCTGGCGCAAGCTATTCGGACGTTCGAATCGGCCGGTACCAGAACAACTTCGTCATCACGCGCGAACAGCAGATCGTCCAGGTCGTGGATACCGACTCGATCGGAGCGGGTGTCCGAGCGCTCGTTGACGGTACCTGGGGATTCGCCGCAACACGCAACCTCACGGCCGACGCAGTCGCCGCCGCCGCTCGCGAGGCCGTAGCAATCGCGAAAGCGAACCGAATCGCCCAGGACCGGCCGGTCGTGCTCGCTCCTACTCCGGTGGTTCAGGCGACCTGGAACAATGGATTCACCAAAGATCCATGGGACATTCCCGTCGAGGAGAAGGCGGATCTCCTCATTCGCGCGAATGCCGAAGCGATGAAGGCGAAGAACGTGCGCTTCGTGGCGAGTGTGATGTACTTCGTCAAGGAGAACCGGCACTTCGCATCCACAGATGGCTCGATCACCAACCAGACGGTAGTGCGAAGCTGGGTGCCGATGCAGATCACCGCAGTGTCGCCCGATCAGAGCGATTTCCAAAATCGCTCCAACACCGTACAACCTATGGGCCGCGGCTACGAGTACGTGCTCGAGGCAGATATCGTCAACAACGGCCGCAAATGGGGTGAGGAGGCGTCGCAGAAGCTGATGGCGAAGCCGGTGGATGTTGGCCGCTATGATCTCGTGTTGCACCCTACACATCTCTGGCTCACAATTCACGAATCCATTGCGCATCCAACCGAGCTCGATCGCGCGCTTGGGTACGAGGCCAACTACGCGGGAACCAGCTTCGTCTCGCCGCCCGAGAAAATGCTTGGCAAGATGCGTTACGGGCCCGACTTCATGAACATCCAGGGCGATCGCTCGCAACCGGGTGGCTGTGCGACTATCGGGTACGACGATGAAGGCGTGAAGCCCGAAGAGTTCCTCATAATCAAGAACGGAATCGTCAACGATTACCAGACCACGCGCGAGCAGGCCAACTGGCTGAAGTGGTGGTACGACTCGCAGGGCCGGCCGACGCGGTCACACGGGTGCTCTAACGGTGATTCATGGAGCGACGTTCAGTTTCAACGGATGCCGAACGTGTCGCTACTTCCTGGGGAAAAGGACATTGGATGGGAAGACATCATCGGCGGCACGGATCGCGGTATCGCGATCATTGGTGACGGCTCGTTTTCCATTGACCAGCAGCGCTACAATGCGCAGTTCGGCGGGCAACTGTTTTACGAGATAAGAGGAGGCAAGATTGTCGGAATGTTGAAAGACGTCGCTTACCAGATGCGTACGCCCGACTTCTGGAACTCCATGGATATGATTGGCGGAAAGAAATCCTACATGATGGGCAGCGCATTCTTCGATGGCAAAGGTCAGCCGGGCCAGGTCAACGCGGTTAGTCATGGATGTGTGCCGAGTCGCTTTCGTAACGTCAACGTCATAAACACCGGGAGAAAGGCATGAGCGGCCAGATGCGCAGGCCGCTCTCGCTGCACTCGAACATGCAGATCGCCCCGATCGGGAAGACCGACACGCAGGCGCTGATCGAGCGAACGGTGAAGCTGTCGAAGGCCGATTCCATCAACGTGCAGGTGGACGATGGCACGACCACCAATCTGCGTTTCGCCGACAATCGCGTGACGACTGCGGGCAGGGTGCAGGACAGCGGCGTCGTGGTGGTTAGCTCATTCGGTCCAAAGCACGCAGCGGTCCAGACGAACGATCTGAGCGACGAGGGTCTGCGTCGCGCGGTCGCCCAATCCGAGGCACTTGCCAGGCTGGCGCCAGACGATCCGGAAGCGATGCCGGAGCTGGGTCCTCAGCAGTACGGCTCGAGTGACGCGTATTTCACGTCCACGGCGGAGGCGAGCGCCGACGCACGCGCACGCGCTGCGATGACGGCGCTCGAGCCGGCGCGCGCGTCGAGCGATCTGAAGGCGGCCGGATACCTCGAGGTTCGCGCGCGTGCATCGGGGATAGGCAACAACAAGGGGATGTTCGGCTACTATCCCTACACCACCGCGAACTACACGCTTACCGTTCGCACGGGCGATGGCACCGGATCGGGTTGGGCTGGCGCCGAGGTCAATGACTGGGCGAAGCTCGACTTCGCGGCGTTGGGCATGCACGCCATCGAGAAGGCGCGCGCATCGCGTTCGCCTGTCGCGATCGAGCCCGGCCATTACACTGTCGTTATGGAGCCGCAGGCGGTCGGCGACATCGTGCAGTTGATCGGCGGCTATGCTGGCGCTCGCGAAGCCGACGAGGGGCGGAGCCCTTTCGTGAAGCCAGGCGGGGGCAACAAGATCGGGATGAAAGTCGTGGACAGCAGAGTGTCGATCATCTCCGATCCGTTCGACCCCGACTTGCGTGGGCAGCCCTTCGACGGCGACGGGCTGCCGCTTGGCCGCCGGGTGTGGATCGAGAACGGCGTGCTCAAGCATCTGTATTACTCGCGCTTCTGGGCAAAGAAGCAGAACGCGCTAGCGACCGGTGCGCCAAGCACATTCAAGATGACCGGCGGAAGCACGTCGCTCGAGGATATGGTCAAGTCCACCGAACGTGGCGTGCTCGTGACCAGACTGTGGTACCTGCGTGAGGTCGATCCGCGTACGATTCTCTACACCGGTCTCACGCGCGACGGGACCTTTCTTATCGAAAATGGAAAGATCAGTCACGCGGTCAAGAACTTCCGCTTCAACGATTCACCGTTGTTCATGCTCAACAACGTCGAAGCACTTGGTGTTCCGGTTCGCATCGGTGGCACCGAAGCGGGTGGTCCGATAGTGGTTCCCGCTGTAAAGGCAAAGGACTTCGACTTCACGAGTCTCAGCGACGCGATCTAGAAATGCTAGCGGCGGTCCTGCTCACACCATGACCCCGGTGACAGAGTCGCAGTTCGCGTCAACCAATCGTATCGTTCATCTCGAGGATGCGCGAATGCGCGCGCGCGAGCGCGTGGAACTTGTGACGGAGGGGACAACCGGGGTCACGTTGCTGAGCGCCGCGCAGGCGTCGTATTCCATGCACCAGACCGATGTATTCGTGCTGCTGAACGGCGTTGCCGGAGCCGCCCTGGTCGGAGCCGTTGTCATGGGTGCCCGGCGGCTGTTGCGCGGCGAGGGTTCGTCCAGCGGCGTGAATGTGATCGGAGTGGTTGGCGGCATCGCTGGTGTGATTGAAGGGTTGCACCGCCTTGAGCGGGCGCAGTTCACCTTCGGGCACAAGCATTTCGCACTCGGAGTAGTCACCGTCCTCGCCGGATTGCTCACGACAACTCTGGCGCTGGTGATCGAGCGGCTGGAACACCGTCGGTCACTCAGCATCAGCGACGACGGAGTCCGGATGCGACTCAACAAGTTTCGACGTTTTACCGTCCCGTGGTCCGATCTCACCGAGTTGCGAATGGGCGCGAAACAGGCCGAATTGATTCGGGTTAATGGCCGCGCGCGCATCGTACCTCTGGGGCGCCTCGTAAACCGCGATGAAGTCAGCCACGCACTCCTCGCCGCGGCAACCGCGCGGGGTGTGCCCGTCTCTTCGCCTGAATAGCGTATTGCCCATGCGTGGCTGTGGCAGGGATACATTCGCCACCGCGACGTTCTCGGGGTAACTTGAGGCAGATGTCACGCGGATATCCCACCCACATCCAGAAAGCGTTCGATGAGATCCGTTTCGGGCCATCGAAGACTCTCAACCTGCGGGAGTCGCTGCCGACCGCGGAAGAAGCGCGCGCCAGAGCGGATAGCTGGATCCGGGCGAAGCAGGTGGAGAAGACCGGTGAGGTATTGGTGATCACCGGCCGCGGCAAGGGGAGCGAGGGTGGCGTCGCCGTAGTGCGGATGGCCATCCTCGCGTTGTTCCCGTCGCTGCGTCGCCGCAACGTCATCACGGCTTGGGAAGAGCACACCGCCGGCTCCTTCGTTGTGACTCTCGCCCCGCTCAGCGCGATGTTCGAAGCGCCCAAGCGGAGGCGCGAGCATGCGTCGCTATCCGCGCCGGCCGCGATACCTCAGTCGCTCTCCGCCTTGGAGCCTGAAACGCTTGGGATGCTCCGCGATCTTGCGATGACGTCCTTGATGACGCTTGGCGTGCACAACGCCGAGCGATTCGTCGAATCGGAGATGACCGACAAGTTTACCAAGCTGACCGCTGCACTCTCTGGCGCGGAGGATCCCGAAACGGACCTGCGCGCCGCCATCCGACACGCACTCGAAGAACTGGAAGATTCCGTATGACGCTTTTCAGGCTTTTCCCGGCCATGACGGCGGCCGTCGCCGCATTTCTCGCCTTCCCGCCAGTTGCAGCAACTGCCATTGCGCAGAGTGGACAGCAGATCGTCGGCTTCACTTCCGCCACGGCACAGCGGGAGCGAGCGCGTGAGGCAAAGGCCGCCGCACTCGCATCACCCTCCAACGCGGATTCGCTGTCGCGGGAGCTGTCCAAAGAACCGCACATGGCTGGCACTCCCGCGCAGGCCCGGACGCGCGACATCTTCGCGAGCGAGCTCAGGAAGTATGGGATGACGCCGGAGATTCGCACCTACAGCATCTACATGCCGCACCCGACGAGCGTTCACCTCTACCGCGTGTCCCCCAACCCCGTCGAGCTTGCGCTGCCCGAAGGTCCGATCGCGGAGGATACCACGTCGTTCGGCTATCCGCAGATTCTCACGTTCAACGGCTACGGCGCTGCCGGCGACGCGACAGGTGAGGTGGTGTACGTGAACTACGGACTCGTCGAGGACTACAGGACGCTCGATTCGCTCGGCATCTCGGTCAAGGGCAAGGTGGTCGTCGCCAGATACGGCCGCTCCTATCGCGGCATCAAGGCGCGCGAGGCGGAGAAACACGGCGCCGTCGCGCTCATCATCTACAGCGATCCCGCCGACGACGGTTATGCGCGCGGTGACGTCTATCCCGAAGGTCCGATGCGCCCGTGGACCGGGGTGCAGCGCGGGAGCGTTTACAACGACAACGGCGATCCGACCACGCCGGGCTACGCGAGCCTGCCAGGCGCGAAGCGCGTCCCTCTGGATCAGACCAACCTTCCACGAATTCCGGTGATTCCGGCGTCGTACAAGTATGCCGCCGAATTGCTGCGGGACGTGCGCGGTGGTGGCGAGCTTCCGCGCGGGTGGCAGGGTGCGCTTCCGTTCAGATACCACGTGGGCCCGGGCCCGGTGAGCGCTCGCGTTGTCGTCACGACCGACGCAGCCACGCATCCATACAAGGATATCTGGGACGTTCTGGGCACGATCAAGGGCTCCGAGTATCCCGACCAACTGGTGATGATCGGCGGGCACCGCGATGCCTGGGGACCTGGGGCTGCAGACAACATCAGCGGTACCGTGAGCGTCCTCGAGGCCGCCCGTACGATCGGCGATCTCGTGAAACAGGGCTATCGTCCAAAACGTACGATCGTGTTCGCTTCGTGGGACGCGGAGGAATGGGGTTTGATGGGCTCGACGGAATTCGTGGAGCAGGATGCGGAGCGTCTCTCCAGGGACGGCGTCGCATACATCAACTTCGATGAAGTCGCCACCGGACCCGTGCTCGGCGCCAGTGGATCACCGTCGCTGCGGCCCTTCTTCAGGGACGTAACGAAGGGCGTTGCAAGTCCGGCCGGGAATGGAACGGTGTACGACGCATGGCGAAAGTCCGAGCACGCAGCCTCGGACACTGCGCAGCCCGGGATCGGCGATCCCGGCGGTGGCTCCGACTTCGCTGGCTTCTACAACCACCTCGGCATTCCGATCGCCGACTGGGGATTCGGGGGCCCCATGGGGGTTTACCACTCCGCGTTTGATTCGTACCACTGGACGGCAAAGTTCGGCGATCCCGGCTTCAGGTATCACGCGAAGATGGGCGAGATGGGTTCAGTCGCGATAATGCGGCTCGCCGACGCCGACATCATCCCGTACGACTATGTGGAATACGCGCGCGCGATGCGCGGACTTACGGCGACCGCGGCGAAGAATATCGCCGCGCGGCAGTGGCCGGATGTGTCGCTGCTCGCGCTGGACTCTTCGATCGCTGTCATGGAGCGTTCCGCGGCGGCGTTCAACACGGCGCGCGACGCTGCGCTCGGATCGATGTCGGGGGCAGGCTCGTCAGCTGCCGCGAGAAAGCAAGCAAATGAGACGTTGATGAAGGTGGAGCGCGTATTCGTGCGGCCTGAGGGACTTCCGGTAACCAAGCGCGGATGGTTCCGGAATGTCATCTACGCCGCCGACAACGACAACGGCTACTCAAACATCGGCTTGCCCAGCATCAACGAGGCGGTTCAGGCGGGTAACAAGGCGCTCACGGTCCAGGAGATCGCAGATCTTTCCGATCGCTTTATGCGGGCCGCTGTGCTGCTGGATTCAGCGGCGCGAACTTTGCGAACTCCATGAGGTTATGGATGACGTGGCAGTGGTGCGTCGGACACCGCGGCTTTCGCTGAGCGAGCGGATCGCTGCGACGCAATTCGGGGCAAAGGCTCACTGGCCTGCTGGCTTCGAAGTTTATCGCAGCGGCACGGCGGCGGACGGGATCTTCATTGTTCTGCACGGCAACGTAGTACTACGAAGTCCAATGAAGGGGGGTCGTGGCTTCGTAAGCGGAATAGCGATGCCGGGCGAGACATTTGGCGCAGAGGGCCTCGCGCCCCGCGGCTGTTACGCCACCGACGCCCGTGCGGCTGACGGGGTCGAGACACTGCATCTGGGCGGAGAGCAGTTCCGAGCTTTTGTCAGGGAGCAGCCGGCGCACGCGATCGCCCTGGTTGCCCAGGTCATGGCCGAGCGCAGCACGCTACTCGAGCGACTGCAGGAGCTGGCGTCGCTGAATGTGGAGGACCGCCTGGTCTCCGTGCTGCTGCGCCTGAGCGACGGGACCAGTTTCATGCTGGACGACGCCATGCTCAAGCTGGATCCATCGCATCACAGGCTTCTCTGCGAGATGGTAGGCGCAACGCGCGAGTCCATTGCGCTTGCGCTCAGCCGCATGGTAACGACCGGCGTGGCGACGCGTGCGGGCTCGTGTTTCGTGATCGACACCACGCGCCTTTCATCAAAGCTTCGCGCGCCGAGGTACGACGAGCAGGCGGCGCTGCCGATGAGCCGCGAGGCGGCGCGGGCGTAGCGGGGAATAAAGCGTCGTCATTCCCGCGGAAGCGGGAATCTCGTCGAGGTACGCGCCAACTTAGACAGGGATCCCCGCGTTCGCGGGGATGACGACGGCTGCGCTCGCGGGGAGCCGTCTGAGCGCGCGCGCCTGGCTGGGACTGGTCCCGGAACCTCGCCCCAGCCAGGACGTCCGAAGTAGCTGAACTGCGCGGCTAAGCCGTCAGCCTGCTACTCCGGTGTGCGGATAAACGCTAGAACTTGTCCTGCACGTCCTGCACGAAATCCGTCACGACAGTGGCGGCTCCTTCAGCGAGGTGCTTGCCCTGCTCAGCGATACCGGTGGTCACGCGCTTGAGGCGAGAGACCGTGGTAGTGCGGGTAGATTTGCGCGCGCCGCCCTTGCGCGCTCCGGTCTTGCGTGCGCCGGTCTTGCGCCCAGCAGACTTCGTTACGCCCCTGCTCGCGCTCTTCTTGCGGGCCGGACCGCGCTTGGCGCCCGTACCTGACGAGCGCTTTGCCGTTGTCTTGCGGCTACCAGCCTTGCGGCCGCCGGACTTGCTCGCGCTCTTCGAGCCGCTCTTGCGCGTGCTCTTGCGCGTGGTCTTTCCAGTGCTCTTGCGACCACTCTTGCGCGTGCTCTTGCGACCGCTTCTGGTTGCGCTCTTGCGAGTCGTTTTCCGTGCGCCACTCTTCCGGGTTGACGCCTTGCGCGCGACGGACTTGCGAGCCGCAGACTTGCGCCTGCTCTTTGACGCCGATTTCGATCCGCGCTTTGCGCCGGTCCGAGAACCGGCACTACGGCTCGAGCTCTTACGGGACGTTTTCTTAGTTGCCATTCTCTACTCCGGTACGTTGTTAGTAAAGCTCACGTGAATCCAAGCAAGAATCGCGCACAAATGTACAACGCGCAAGAGTTTCTTGCACAATCGTGGCTATATCTTTCCGTGTGCCTCGCGTCCGACCGCACTAACGGATACACAACGGAGAAACCTGAATGCCCAACATTGCTCCGCGACACGCTCTGACCTTACGGACGAGCACGCTCGTGACCACTCTTGCGACGGTGCTTGCAGCCTCGGCGATTGCCATGCTCGCGGGATGTGGGAAGCGCGACGCAGCAGTGTCTGTGAGCAATCCGGTGGCGGGAAAGATTGCCGTTGTCCCCGCAACACCAGACACGACACGCCCGGCATCCGAGGCCGGCCTTCCACGGGGATACCACGCCGTATTCGACGACACAACCGTCAGCGCTACCGGCGTGACCTACGCTGAAAAGCAGCCCGGGCGCTTTGAGGTCACCACCGGGCCGGCGCACATCCTCTATTCACCAGCGGACACCGCCCGGAACAGGTTCACCGCATCCGCCACATTCGAGCAGCTCGAAGCACCGGCGCATCCCGAGGCGTTTGGCGTGTTCATCGGCGGCTCCAACCTCAAGACAGCGGCTGCCCGGTACACCTACTTCCTGGTGCGCGGCGACGGCATGTTCGCGGTGAAGGTCCGCGATGGTGCGAAGACGCGGACGATCACCGACTGGACCGTTCAGCCTTCAATCCCGAAGCAGGACGCCGCAGGACGGGCCCTCTTCGGTGTCCGCATCCAGGTGAGCGGTGGAACCGCAAATGTGAGCGTGAACGGCGTTCCCATCACGTCCATTACAGCGAAGAATGCCCCGCTCAACGGGATCGCCGGTGTCCGAATCAACCACAACCTGCACTTGATAGTCACGCCGGTGTCGTTGATCCGATAGGGCGGCCCGGTGCACTTGTTAAGCGCCGGCTAGAGAGTTCTGGTCTCACCTCGATCGGGGATCCATAGCAACGCGGAGTCCATTCCCCTTCGGTCCCACTCGCCACGCGTAAGCCGCGGCGGTTCGTCCATCGGCTCGTCGGTGAGCTTGAACGTGCCCCAGTGCATGGCCACGAACGTACATCTCCGGCTGCCATTCTCGGCGATAATGTCCGCGTACGCAGAGACCGACTCGTCCGGCGCCATGTGGACCGGACCCATGAACCAGCGCGGCTCGTACGCGCCGATCGGGATGAATGCGGCGTCGAACGGGCCAAGCCGACGGGTGACTGCTCCGAACTCGGGATGGCGGCCGGTGTCGCCGGCAAAGAAAACTGCACGCTCACCGGCGCGAATTACCCAGCCGCACCAGAGTGACGAATTTCGGTTGGTGGGACGGCGCCCGGAAAAATGTTGCGCGGGTGTGCAGGTAACATCCAGCCCGTGAGTGCGAACCGTCTGCCACCAGTCCAGCTCCGCAGCCACGTTTGCGCCGCGCTTGCGGAGCCAGGCGCCGGTCTCCAGCGGCGCAAGCCATTCGGCACTCGGGTGATCTGCGACGATGCGTCTGGCAGTCGCACGATCCAGATGATCGTAGTGGTCGTGCGATATGACAACGAGATCGATGGGCGGGAGGGAAGCAAACGCGACACCTGGGGGCGAGATGCGCTTGGGGCCGGCAAAGCTGAAAGGGGACGCGCGCTCACTCCACATGGGGTCGAGCAGGATATTGACCGACCCCATCTGGAGCAGGAAGCTCGAGTGGCCGACCCACGTGACGACGATCTCGGCACGTTCGGCGCGGGGCAACGCGAACGAGGGCGATGCCCACGGAAGTGAAAACTGCCGTGAGCCGGAGCGCCGAGAGCCGCGGCGCTCCGAAACCCACTTCAGGAAATCACTGAGTCCGTGAGGCTTCGCGTTCGGCCACGGGTTCACGAACTTCCCGCTCGGACCGCGTCGCGTCGCGGTCGTGGACAGGGCTGAGGGAGCGTCTGGCGGCATGCATCAACATTAAACGCCGCCACATGACTAATCGCTTTCTATCGGAGCTCATTGGTTGATCCCTTCTTGTTGTATGGTGGCTGAAGCTCGAGTGCTGGACCGCAGTGCACGCCGCTGGCACCGTTCCACGTCTGTCCAGAACGCCCTCTGCTCAGCATCAGGCAGCATCCGTCGCGCGATCGCTCCGGCGCGCACCACGCTCTGGTAGCGGCCGAACAGGGTTCCGCGACGTCCCCAGAACGCGGATGGGAGATCGATGAGCGCCCGGAGCAGGTCACCGGGAAAGAATCCCGCGGATCGCAACGGCTCGCGCTCGAGCATTGCCAGCGCCGCCGGCACTGCGGTGTCGAGATTCGTTCGCGACACGATATCGTCGAGGATCTCGCCTTCAACGGTCAAGCAGTCGTTCATTGCTCCCTTCCGATAGTGGCCCTTCGTCTTGGCGGGTGTCGTTCACCCGTTGCTTACTTGTGAGAGCGATGGACTCGAGGGGTATTTGGAACGCGGGCGGCGAACAGCATGGGGTCGTCAGGAGCTTTATGGGCGCTTTCACGATTCGTTCTCCTGTTGTGCCGCAGTTGTGCAGCAGTTGCGCAGCACTGGATTGATCAGGCTGCAGTGCAAAAACGGAAAAACCCCATCTGGCCGGAAGGCGCAGACGGGGTGTCGGAGTGGCGAGAGAGCCTCGCCAGGCACTGAGCCGGATCAGCCTCTAAGGCTGTTCTCCTGGCTCCCCGTTGCGCAGTTGGAGAATGCGACCGATCGCTTGGCCGAAACGCGGTTGCAGCGCGTGGCGGCGCGCCTGATACGTCTCAATTCGAATCGCTTTCGTGCGTGCGCGCGCACGGGGCGGCAGGCCATTGACCGGCCAGTACCGCACGTGTGATCGATGTCCGCGCGTCGAGTTGAGTTCGACATGAAACGGTCTCCGGTTGCGTAAATGCTGCATCCCTTTGGAGGATGCGCGTGCCCACCTGTACGGTATCCAACTGCAACGCTCGTGTCAACCGACTGCGTGTGTGAGTCCAGCGCGCTCACCTTACGCAAACAGCGCCACATTCTCCTCAACATGCTTCACGCTGCGCATTCCGACGACAATGCTCGCGACGTGCGGTACCATTCGCACGAACGACAGCGCGCATGCGGCATCGGTCTCTGCTTCGGGGAACGCGTCGCGGGCGGCGGCGGGGAGGTCCAGTACGAGGCGCCCCTGCATCAACGGCGCGACAGCAATCATGGCGACGCCTAGCTCGTCAGCAGCCTCGAGCGAAGTCCGTTCCCGTGAATTGACGAGCTGTGTCGCGACGCGAACTCCCTCCATCATTCCGAGACTAATGGGCATCTGAAACGCCATCATGTGGTGATCGTCGCCCGCGATGTCGTGCGCGATGCGCACTAGCGTCTCTATCGAGAGATGGTTCTGCGCCGACTTTGGAACGCGCAATCCGTCCCACGTGGCGCACCCGTACGAGCTGATCAGGCCGTCGTCGACGCAGGATTCAAGCTCCGCAAACGCATCACGCATCCGCGCGTCGAACTCTTCCCGGGCCACCGCGTCGAGCTGCTGCTCGGGATTGTGGATGTAGTAGATGTCGATCGCGCCGACTCCCAGATTGGCACTGCTCCGCTCGACCTGATCCCGCAGGAACCGCGGCGAGATGCAGTGGCCGCCGGCAACGAGCGCCGTTGCTTCAACTATCCCACTGTCCAGATACTCGCGCTCGATATACGCCCGATATTCAGCCTTCGATTGCGGCGGTGGGGATTCGAGCGGCAGGTACCCGCCCTTCGTCGTGACGAACACCTTCGCCCCATTGGCAGCGCCGTCGCGCAGCACTTTTCCGATCAGGCGCTCCGAACGTTGGCACCGGAAGTTGATCGCCGTATCTATGTGGTTGAGCCCAAGCTCCAGCGCGCGGCGAAGCGCAGTGGCGTATGCCGAATCTTCGTCATCCGACGGTGCGCCCAGTGCAGATCCGATTCCCAGGGGCGAAAGACGAGGGGATTCAGACTGTGCGTGCGACGTGCCGGGACTTTCCATTGTGGCGGGATGATGCCTGCCGGGGTCCAGAGCCGCAAGTGCAGGTCGCAGCTGGAAGTGCGGCCCCAAGGCTCGGGGAACGCTCGTTCATAAGGTTTTTCCCGATACTCTTTACCATGCGTCTTTATAGATTATAGGGCTGATCCCGGTACACCGAGAAATCTCCGATTATGCCTCATTTCGCTGCTCTGGCCACCGCCTGGTGGAAGCCGCTCCTGTTCATAGCAATCGCCGGACATCTGACGAACGTCTGTGTGACGATATTTCTTCACCGCGCCCAGACCCACCGTGGAGTGAGGCTGCACTACGTTGCCGCGCTCCCGATGCGCATCTGGCTCTGGCTTTCGACGGCCATCGTGACGAAGGAATGGGTGGCGTGCCACCGCAAGCATCATGCATTCGCCGACCGCGAAGGCGATCCGCACTCGCCGCTTATGGAAGGACTTCGTAACATCGTGCTCAAGGGCGCCTTCTACTATCGCAAGGCCGTTCGGCAGCCGGGCATGCTCGAGAAGTATGGAAAGGGAACGCCCACGGACTGGCTCGAGCGCCACGTCTTCTCCAGGCTGAACTGGGTTGGCATTCTCGTGATGCTCGCGATCGACATCTGGCTCTTCGGCTTCTTCATCGGGCCGCTCGTCTGGGGCGTGCAGATGATCTGGATTCCGTTCTGGGCCGCTGGCATCATCAACGGTGTCGGTCACGCTGTCGGCTACCGCAACTTCGAAGTGAAGGACGAGAGTCGCAACATCTCCCCCATCGGCATCTGGCTGGGTGGCGAGGAGCTTCACAACAACCACCATGCCGATCCGCACAGCGCGGTGTTCTCCGCGCGCTGGTTCGAGCTCGACATCGGCGCGGTCTACCTGCGCATTCTCGCCCTCTTCCGTCTGGCTGAGATCACATATGCTCGCGGAATGCGCAACGATTCAGAGGGAATGCGCGACGCCGCCTGAGGCATCGCGCATTGAGTTGAAGCGATGCCCGCCACTGTAACGTGCACGCGCTGTGGCCAGACGCGCGACGGATTCGAGCGGCAGCCTTTTCCGGGAGCCATCGGAGCGCGCGCGGCCGAGGAGATCTGTCAGCAGTGCTGGGCAGAATGGCTGAAGCAGCAGACCATGCTGATAAACCATTACGGGCTGAACGTGATGGATCCACAGGCGCGACAATTCCTCACGCGCAACATGGAAGCATTCCTGTTCAAGCGCGGCGAGTCGAGCGACATCGATACCAGCAAGCAGGGATCGATCACTCACTAGCCGGCGGCTAAGCACAAACCTGACTGCCTGAGACTGGGGTGTGGGCGCTGCCCGAATCAGTTAGCTTGCCCTGATGGCCACACGTCTGAAACTCGTGCTCGTTTCGTCAATCCTGTCGGCGGTTGCCGCATGCTCCGGCGGCAACGCGGAGTCATCCGCGACACACGTCGCTTCGACACACGTCGCTCCGCCGCAGGGCCTCGCCGCCCACGCGGCTGCCACACTTGCGCCCGGTTCCGCCGGCTCCGCTGGTACTCCGGTCCGTGTTTACAAGGACGCCGAGTGCGGATGCTGCAAGTCGTGGGTGCAGCACATGCGTGACAACGGATTCCAGGTGACCGCGATAGACGAGCCTGCGCGGGTGCTGGATTCCATCAAGACAGCGCATGGCATCACGGAGGCAACGGCGTCGTGTCACACTGCCGAAGTCGGCAACTACGTGATAGAAGGCCACGTGCCGGCCGACCTCGTGCAAAAACTGTTGCGAGACCACCCTGCCGACATCGCCGGCCTCGCGGTGCCCGGCATGGTCACTGGATCGCCCGGTATGGAAGGTGGCACGCCGGAGCACTATACAGTGATCGCGATGCTTCGCGACGGAACTACTCGCCCTTACGCGCAGCGCTGATCGTTCGGAGCGATTCGGCCGGTGCGCGCGTATATGGGTAGTCGGCGCTGGTCGCTCATCAACGAGTGGCAAGAGTGCCATCTCGGATACGATCACCCGGAGTTCCAATGACCGTTCGATCCATTGCCGCTCTGGCGCTACTGGCGAGCGCGGTTGCATCTCCCGCCTACGCGCAGCAGCCAGTCCCGCTATTTACTCCATCGACTGCGCCGCGCGCCGTCCAGCGCGACATACCGCTCACCAACATGATTCGGCGAGCGTGGGCGGCCGGCACGCGCGATTCCACCGGTCGGCCAGGAAGAAACTACTGGCAGCTCTGGAACGATTACACGATCAACGCGCGTTTTGACGCTCCGACTTCGACAGTGAGCGGAAGCGAGCGCGTCGTGGTGCACAACAACAGCGACTCTGCCATGCGCACCATCGTGCTGCGCCTGGACCAGAACATCTACCGAGCAAACGTGCCGCGCGCCGAAACCGTGCCCGAGATCACCGAAGGCATGGTGGTGACGCGGCTCAGTGTCGACGGCGCCAACGTCGATCTCACCGATCGCAGCAACGCGGCCGGAAGAAGTCCGCGCGGGACGCCGCAACCTCCACTCACGCATCCCGAAGCGGTAGGAATGACGCAGACGGTCGCGACGATCAGGCTGCCGTCACCCATTGCAGCCAGGGCGACCACGACGATCGAAGCGGAATGGCACTTCCGTGTGCCCCTCAGCGAAGGCGTTCGCGGATTGCGCATGGGTCGATGGGGTGACTCGCTGTACCAGGTTGCGCAGTGGTATCCGCGCGTCGCAATGTTCGATGATCTGCGCGGGTGGGACACGGATCCCTACCTCGGGCCTTCGGAGTTCTACAACAACTACGGCCACTTCGACGTGAAGATCGACATGCCCGCTGGCTGGCTCGTCGGTTCCACGGGCGTGCTGCAGAATCCGGAACAGGTACTAACCGCATCAGCGCGTGAGAAGCTGTCACACGTACTGCAAAGCGATTCCACAATCAACATCGTGAGCGCGGACGAACGCGGCGCAGGCAAATCGACAGCGGCAGGAGACCGACTCGTCTGGCACTTCGTCGCCGACACAGTCGGCGACGTCGCCTGGGGAACGTCGGATCGCTTCGTATGGGACGCGACTCGCGCGACGATTCCCGGAAAGGGCGTTGTGCCTGTCAACATCTTCTACGAGCCGGGCCACTCCAAGCAGTACGCGGCGGCGGGACCGACGGTGCGTCACGCGCTCGAGTTCTATTCCAAACTATGGATGCCGTACGCCTATCCGCTGCTCACGATGGTGGATGGGCCCGAGGGCGGAATGGAATATCCCATGTTCATCATGTCCAGCACCGGCGCATCCGATCACGAGACCGGGCATCAGTGGTGGCCGATGATGGTCGGCACCAACGAGACGTGGTACGGCTTCATGGATGAGGGGTTCAACCAGTACATGAATCGCCTGTCGCGCTTCGACCGCCTCGGCCAGACACCGAACGTCGACAGCCTGGGTCAATCCTACGGCCGAATCAGCGGCGATGAACGCGAAGCTCCGCTTATGTGGGACGCGAACTACGGCGGACCCAGGTACTCGTTCCAGGCGTACGGCAAGGCCCCGCTCATGCTGTCCATGCTCGGCGGGATCGTCGGCGATTCGGCGGTCTGGCATGCAATGAGTGGCTACGCCAAGGCCTGGCGCTTCAAGCACCCGACGCCATGGGACTACGCGTTGTTCATGGACAATGCACTGCACAAGGACCTCGGCTGGTTCTGGTATTACTGGCTGTTCACGTCGGAGTCGGTAGAAGGATCCATATCGAGCGTGAATACCGTCGGGAATCGTACGACGGTGACCGTGCACCAGGCGGGCGGAATGCCGTCACCGGTGGTGCTCGAGGTGAAGTTCGCGCCGACCGGTCCAGCGATACGCAGCATGACGAACGCACGGATGACAGACGCAAACACGGCCGTCGTCACATGGCCGGTGGACGTCTGGTTCAATGGCAACCGCAGCTTCGACGCGGTACTCGACTTTGGCGGCCGGCAGATCCAGTCGATAACGCTCGATCCAGGCCGGCGATTCCCGGACCGCGATCCGAGCGATAACGTATGGCCCCGAGCGGCGGCGGCTCCAGCGGTCGCACCGGCGCGGCAGTAGCAACACCAACGAGCCGTCATCACCAGATGACGGCTCGTTCGTTATAATTTCACTCGCAGGCATACCGAAATCCCAGGAAGGCCGTTCTCGTGAGCAACCGCACCGTCCGTGTCATTCTCGCCGGCTTCGCCGTCGCCAGCGTCGTCTCAGCGGCGCCGCTTTCCACTCCACTGATCGCGCAGTCCGCCAATCTGTACTCCTCGATGCACTGGCGCGAGATTGGACCGACGCGGGCGGGCAGGGCACGCGCCGTGTCCGGTGTACCGAACGAGCCGAATGTCGCATACGTCGGTTTTGACAATGGCGGCGTATGGCGCTCCACCGACTACGGCTCCAACTGGGCGTCGCTCTTCGACGCCGAGCCTACGGGATCGATCGGCGCGATAGCGGTTGCTCCGTCGAACCCGAATGTCATCTACGTGGGAACGGGCGCGGGAATCATCCGACCCGATCTCTCAGTCGGCGACGGTGTTTACAAATCAACCGACGCCGGCAGAACATGGACACATCTCGGTCTGCGTGACACGCAAATGATCGCAATGATCGACGTGGATCCGAAGAATCCGGATCGTCTTTTCGTCGCCGCGCTCGGCGATCCATACGGCCCGAACGCCGAGCGGGGGATATTCCGCTCGGATGATGGCGGCAGAACGTTTCAGAAAGTGTTGTACAAGGACGAGTACACGAGCGGTAACGACGTTCGAATAGATCCGAACAATCCGAACGTGGTCTACGCCACTCTGTGGCAGCAGCAGGAAGGCTTTACCGAAGGCAAGTCGTTTGGTGGGGCCGGCAACGGCATCTTCAAGTCCACCGACGGCGGCACCACATGGAAGCAGCTCACCGAAGGGCTTCCGACGGTGATTCAGGCAAATCTAGCGTTGGCGCCGAGCCATTCGGGCGTGTTGTACGCGATGGTAGCGGGTGCGACGACGGGCAATCCGGCGGCGCGCACGACGGGCGCGGTGGCGTTCTACAAGTCGACCGACGCCGGCGAGCACTGGCACCTTGCGATCGATGACCCGGGTGTGGCTGCAGGCACGCGTCCGGCGAACGCCGACGAACGGCCGCTGGTCCGCATCGGAGGCGGTGACCTCCCGACGATCGCCGTCGATCCCAAGAACGAGAACGTGGTTTACAGCTCGTCAACGGTGTTCTGGCGGACCGATGACGGCGGAGTGACATGGACCGCAGTGCGCGGCGCGCCGGGCGGCGACGACTATCAGAAGACGTGGATCAATCCCAGCAATCCGAACGTGTTGGTAGTAGTGTCGGATCAGGGTGCGGTGATCTCGGCGAATCGCGGCGTGTCGTGGAGCAGCTGGTACACGCAGCCGACCGCGGCCATGTACCACGTCTCCACCGACAACGCGTTCCCGTACCGCGTGTGCGGCGGCCAGCAGGATTCCGGATCTGCATGCGTCGACAGCAGGTCGATGGATGGTGAGATAACGTTTCACGACTGGCATCCGGTGAACATCCAGGAGTACGGAATCGCCGCGTCGGATCCGAAGGATCCCGAGCTCGTGTTCGGGAGCATGCGCACCAACGTCTCGCTGTACAATCGCACCACAGGCCAGACGACATTCGTCGGGCCCGACATGAGCGGACACGACGAGAATGGCGACGCCGTGAATCGCAACGTGCGCACCATGCCGATCGCGTGGTCGCCGATCGATCCGCATATCATGTATTACGTGTCCAACGTGGTCTGGAAGACGACGGATCAGGCACACAGCTGGACACGCATAAGTCCGGACCTCGCGCGCAAGACGTGGGCGGTTCCCGTGAACGCTGGCAAGTATGCGAGCACCGTGCAGGCCGGCCCGCAGGGTACGATCACCGCGCTGTCGCCGTCATCGCGCGACATCAACGTGATCTGGGCCGGCACGGACGACGGCAACATTCAGGTGACGACCGACGGTGGCGTAAAGTGGACCAATGTTACGCCGCAGCAGATCAAGCCGTGGACGCGAATCTTCAACATGGACGCGGGACACTTCGATACGCAGACGGCGTACGCCGCGGCGAATACGCTCCGGATCGACGATGCGAACCCGCATCTCTGGCGCACTCACGACGGTGGCAGGACGTGGACCGAGATCGACAACGGAATAGCGGCCGGCGCGGTAACGAACTCCATCCGCGAGGATCCACGCAAGAAGGGGCTGCTCTATGCATCAACCGACACGCAGGTCTGGGTGTCGTTCGACGACGGCGATCACTGGCAGTCGCTCAAACTGGACATGCCCGCGGTGTCGGTGCGTGACATCCAGCTGAAGGATGACAGCACGTGCATGTGCTCCGACCTCATTGCCGCGACGCACGGCCGCGGTTTCTGGATACTCGACGACGTCACGCCACTGCGGCAGGTCGCGGAAGCCAGGGCTTCGAGCGGAGCGTACCTCTACAGGCCTGCACCCGCGACGCGTGTCCGCTTCGCGACCAACGATCCCACGCCGTGGCCTCCAGAGGTTCCTGCTGGCGAGAATCCACCGCCCGGCGGCATCATCGACTACTACCTCGCAGGCAACGCAGGCGGCCCCGTGGGTATCGAGATTCTCGATGCCTCGGGAAAGCTCGTGCGCTCATACTCGAGCAACGATCCGGTTCCAAATCCGGACCCCGCCACCGACCCGGTCGCGTACAACCAGGTCTGCCAGAAGAATCCAGCCGCGCCGGACTGCGGCCTCCCGCTGTACTGGCCCGCGCCGCCACGGGTCATCTCCACGCATGAAGGAATGCACCGCGTGACGTGGGATCTGCATTACGATCCAGTCGCAACCAATGCAGGCGGCGGCGAGGGTGGCGAAGGCGCTGTTCCGCACCGTACGTACGACGGAGTCAACGCACCATGGGCCCCAGCCGGTCAGTACACGGTTCGGCTCACTGTCGGTGGACGGAGCTACAACCAGCCTCTCACGCTGCGGCTCGATCCACGCGTGACGACGCCACCCGCTGCGCTCGCTCAGCTCGCGACGCTGTCCATGGAGATGTACGAAGGCTCAAAGACGGCTCACACGGAATACGTTCAGGCGCGCGCGCTCATCGCGGAACTCGATCGGTTGAAGCGCGCAGGTGTCGACGCGTTCCGAGCGCAGGTAGAATCACTCGCGCCCGCGCCCGTAACGGGACGGCGAGGCTTCGGTGGGCGTGGTGGTGCAGCAACACCGATCTCCAATCTCTCCACAGTCACCAACGCGCTCACTGCCGCGGCGATGGCGATGCAGAGCGCAGACGTGGCACCGACCGCGAGCGAAGTAAATGCGAGCGAGCGTGCGCGCGCTCAGCTGAGTGACGTAATGTCCAGGTGGAATGCGTTGAAGACGGCAGGGCTCACAGCGTTCAACACGAAGCGAAAGGCAGCCGGCGAGTCGGCGGTTTCGCTCCCGAAGTAACGATGTGTCAGGGGTGCGCCACTACCGTGACACGCACATCGTGCCGGACCGGAAAGTTCATCGACGCAGCGATGAAACAATCCGCGTGCGCGGTGTCGTGAAGCGTCTGCGCCAACGCTGGGTCGCCGGCTGATATGGTTACTGAAGGCCGGAGCGTCACCTCGGTAAAGTGTCCGCCACCACCCTCGAGAACCATCGTGCCGGTCGCGGAATCCTCGTACGACGTGACGTGCACACCCGCCCTCGCGGCGTGTGCGAGGTAGGATAGCATATGGCAGCCGGAAAGCGATGCTACCAGCAGATCTTCCGGGGAATACAACGAACCGTCGCCCCGAAACACCGCATCGGCTGATCCCCGCAGCGGCTCCTTGCCGGGAATCTGGATGGAATGTTCCCGCGAGTAGCCAGCATACGATGACGTCGGGCCGGCTGACGCTCCGGTCCACGTCAGATGCGCTTCATAAGTGTGTGAATCGGACATGCATCACTTCCGTTGAGTTAGTCTGTATAACAATAGCGCTCCGCGGTTGGTCTGCGACGGAAACTTGTCTCCGGATAGCATCCGACGGCGTAACAATCATCCTCCGCGGTTTCTCGGGGCGAAGCGGGTGCGCTCAACTATTTTCCTCGACAATGCTGCTTGCCGTTCTCGGCGCGTTTCAGATCGCCGCTGCTCAACCGGGCCCCGTTTATAACGGACGCGCCGGCCAGATTACCGCGCACGCTCCGCGTATCGATACGACCGTCACTATCGACGGGCGGCTCGACGAGCCCGTGTGGACCCGCGCGGCAACGCTCACGGGCTTCTCCGAGTACTCGCCGGCCGATCAGCGACCGTCCCCGGACTCGACCGAAGTGCTCGTGTGGTATTCGCGAACCGCGATGTACTTCGGGATCCGCGCTTACGAACCGCACGGCCCGGTGCGCGCCACGCTCGCCGATCGTGACAACATCAGTTCGGACGACAACGTCGAGATTCATCTCGACACGTACGACGAGCGCAATCGCGCGCTCGTATTCATCGTCAACCCGCTGGGTATCCAGGCTGACGGCATCCGCAACGAGACCGGCGGCTTCATACCCGGCTCCAACGTCGGGCCGGGCCAGACCGACCTGAGCGCTGACTTCCTCTGGGATTCCAAGGGCCACGTCACTCCCTGGGGTTATGAAGTGGAAATCAGAATTCCGTTCAGCAGCCTTCGGTATCCGAGCACGTCCGTGCAGGATTGGGGCATACAGATTCTGCGCAACGTGCAGCACAACGGTTACAAGGAAACCTGGACACAGGCGCGCAGCGGTGCGGCAAGCTTCATCAATCAGGAAGGATTGCTCCAGAACCTCCACGACATGCACCACGGACAGGTGGTGGGACTCAACCCGGAGCTCACCAACACCGTCACCGGAGTGCCCTGCTGCGATGCGTCACTCACGAGTTGGAAGTACACCTCCAGGCCGCAGCTCGGCGGCAACGTGCGTTGGGCAATAGGAAGCAACTTCGTGTTGAACGGCACCGTCAAGCCGGACTTCTCCCAGGTGGAAGCCGACGCGACCCAGATCGCCGCCGATGCCCGCTTCGCGCTCTTCTATCGGGAGAAAAGGCCGTTCTTCGTGGAGGGCAGCGATCGCTTTAACGTGCCGAACACGCTCGTGTACACGCGCACGATAGTGCAGCCGAGCGCGGCGGCCAAGCTCACGGGAACGCTGGGCCGTACGGACATAGCCTTTCTTTCGGCGCTGGACGCATCGAGCACGACCAGCAACGGGAAGCACCCGCTGGTCGACATTCTGAGACTCAACCGCGGTTTCGCGGGTCAGAGCGTCGCCGGCTTCCTGTACAGCGATCGCGTCGGCGGCGGACGCAGCAACCGCGTCGTGGATGCGGACGTGCACTACGTGTTCGGTGGCCTCTATTACGCGCAGTTCCAGGCGGCGATGAGCAGCACCAATCAGAACGGTGTCAGCGCCACCGCGCCGATGTGGGAAGCGGTGCTCGATCGTACAGGACGTGCTTTCGGATTCCACTACAACGTATTCGGGGTCGGCTCCCATTTCGCGGCGGATAACGGATTCGTTCCGCGCACCGGTGTGGTGGAGCCGAGCGTATCGAACCGCCTGAGCCTGTATGGCGCACCGGGCGCGTGGCTCGAGAAGTTCAATGTATTTCTTCAAACGAGCGGCGTATGGCGCTACAACGATTTCTTCGCACGCAAGAGCCTGCTGGAAGATCACGCGTCGGGCAACACCAACTTCACGCTGCGCGGTGGCTGGTCGGTCGGGGTCACGCCGACGATCTCGACCTACGCATTCGATCCAGCGGCCTATTCGAACGATTTCATAAGTAACGCGCCGCCTGTTCCTTTCGTCCCGTCACCGCGCATCACCACGTTCGTTACGTCGTTCAAGATTGCGACGCCGCTCTTTGCGGGCTATGACGCGTCAGCCGGTATCAACACCGGCAACGACGTCGATTTCCTGGAGACCTCGCGCGTCAGACGGCTCGATTACAACGCAAGCGTGAACCTCCGGCCCACGCAGCAGCTGCGCGTGAACGCGACCTATGTGAGCAGCGCCTTCACACGCCGCAGTGACGGCGCGCGTTCCGCGTCCACCCGGATACCGAGAGTGAAGATCGAGTACCAGGTCACGCGTTCCGTGTTCGTCCGACTCGTGACACAATACACCGCGACCACGCGCTCCAGTCTTCTCGATCCCCGTACTGGCCAGTCGATCTTCATTAGCGACGATACCACGTACACACCGTCCGTCGCGAACGTGTCCAACGGTCTCCGCACGGACTGGCTCTTCTCGTACCGCCCGTCACCCGGCACCGTCTTCTTCGCGGGCTACGGCAACTCCATGACCGAGCCCGATCCACTCGCCTTCCGCGGCCTGCGCCGCACCGCTGACGGTTTCTTCGTCAAGGTGAGTTACCTCTTGCAGTCACTGGGCGCCAGCTAACCCTCGACTCGCCTGGCGACGCGACGCTGCGATTCAACGCCCCGCCATCCGGCGGCTCCAAAACGTTCTGTCCGATTCCGACGTATCTTCTGTTGAAGTTCTGGCCACCCTCCTGGAGCAGTCAGTGAAGAGAAAGCGCGCGAATTCCGAGCAGGTTATCGTCGACCTCAACGAAAGCGGAGACTCAACGGACCAGGGTGTCCTGTCGCGACGCGGGTTCTTTGTTCGCGCGACGCAGGTCGGCGCCGCACTATCGGTCGCGTCGCCCGGCATCGGCCGTTTTCTTCAGACCGCCTCCGCGCAGGACCTGGCGACACGCTCCGCATTTGGCGAGGGTGCGCCGGCCCCGCAGAACTATTCCGAGCTTTATTCCGGCCTTCGCTGGCGCATGCTCGGCCCTTTCCGCGGCGGACGTGTCGACGCCGTGAGCGGAGTGCCCGGGCGGCCGAACGAGTTCTACTTCGGATCCGTGAACGGCGGCGTCTGGAAGTCGGTAGATGCGGGGCGCGTGTGGGAGCCTGTCTTCGACTCGCAGCCGGTCGCGTCGATCGGCGCCATCGCAGTCGCTCCTTCCGCACCGGACGTCGTGTACGTAGGAACCGGCGAGTGCACTCTGCGCGATTCCGTCGGATACGGCAACGGTGTGTACAAGTCCACAGATGCAGGAAAGACCTGGACGCATATCGGTCTCGAGAACACTCAGCACATCGGCAAGATCGCGGTTCATCCGCAGAATCCGGACATCGTGTTCGTAGCAGCGATTGGACACTTCTACGCAGGCAATCCGGACCGCGGAATATTCCGCTCGACGAACGGCGGACGCAGCTGGGAAAAGGTGCTGTACAAGAATGACAACGTCGGCGGAATCGAAGTCGTCATCGATCCGAGCAACCCGCAAGTCGTTTACGCCGGACTCTGGAACACACGCAGACCGCCGTGGTTTGTGTATGCGCCGAGCAATGGACCGGGCGGCGGAATGTTCAAGTCCACCGACGGTGGCAACACGTGGAAGCAGCTCACCAACGGATTGCCGAACGATGGCATGGGCAAGACAGGCATCGCGGTCTCTGCCGCGAATCCACAGCGTGTGTATGCTGTGGTGGACAACCTCAACCCGGATCCGTCGGCCCCAAAGCCGACCGGACCACCGAACCCAGCCGTGCCACCCGCCGGACTCGGCGGCTTCTTCCGCTCCGACGACGGCGGTGAGTCGTGGACACGACTCTCATCGGACCAGGCATTATGGGGACGGGGCTGGTACTTCGAGCACGTGACGGTGGATCCGAAGAATGCAGACATCGTCTACGTCTCGAACGTATCGGTGTCGCGATCTATGGACGGCGGACGCACGTGGGTCGCTCTGCGCGGCTCGCCTGGCGGTGACGATTACCATCAGCCGTGGGTGTCGCCGGACGATAGCAACACCGTGATCGTGGCGAGCGATCAGGGGACGATCATAACGCGAAATGCAAAGACGACGGACCCGCGCGACGTCACGTGGAGCTCGTGGCTCAACCAGCCAACCGCGCAGATATATCACGTTTCGGTTGACTATCGCTTTCCGTACTGGGTGACGGGCGCGCAGCAGGACAGTGGCTCCGTCGCCGTCCGCTCACGCGGCAAGTTCGCGGAGATCTCGACGCGCGACTGGGAGCCCATCGGCGCGGGTGGCGAAAGCGGCTATACCGCGGGCGACGCACTGCATCCCGGGATTATTTTCGGCGGCACGGGCGAGCGGTTCAATCTCGAGCAGAACCGCGCCGTGTCCGGCACGACGGCTCCAAAGCCGCCGAACAAGGCGCGCACCGACTGGACCCAGCCGCTCGTGTTTTCCCGTGCCGATCCGCGCGCGTTGTACTACGCGAATCAGTTCCTGTTCAAGACCACCGACGGCGCGCAGACGTGGACACAGATAAGTCCCGACCTCACGCGCACCGACCCTGGAGTGCCCAGGTCGCTCGATCCGGCGTCGGCCACCGACGCCGGTAACGACAGGCGCGGCGTGATCTACACCATTGCACCGTCGCCGCTGCTCGTACCGATGGTCTGGGTGGGAACGGACGACGGCCAGATTCATCTGACGATGAACGACGGGAGAACGTGGTCGAACGTGACACCACCCGCCCTCACCGCGTGGAGTTGCGTCACGATGATAGAGGGATCGCACTTCGATCTCAATGTGGCGTATGCGAGCGTTGACAGACACCAGTTGCAGGATTTCGAGCCGTACATCTACCGCACGCGCGACACGGGCAAGACGTGGCAGAAGATCACGACCGGACTTCCAGCGGATGGCTACGTGCACTCCGTGAAGGAAGACCCCATGCGTCAGGGGCTTCTCTTTGCTGGTACCGAGCGCGGCGTGCACATCTCGTTCGACGACGGCGCGAGCTGGCAGCCGTTCCAGCTCAACCTGCCGGTCACGTCCATGCGCGATTTCGAGATCTACAACAACGATCTCATCGTTGCGACACATGGCCGCGGGTTCTGGGTGATCGATGACATCAGTTCGCTACGCCAGATGAACGACACCGTTCGCAACTCCGACGCGTATCTGTTCAAGCCTGGCGACACCGTGAGCTACATCGAAGGCGGCGATGAAGGAACGCCGTTGCAGAAGGACGAGCCGCAGACAGAAAATCCGCCGAGCGGCGCTGCGATCGACTATTACCTGAAGAGTGCGGCGAGCGGTCCCGTCACAATCGAGATTCTCGATTCATCGGGTGCCGTGCTGCACACGTTCACGGACGCGCCCTCCGGTGCGGCACCGGCGACCGGCCGCCGCGGAGCGACTGGTGGGATACCGAACACATCCGCCCTGTGGCGGCCAGCGCCCGAGCGCTTCGATGTCGGTGCCGGTATGCACCGCGTTGTATGGAACCCGACGCGTCCGGAGCCGGCGGCTGCCGGCGGTGGCGGTGGTGGGTTCCGCCGACGTGCGACACCGATCTCGGGAACCTTCACGGCGAAGCTCACCGTGAACGGAAAGAGCTACACACAGACGTTCGTCGTGAAGCCAGATCCCCGGAGTCCAGTCGCCTCAACAATGCCCGCGATTGAGGGCTAGCGCGACGCGCTAGCCCTGCGCCCGTCATTCCCGCGAAAGCGGGAATCTGGTTCGTCATTCCCGCGAAAGCGGGAATCCTTCTCGGACCCGGCAGCGCTCTCCGCGAGATCCCCGCTTTCGCGGGGGATAACGGGTTACGAACCCCAATGGCTACGGAAGGCTGACGGCGTGCGGTCTAGCGCTTCCGCTTCCTGTTCACCGCGCCTGCCAGACCCGCCAGTCCGGTTCCAAGCAACACGAACGTACTCGGCTCCGGGGTCGTGGTGGTCGGCGGCCCGACCGGCGGCGGCACGGGTGTCGAATCGGTTGGCGGGCCGCTTGGTGGACCCGTCGGTGGACCCGTCGGTGGACCCGTCGGTGGACCCGTTGGTGGACCCGTTGGTGGACCCGTTGGCGGGGTCGTCGTCGTGTCAACAGGTGTGGTGCCGTGATGCGTCGTGCCGCTGTGTATGAATGGGAAGAAAATTGCGGGAATCAACGCGAACGGAAGCCACGAGCGGCCGCCGCCGGCTGCGGCAAGCGGAATCCCCGGAGCCGTCGATACGAGCAACGGCGGGCCTTCCTCGGCTACCGGCACGGGTGGCGTCGAGGCAAGTTGCGGGACGGGAACTACCGACGTCTCCGTCGGCGTGCCCATCGCAAGCGGTGCAACCGGTCGCACCGGGCGACACATGACGACCGTCGTCGAGTGCGCAGGCACGCCGCGCGATGCGCGCGGCACCGTACGCCGAACGCGTCGAACCAGTGGCCGCTTCGGTCTCACTCTGGGCGCTACGGCGACGACTTTTGGGGTGGGCTTGGGAAGAGGCTTTGGAGCAATGCCGGCCGCTGCCGCACGGGCGGGGAGGGCTCGCCGGCGCCGGCGTACCGTCGCGGGGCGCTTGACCGGGGTCGCTACTGGCGCGCACTCGACCAGAGAATCAACCGACGCACGCACAGCGGGACGCTGCGCCGCGCGGGGTACCGTATCACGTCTTACGGTCTGACCGCCGGCGGGGCGGGCGGCCGTCAAGCCGACTACAGAAAAGGCCGAGATGGCCCCTATGGTAAGCAAGCGGTGACTCATGGTACCTCATTTTCGAAAGGTGCGGAGCGTTAGACTGACAGCCATATTTGCAATCGGTAGGCCAGTCTGAAACAGACGGTTACACCTAGAAAATCGCCGCGTAACCCGGTCGAACACGCTCCGTTCTCGATATCGCTACCCACTTTCGGCCCTTGCGACCGAAAAATGCGCGTATACGTGAACCATGCTCTGCACTCAGCGTGCCGCGCGCGCGGGGACGCCGCAACGTTGTGGCACGTACGCAACAATATAAGCAGATGTCTAGGCCCGCCCCTGCAGCACATCAGCAATTACCTTTGTCCATGCTTCCGAACCACCAGACAGGACGGTTTCAGGTGCCTGCCTTGGCCGTCGCCGCCTGCTCCATCGCCCTGACCGTTTCGGCCACACTCGTCGCACAGCGACCGCGAAAGCCGTCTGATCGCGCCCCTTCGCCCAGCCTGGTCCAGCCGCCGGACCACTGGGTCGATTCAGTCCTCGCAGGCATGTCGCTTCGAGACCGCGCCGCTCAGATGGTGTGGCCGAACATCTACGCGGACTACGTTCCGGCGGACGCGGCCAGTTGGCGACGGGTTACTTCGTATGTCGCGAACGACAGGGTTGGGGGAATACTCATGTCCATTGGATCCCCGATCGAGATGGCCGTGAAGCTCAACGCCCTCCAGCGAATGAGCGCGTTGCCGCTCCTGGTCGGCGCCGACCTCGAGACCGGCGCAGGTATGCGCGCGCGCGGCGGCTACTTCCTCCCCAACAGCATCGATCTGGGCGGTGCAACGGTCTTCCCGTCGGAGATGGCCTATGGCGCGGCCAACGATACCTCGCTCACGTACACTGAGGGCCGCATCACCGCCATCGAGGGCCGCGCGCTCGGCATTCATATCGACTTCGCGCCGGTCATGGATGTGAACAACAATCCGGCGAACCCCGTCATCAATACCCGCTCGTACGGTGAGGATCCGCACGAGGTCGCACGACTCGGCGCCTCGTTCATTCGCGGCCTGCAGGAACACGGCATGATCGCGACAGCCAAGCACTTCCCGGGACACGGCGATACGGAGACCAATTCCCATCTAGCGCTCCCAATTGTCAACGTGAGCCGAGCTCGGCTGGACAGCGTGGAACTGGTCCCGTTTCGAGCGGCGATAAGAGCCGGCGTCGGCGCCGTGATGACTTTCCACGGCTCGATGCCCGCACTCGATACAAGCGGAGCCCCGGGCACGCTCTCCGTGAACGTCGTCACCGGCCTGCTGCGCAAACAGATGGGCTTCACTGGGCTGGTCATATCCGACGCCATGGACATGAAGGGTGTGACGGACAAGTACGGCCCAACCGAAGCGGTGAAGCGGGCGGTAACCGCTGGTGTCGATGTCCTCATACAGCCGCTCGACGTGCCAGCCGCGATCAACGCCGTTGTCGAAGGCGTGAGCGAGGGCCGTTACACCGAAGCGCGCGTCTCGGAATCGGCTCGGCGCATTCTCGCCATGAAGCGCCAGCTCAACCTGGATCGCGACCGCTACGCCAATCTGGACTCGCTACGGGCCACAGTCGGCGACAGCATGCACGTCGCGCTGGCTCAACAGGCCGCCGACAGATCGATAACAGTCGTGCGCGATTCGCTTCACATCCTTCCACTGAAGCTCGCGGCCGGCGCAAAGGTGCTGTCCATAACGATCGCGCGCCGGAGCGACCTGGGTGCCAGCGAAGCCTTCAACGCGATCCTTGGCAAGGCCATACCCGCGCTGCACAACGAGTTCGTGATGTCCGACGACCCGGCCCCGAACTATCCGCGACTCGCAACGCTCGCCGATTCCGCCGATATCACCATCGTGTCGTCGTACGTTGGCCAGAGCTGGAACGTCACAAGCGTGAATGCACCACAGGCCTTCGCCGACTTCATCGCCCGGATCTCGGCGAATCGCCGCAAGGTTGTCGTCGTCGCGTTCGGCAATCCGTATCTGCTCTCACAAATTCCGGCGGCAGGGGACTACGTCGTTGCATGGGACGGGGCACCAGCAAGCCAGCAATCGGCCGCCCGCGTGCTTCTTGGCGTCACGCCTGCATCAGGACATTTGCCAATCACGATACCGCCAGTAGCGAAGCGAGGAACTGGCTTGACGCTGACACCATGACACCGTATATCACCTGAAGCGCGACTGCTCAGTGGATGGACGATATACGTGGTTGACATTAGTCGCCTTGTGTGACTAATTTGTTTCGTGAGCAGAGAGCCCCGCGGCAAACGTCAGCAATACTCCGTTGACGTAGTCGCACTTACCCCACGCGACGATCAGCTCGCGGTGCTCCTTGAGCACCACAACGAAGGACGTGATCGCGCGGTCCGTTGGTGCCTTCCGTGGACTGCGCCGCGTAGTGGTGAATCACTCAGCGATACTGCCCGCCGCGCAACCGATCGCGGCGCGGGATCCACACCGGTGTGGAGCACTCAGGTTGGCGCATTCAGCGACGGTGCGCACCCATCGGCGTCCGCGCTCTCGATTGTCTACGTTGCACTCGTCCCGATGGGTCACGATGCGTCCGCGTCTGAGGAGCTCCGATGGTTCAACCTCAGCGATCTACCGCCGCTCGCCGAGCGACAGGCGGTGATGCTGCACCAGTCGGTGAACGCGGTACGCGACCGGCTCGATCTCTATCCGGTCGCGTTCAGACTGCTCCCCGCGACATTCACGCTCAGCGAGCTGCAGCACATGTACGAGCTGCTGCTAGGCAGACGCCTGCACAAAGCAAGCTTTCGACGTGCGCTCGCTGCTGCGGCGCTTGTTGAGCCGACCGACGAATGGCGCAGCGAGGGTCGCGGCCGTCCGGCTCAACTGTATCGGTTTGGCCCTCGCAAGCGCCGCCGCAGCAAACGCGGAGTGCGGTTTGACCTGCTCGGATGATTCGCAGATGAACGCGGTCGATCAGTGGAAGGAGCTCGACCGTAACCAGCGCAGCGCGCTTGTAGCGAGCTTCCTGGGATGGACGCTTGACGCGTTCGATTTCTTTCTGATGGTGTTCATGCTCGGCGCCATCGCGAAAGAGTTCGGTACGGGAGTCAAGGCCGTCGCGATTGCGATAACGCTGACACTCGCATTGCGTCCGCTCGGCGCGTTGGTGTTCGGGCTCCTCGCCGACCGATTCGGACGGCGTCCGGTGTTGATGATCGACATCCTGCTCTTCTCGGTACTCGAGTTCGCTTCGGCGTTCGCTCCGACATTGATCGCGCTGCTCGTGCTGCGTGCCGCCTTCGGTTTCGCGATGGGTGGGGAATGGGGGCTGGGCGCGTCGCTCACCATGGAGACGCTTCCACCCAAGGCGCGCGGCATAGCGTCCGGCATTCTGCAGACGGGATATCCTTTCGGGTTTCTGCTCGCGTCGGTCGTGTACGGTTTGTTGTTCGACTGCATCGGCTGGCGCGGCATGTTCATGGTAGGTGTGCTGCCGGCGCTGCTGGTGCTGTTCATTCGCCGCAATGTGCAGGAATCACCCGCGTGGAACAGGATGCGCGAGCGTCCGAAGCAGAACCTGGGTGCGGTGCTGAAAAAACGCTGGCCACTGTTCATCTACGTCGTGGTGTTGATGACGGCGTTCAATCTGTTCAGCCACGGAACGCAGGATCTGTATCCCACCTTTCTGCAGACGCAGCACCGACTCGCGACGCACACGGTGAGCATCATCGCCATCATCGGCAACGTCGGCGCGATAATAGGCGGTCTTTGCTTTGGCGCGCTGTCGCAGCGGATCGGCCGCCGGAAGGCGATCATATTCGGCGCGCTGGTCTCGCTTCCGATCATCCCTCTGTGGGCGTTCGCGGCGACGCCACTTCTGCTGGGAGCGGGTGCGTTCCTCATGCAGGTAGCAGTGCAGGGCGCCTGGGGAGTAATCCCGGTGCACCTCAACGAACTGTCACCGGACGAAGTTCGCGGCACATTTCCGGGATTTGCGTATCAGTTGGGAAACCTGCTCGCGTCCGGCAACGCGACACTACAGGCGGCGTTCGCGGCGAGTCATGGTGGCAACTATGGCTTCGCGCTAGCCGTGGTTGCGGCGACGGCGGCGGTACTCATAGCGGTGTTGACGTTCTTCGGGCCCGAGAAGAGGGGCGTGATCTTCGGGCAGAGTTGAGGCTGTTGAATCCGGCGATCGCGTGCAGGATAACCGCTGGCGAGGTTCGACCGACACACAGTGGGGAGCGATGAAGCATCCAGCGTACGTGCTATCACGCCGTCAACTGGAAGTGACCCCACCTTGAATGCCTGTGTACACCCAAGCGCCAGCGCGTCGCGCAAACGACATCTTCTTTGTCTCCATTATAGAAACGACAAGTACTGAATTGATCTTTCAGATGGTACAGCATGCGGACGGTCGCACTGTCACCCACAATGACGGGGGGACTCATTTAAACGAGCCAGGTGAGGCGGCTTGAGCGGCAGTTGGACGAGTTGGTGATGGAATCGCTTGAGAATAGTTGTCCGCCCAGCCCCGTCAGCAGGTCCTGGACGTGCGCCGGTTCCCTTTTACCGTGCAGCGATTTTAATCCGGCATCGACGTCTGGATCAAAGCCTACCGTGCCCCAGTCGGTCACCCCCCTTCGGACAAATTCCACGCGTACTTCGCGCGCCGCAAGGCGCTCAATTTGCCTCGTAGCATATGTGACGTCTGCTCCACTGTCGCCCAGAACGCGCTTGGCCATGCAGACGGACGGCGCGCAGGCCAAAGCAAACACCATGCGCCGAGTAACAAGGCCGTAATAGTCCGCGAATTGCATTCGTCCTTCCATATTAGGAGTACCGGTTGCTCTTGCGGTTGTAACTCCGAGATGTAACCAAGGGGGTGTGCATAAAGTTCTGTAGTTTCGCCTGACTTGCTTTTCACTGTCGTTCAGGAGCGGGGTCAAACGGTCCGGGATGGGGTGAGGATTGGACAAGCGAGAAAGGCCATCGTAGATCTTCTGGGAGAAGAAAGAAACCCGCGGATTGGCGTCCGCATTTTCCAGGAGACCGACGATGACCTTTGACAGGAAGACTACGGCCCGCCGTGGCGGAGAGCAAGAGGTAACTGGGACTCTTGCAGTGCCGCTCCATGCACCCGAGGAGGTGTTGCGCACGATGTTCGCCGAGATGTTGCAGACCGCCGTTGCGAGCGAGTTCAATCGTTTCATGGTCGCCGCTCCGTACGAGCGCAGCGAGCAGCGGACGGGCTGGCGCAATGGCTACAAGCCGCGCACTCTCAAGACGCGCGTCGGCACCATCGAGCTGCGCATACCGCAAGACCGCTCGGGACAATTCAGTCCGAGTCTTTTCGAGCGGTACGAGCGAAGTGAGAAGGCTTTCATGTTCTCCCTGACCGAGATGTACCTGCAAGGCATCTCGACGCGTAAGGTGACGAAGGTGGTCGAGGAGCTGTGCGGCACGACGGTGTCGGCTTCAGAGATCAGTCTCCTGGTGAAGAAGCTGGACACCGAGCTGGCTGCCTGGAGGAATCGCCCGCTGGATGGGCAAGTCGGTCCAGGACACGCGTCACGCGTTCCCGTGAGCGAGGTATCAACTTCGATCACCGGGCATTCTCGCGTAAAGGCGTCTACCAGAGTGAACGCTCTGAACACGCGACCATCAGCCAGCGTATCGCGCACGAAGTCCATGCTTCATCGCTCGTTCTGTCCACCGATCAAGAGCTTCACGACTCGCGCCACAGCCACGCGCTTGCGCTTTCGTCGCCGTACCGCCAAGCGCGAATCTCCGTTGCCGCATCGGTTCCCTTGGCGTCGAGAACCAACCTATTCTTAAGGTTAGGTTCTCGACGCACGACGCATCGATGTTACACCTTGTCGCACGTGTGACCATCCGAGCAATAACCAGAGCAACATCCCTGACAGTACAGAGTGATCGTACCACCGCTGGCGCAACTAGCGCTGCCGCGCGTGTCTTTCACATGCATCGCGTGGAGCGAGGATGCGCTAGCACCAATCACAAAGAGTGACATCGCGTTGATCCAGAGTAACCTTTTCATTGCCTGCCTCCTGGAGTAAATGGAGCCTACGCGTCCGTTCGGATGCGCCTCAGAATATGGAGCCGTCGCTTGGTCCGCGCAAGCACTCCTGCGGAGTGTCTGAACGTGATTAGTGCGAGAAACGAACCGGAAGGGGGAATGCACTATATTATCGACAAGTCGCACGCTTCGAACGCAACGGCGCCCCCCACGTAAGTTTGCCAGGAGCGAGGTAGGATGCCTTTGAAACAATCCGCCACTGCTCGACTGCTGAATTGGCTCACCGTTGCTATGACGGTCACCGCACTGGTCGCGGTAGCTGCGTGGATTTGGCAGGCTCGACATCAACATCCAAGTGTGCCGCCACCTTCACTCCAGCGAATCACGGATTGGCGTGAGTACGGAACCGGCGGAATTGGTCATGGTGACCCTGCTGCACCTGTTACGGTCGTGATGTTCTCCGATTACCAGTGCCCGTTCTGCAGTGCGGCCTTCGCCGATCTTGAAAAACTAGCGGTGGAGCGACCACAACTCCTACGTATCATTTATCGAAATTACCCGTTGACCGTGCATACACATGCCATGGCCGCCGCCCTTTCAGCTGTGTGTGCAAATAATCAACATATTTTTCTCCGATACAGCCAACTTCTTTTTTCGCATCAAAACACCATCGGCCAGCGTTCGTGGGCGAGTTTCGCGTCTGAAGCCGGCGCAAATAATCTGCCGGTCTTCGAAGCGTGTCTAACCGACCCTCGGACAGCAGCCATAGTGGCTGCCGATACGCTCGCCGGTACGCGAATTGGCATCAAAGGGACCCCTACAATCTTGGTCAATGATCTTATGGTCGACGGGTATCCCGGAAAAGGGGAGCTGGACGGGTACATCCGAGCAGCCGGAGGTTCCAGCGGTGAGCCGCACTAGAGCCACCCAAGCGTAGATCCAAGACTCAGATGGGAACTTACCTTGCGGCACTGGCGCTTGCGTTGGCGGGTCCAGCGCACGACACCACGCTTGCCCGCGTCACCGGCATAGTTATGGACACCTCCGGTCATCCTATCGGTTCAGCTGAAGTACGCCTGGACACCGCCCAGTGGCGGCATGTATCCGAGAACGGCGCGTTCGCTTTGCTCCAGGTAGTCGCCGGGAGACACCTGCTCGTTATTCGAAGCCCCGGTTTTGCTGTCGATTCACTTGACTTCCGAGCAGAGCCGGGCGAATCCATCGGTCTTACGGCGGTTGTACACAGATTGACTGTGCTTGTGCCTGTCGATGTGGTTGGTCGTCCGGACACCGCGCGTCCAGTTATCGCCTTCAGTCACGATTGGATGGAAGGGTTCGCCGGCAGAAAGGCTCACAATAACGGCGGAACCTTCCTTGACCAGGCAACGATCGACCGAAAGGGAGCGATGCGCATGACAGAGCTGCTCCGTGGGGTTCCAGGTGTGCGACTTTTGCCCGTGCTTAACGAGTACGGGGGAGATGATTACAAGATCGTTATGCGCGGCGCGTCAACAGTCAGCGGTGCAGTCTGTCCGATCCAATATTACTTCGACGGACATCCGTTCTCCGAGTCCGACGATATTGACCGGCTCGTCTCGCCGCATGAAGTTGCGGCGATGGAGATTTATCCTGGCGCGTCGCAGGTTCCAGAGCAGTTCAAGGGACCGCATGCGCGCTGCGGTGTCATTGTGATCTGGACGAAGAGTGTCGGAGGACACATTTAGTGATTTGCTCGGCCCACCCGCAGCGTCCTCTCGCTAAGCGCAGTACACAGACCGTCGGAAACGCGGCCGTAAACACCTCGCTGGAACACGCGGTTTTAGGGACGTTTCGCCGCGCGACTCCCATCGACGATGCCTCGCGCGCGGCCGTGAAAACGGCGGTCTGTGACTATGTGACGGATTGCAGAGCGCGCGGGATGGCGCCCCAAGTCGTGCTACGAATGGTCAAGCAGTTGGCGACCGATGCGCTCGACTATGGGCGGTGGGAAAGCAGTAGTGTCCGTACTGAGGCGTACGGTTTTGTTAGTCAAGTCGCCCCATGGTGCATCGACGAGCACTACCGCGTCGACTGACGACTCTACCGTGCGGAATGGCTTCCCTCGTCGGGTTCCAGTGAGCCCTTGGCGAGGCTGTGATATGCCTGGGTTCCCCGACCGCGGTTTTTCCTGCATCCGCGCGTATCGCTTGGCGACAACTCGTGCATGTTACATTTGGTGTCCCACGAGCCGAAAATCACACAATTGTACGCACACCATTCGTCTCGGGTTATGTCCTCAAGTGCGGACACCGTAGATGTCATAGAAGGTCAACCGAGAATTTGTGCGACCTTCTCAATAGAAACCTCGGTTGTGTCGCCGAACTGCACGGTCTATTCATCACAGCGACCGCGGTATCCAGGGTGGACGCAACTGGTCGTCGCAATTCCGCCTGACCAATCCCGAGCTCGCGACTCAGTTCGGCAAACGCTACCTCCTGCGGAGTGATCCGGGCCAGTTAATCCCGCTTGGAGTCGGCGCTTAAGCGCGCGCCGGTCAAGCAAGCAGCCGAGTCTCACATCGCGCGACCGGTGGATGCGCCCAGGACGACGGCGAAGATGTTAAAACTCGCCGATTGGATTGACGAGACGGCTCCGGAGACGCTTGGCTTCTATGCAGTCGCTCACGCCCGTTACCATCAGCGTCTCAAGGCCACGAATGCTATCGAGCACGATCGCGCCGAGGTACGCGACAGAACGCGCGTCGTACACATCTTTCCAAACGAGCGCTGTTATCTCCCCGTGCAAAGCAACACAGCTGAGGAAACAGTAATGCTCAGGCAATCGGCCTGGGCATTACGAACTTCCAGAAGACCCAACGAAACTACAGAATAATCTGTACTTGACCTTCATTCTGACGGGCGGTGTAAAGCCGTAGTACGCGGTGTGGGTAGGGATATCCTGGATTACGGGCAAGGAAAGGCAGGCCGGCTCCCGCCTAACCGACCTTTCTAACCCCGAACCTTATCTCCATCTGTGGCTCCGGCTCGACTCGGTCAGGCTCGTCGAGGTCGGTGGACTCGTCGACGAGATGGCTCAGCTTGTAGAAGAGGTGCAGCGACTGGATCGGTGCGATGTGGCTCGTCGGGCCGGCCTTCGCTATCACCGTCGCCTCTTCCCGGACTGTCCGCGGAAGCTGCCGAGCCTGGGGAAGCGCCAGGAGCCGGTATATCTCGATCGAATGTCGGGCCAGCAGGGCCGCGCAGAGAGCATCCAGATAGGCGAGCACATGTCCTCCAGTCTGATCAGGTCTTAATGTACATATTGCAACTATTATCGGCAGAATGGAAGGGGTAATTAATCACAAAGTGGTAACAATTCGAGCCGAGTTCGGCTGCTTCATCGCTGCTGCCCAGAGGTCGCCAACGGTCTTCATGCGGTGAGGCATGGTTCGAATCGTGAAATCCCTGGGGTCCAGACCTGACTCCAGCTCGTCCCAGGCGAGTGGCGCCGATACGGTCGCATCCGGTCGCGCGCGAACGCTGTACGCCGAGGCGACGGTCTTGCCACGGGCGTTCTGCCCGTAATCCACGTATATCTTCGACGTCCCGCGCTCGGCGAGCGGTCTCACCACGGTTGCCGATTTCGGGTGCGCGCCTGCTACCGCTTCCGCGATCAGCCGCGGAACCCGCTCCGCCGTCGCATGTGTCGAGCCGGCCGGCAGCGGGATGACGATGTGCAGACCTGTCGCTCCAGAAGTTTTGAGTCCCGCATGCAGTCCGAGCAGATCCAACGCCTCCTTGACCCAGCGCGCGACCTCGACAACTCGCGCGAAGGGGGACTTCTCGCCAGGATCGAGATCGATCACGGTGAAGTCGGGCTGCTCGATTGACTGCACCCGTGCGTTCCACGGATTGCACTCGAACGCCCCGATCTGCGTGCAGTAAAGCGTCGTGCCAAGCGAACCGCCCACAATTCGTTCCTGCTCTCCGCTCACGCCGTCAACGGTCTCGACGCGCAGCGCGTACGGGGGATTCGGCGGTGCCTTCTGCTGAAAGAAGAACTCGCCACCGACGCCTTCCGGGAAGCGCTTGAGCGAGAGCGGTCTGTCAGCAAGCACTGAACGGAGATACGGCCACACAGTCGCGTAGTAGCGCATCACCTCGCCCTTGGTCGCCTTCGGTTTCGGAAAGAGAACCTTGCCGAGGTGCGTGACCTTGAGCGTACTGTCCGACGAGAGCGTGATTGTTCCGTCGCCGGAGTCGCTCTCGATTGCATTGAGTTCGGCGATTATCCGCGCGCGAGCCGCGGCGGTGAGCGGCTTGACGCGTGTCGTGGCTGTAGTCGTTCCGCGCGCGGTCTTGCGCGGCGTCTGCGCCCGCCGTTGCGCGCTCACTTGGCCGACGAGTGCCAGACGCGCGAGCCTTTCGAGATCTGATCCATCGTGCGCCCGCTCTCGACGGACTTCACGTGCTTCTCGGTCAGTATCCATTCACTTTCCGGGTGCGCCCCGTCGTCTCGGTGTTTTATCAACAGCCACGAAGGCTTGGATGCATTCCCGCCCATGCCTCCGGTTCGCACCAGCGCGTAGGATCCCTTTATGCGCTTGCCGTGAAAGTCGAGCTTCAACTCTCCACGCTCGTACGCGTCGTGTGCGGCGGCGTTCTGATCGTCAGTCGGCGCGTTCTCGATCGCGTACGTTCCGTTGTCCCACAACATCACGGTGCCGCCGCCGTACTCGCCGGCCGGAATCGTTCCTTCGAAGTCGTTGTACTCAATGGGATGATCCTCGACTTGCATCGCGAGTCGCTTCACGCTCGGATCGGCTGACGGCCCCTTGGGCACCGCCCAGCTCTTCATCACGCCGTCCATCTCGAGGCGAAGATCGTAATGCAGCCGGGTGGCCGCGTGCTTCTGGATCACGAAACGCAACTCGTTCGCCGCGGGTTCACGCGATGCCTTGCGCGTCGTCGCTCCCGACGGCTCCGCTGTTTTCTCGAAGTCACGCTTGCGCTGATACTCGCGCAGCTGCTCGGCCGCACTCAACTTCGACGTCGATTTTCTCGTGGTCTTCGCCGACTTGGTAGCAGGTTTTGTCGCGGAAGTTGACGCGAGTTTGCTCGCAGGCTTTGTCGAGCGTTTAGTCGCTGGCTTGCTTGCGCCGCCGGCAGTCTTCGTTGCGCGTTCGGTGGTCCTTGCCGTGGACTTGCGCGTGGCGCGCTCGCTGCTCTTTGCGGTCTTCTTGCGAGTAGGCATGTTCGTTGGCTACAGGGTTGTGTCGCGGAAAGGAAAAAGACTGGACATGCTGTAAGGCATCATCCAGTCTTCACGACGTTCGCAGCCTGCGGTCCTTTCTGACCTTCAACGATCTCGAACTCGACCTTGTCGCCTTCAGCGAGTGACTTGAATCCGCTCGCGCTTACGGCGCTATAGTGGACGAAGACATCGGGTCCACCTTCGCGCGCAATGAAGCCAAAACCCTTGGCGTCGTTGAACCACTTGACGGTTCCGTTGATTCGTTCCATGCCCGGAATCCCCTCCTGATCCTTCCATTCCGGGGCAAGTTCTGTGCACCCTTATGCGGCGCCCGCGATGTAACGCGCCACTCGGCCGCACTTGACGCATTTCAGCGTCACGTGCGACTGCGGCGGCGGCGGGGTGATGTCCGGCTCGCGCTCGATGTTGGCCGCGCCACAGGCCGGGCAGCTGAGAGGGTCGCCAGTACGGTCCCTGCTAACGAGTGCAAGCACCTGGGCCGGATTGTACGTGTTGGGTCGGGGTTTGCGCATGCTATCCTACGAGATGCCGAACAACTGTCCGGCCAGGTTGGCTTTATTGCTGGGACGCGCTACGAGCACGTCTACATGCCACCAGCTCGAATTGAAATCACCAGTGGCCTTACCTGAATAGTAGTGGCAAAGGCCGCGGGTGGTTCTCCGCTCGTGTTATACCGGGGATGGAACCTGAGGTTCCATGACGCGAAGGTCTTCTATTCCCAGCCGTGTGATCGGCGGTAGATGCGCCGCCCGACTCGCCAGGCCTTCCCATCGCTTGTCTCTCTGCCTGACGCGAAATTCATGGGATCGTCGATCGAATCGCCCATGTCGCAGGCCTTCGCGGACGCCTCATCCGCCCAATGCACGATCTCGGCTTCAAGCGTCATGGGCTGCACGGGACTGCCGAACTCGAGGCTCCCATGGTGCGACAGGATCATGTGTTGCAGCTCGAGGGTCTGGCCCTCGCTGCAGGCGGAACTGCCGAGCTTCGCGAGCGCGCGGTCCAGCATGAGGGCGCCGAGTACGACGTGGCCGAGCAGGAGCCCGCAGGGGGTGGCGGAGAAACCCGTTGCGGCGACTTCGTAGGCGTCGACCTTGCCGATGTCGTGAAGCATCGCCCCCGCGAAGACGAGATCCGCGTTCGCGCGGGTGGTTCGGGCGGTGGCGCGGGCGATGGATGCGACTTCGTAGGTGTGTAGCAGCAGGCCGCCGACCTTTGCATGGTGGCTGGCGGGGGATCCGGGAGTGCGTTCGAAGCGTACGCGGAACTCGTCGTTGGCGAAGAAGAGGTCGACGACGCTTCTGAGCGTGCGCGATTGCATCGCCGCGCGGTGCCTGTCGATCCAGTCCCAGAGCCTGGCGCAGTCACCAATGCTCTCGAGGAACGAGAGCACATCGATCTGATTGTCCGGAATGACTCGAAGCGGCGCGCTGAGCGCGAGCTGGCGCTTTGCTGTGCCGTTGCGGCCGTAAAGCGCGACGTCGCCGATCGCCTGGACCACCTTGCCGCGGTCTGCGCCTGCGGCCCAATCCAGCTTGTCGGACCAGATGGGCGAGGTGTCGATCCGGCCGGAGGAGTTGCCGAGTGTGAGGATAGCGAATGGATCGCCAGCGGCCGTCTTCTTTTCGGCGCGGTCGAGAACCAGGAAATCGCTCTGTACTCGCTCGCGTTCCTGAAGTCCGGGAATGTGTACGGCTGGCATCGTGATGAAGCTGAGCGCAAGCGGTGAGATAGGCAATAGCGAAGGCAGCCCAGCTCCGTGTCGTCTATGCCGGTGCCTCTTGTTTTCGGGTTTTATTCGGTATAATCTTTTTCTTCCCACCCTTTCGGGAACGCACATGCCGAAAACAGATGTCTGGTTCGATCCGAGCAGGTACGCGACAGTCGCCGAGCGTATTGCGTTGTTTTATGGAAGTCATCCGGAGGGTCGGATTCAAACCGAGCTGATCACCCGGGACGCGACGTCGGTCACGTTCAAGGCGCTCGTGTATCGGGGTGAGGCCGACGCGGTGCCGGCGGCCACGGGCTGGGCGACGGAGCGTGAGGGCGACGGCGACATAAATACAGTGGCGTGCCTGGAGAACACGGAGACGTCAGCGATAGGCCGGGCGCTGGCGAACCTTGGTTTCACGGCCGCGAAGGAGCGCCCGAGTCTGGAAGAGATGAGAAAGGCAGCGCGAAGTCGGAATAAGAGAGGACTGGCGCCCAACACACGTGATACTGGCGCGATAACAGGCGACGATACGCCTGAGAATCATGAGGCATTTTCGGATCTGCTGGACCTGCTGTCGCAGGCCGAGCAGGCCGGTTTGGCGCCGCAGCGAGCTGACCTTCTGCGTGAGAGAATCGAGCGGGGGCCGGCGCTGCTACCGGCGCGTATCTCGGAGCTTGAGCGGTCGTTGCGGAACTGGCTGCACCGAAGGGAGGATGTCACCGGTTTCCGTCTATCCCCATGAGAAATGAATCACCATTTCGTGGTGGAAACGGAGGCAGGGGCGGTGGCGAAGGCGAGCGGGGCGGAGGAAGTGGTTAACGGGCGGAAGTTGGAGGATGTGGAGCTCCTCGCGGGAGTTCGCCGGAACGACCTGCGGGCGCTTTGCCGTTTCGTGGAGCGGTTCGAACCGTTGCTCAGGGATCAGGCGCGGCGTCTGGGTGTGAACCGGAGTGAGCGCCGAAACGTGGTGACGGGTTTTCTGGACGACATGCTGGTGAAGCTTGCGACCTCGCCGGTCTCACAAGTGCCGCGGTCGCTGTCGTCGTTTGTCGTGACGTCATTTCGTAACGTCGTGGCTGACATACACCGCGACCTGTTGATGCGTGAACGACAGTCGCGCGGCCAGGAGGAATTCCTCGGTAGCCAGCACGTGGTGCGCGCGGGCTGTTCCGAGTTCGCACTCCGCTCGGCGGAGGGGCCGAGTTTCGGTGAGGAGATATCCGCCGCCGCTGCTACGGTCTTCGTTAAAAAGCTTGTCGAAACTTGCTCGCGCGACGAGCGCCAGCTTCTGGTCTGGACCGCACACCGCGTTCCGTTGCGGGAGTGCGCCAGGTGGCTCGGGATCAGTTATGAGAGCGCGAAGCAGCGGATATTTCGGCTTCGCGTACGGTTGCTTCGGGAGAGTGCCGTTCATCTCGCGGGTCTCTCCGACCAGGATCGTGCGGCTGTGGAGCGGTTGCTCAGCCGCGCGGGCGTGAGGACTGACAATGACACGACAAGAGGTACCGCCGCATGACACGGGACGAAGACGGGAATATGAACGCCGTTGCGCGACTGATCGG
>JALYTX010000136.1 GCA_030854055.1 Gemmatimonadota bacterium | reverse complement strand
CCGTCAATTCGGGGCAACGTGTGTGCACCAACACCAACAGCATCGGCGATCGCATCACTGCGACCCTCGCCGAGGCGGTGACTGGCTCCAATGGTGTCGTGATACCGGCCGGCGCTACAGCGGTGCTCGAAGTCACATCGCTCGGCCGAAGCAACCAGGCGGGCGAGAACATGAACATCGGATTGGTAGTGCGGTCGATTGCGTATGCCGGCAGAACGTACCCGGTGAACGGGCAGATCGTGAGCGCTGGAGTCGAGAAGGTGAAGGCGCCCGACAACAACGATGCTGGGAAGGTCGCGGGTGGCGCGGTGGTGGGCGCGATCCTCGGTAACATTCTTGGCGGGAGATCGCGCACGAGGGGTACGATAATCGGCGCGGCCGGCGGTGCAGCGGCCGGCGCGGTCCTCGCGCATCAGACGGAGAAATACGACGCGTGTCTCCCAGTCGGCGGCAGAGTGGTAATACGGCTCGATTCTCCGATGTCCGTTCAGGCCGGGTCGGCATCCAACGGTATCATCTAGCAACGCCGTCTCGAACAATCGGCAATTGCTGCCCGCACGATCGGCCCCGGTGACGCAATGCTCGCCGGGGCCGCGTCGCGTCGTAGATTCGTTGCGGTAGCGACCGCGCAACCCCCATCCATTCACGAGATTTTACGTGTCCTGCAAGCCGGAAACGACATCGATGAGCGGCAAGACATGCGTCATCACCGGGTCCAACACGGGGATCGGCAAGGCCGCTGCCGAGGCGCTTGCGTCGCTCGGTGCAAGAATCATAATGGTGTGCCGAGATCGTGCTCGTGGCGAAGCTGCGATGAGCGACGTTGCGCGCGCAGCAGAGACCGGCGCGCGCGGCGGTGCCGTCGAGCTGTTCTTCGCCGATCTGTCGTCGCAGGCGCAGATCCGCGCTGTAGCCGGTGACATACTCCGCGCACATCCGACAATCGATGTGCTGGTGAACAATGCCGGGCTCGCACTCAATCGACGCGAGTTGACCGTCGACGGCATCGAGCGAACCTTCGCTGTCAACTACCTTGCGTACTTCATGCTCGCGCACCTGCTGCTGCCCGGATTGCGCGCTTCGAGTAGCGCTCGCATCATCAACGTCGCCTCCGAAGCGCATCGGCGCGGAAAGATTGAATTCGATAACCTGCAGGGAGAGCGCAGCTATACCAACGTTCAGATGTACTCGTCGAGCAAACTGCAGGACGTGATGTTCACCTACGCACTATCACGCAGACTCGCCGGCTCCGGCATCACGGTGAACACGCTGCACCCGGGCGTGGTCGCAACGGAGATCTGGCGCGAGATTCCGATACTTCGCACAGTCGGCCGCTGGTTCATGGTGTCGGCCGAAAAGGGTGCCCGCACCACAGTGTATCTCGCGGCGTCGCCCGACGTCGAGGGCGTGACGGGTGTGTATTTCAACAAGTGTCAACCGGCGCGCACCACGAAGTCGAGTCAGGATGTGGCGCTGCAGGAGGGTCTCTGGCAAAGAAGCGTCGCACTGACCGGTGTGGAACGAGAGGCCTGAGCTGAATGCAGCACCGAGAGTCACGAATGATGTCGCGATGAAGCTGGCACGTGCCGGCTGTGTCGTCATGGCGCTCGCAATCTTCGGGTGTGCGGCGAGCATACGTCCGCTGCCGCCGCTCACGCCATCACCCGACGTTCCGCCACCACGGGCCGACGGAGGGACGTCGAGCGTGACGGCAAACGCCGCGGATGTGGCCTTCTTCGAGTCGAATCCGTTGATGGTTCCGGTTGAGGGAGTCCAACCGGGCGGAGTCGAGGACAGCTTCAACGAGCCGCGGTCAGATGGGCGGACGCATCGTGCGAGCGACATTCTGGTCCCGATGGGATCGCGCGTCGTGGCGGCAGAGTCGGGCACCATCACGCGACTCAGCCAGAATTCGCTCGGCGGCACCACGATCTACATGACGGACGACTCGGGCCGGTTCATCTTCTATTATGCCCACCTGCTCAAGTACGCAGATGGCCTCGCATCGCAGCAGCATGTCGTGCAGGGCGATCTACTTGGTTATGTTGGAATGACGGGTAACGCGCCAGTGCCGCACCTGCACTTCCAGGTGATGCGGCGCGATGCCGGCCGGCGGGATTACTGGAACAGTCCCGCGCTGGACGTCTGGAGTTTCTTCACCTTGACGGGGAGGGTGCGCGCGAGTGATGAACGGTAAGGAACGAGCGAATCTGCGCGCAGAGGCCCAGCGTTTGAGTCCGCTGGTTCACGTCGGACATGCGGGCGTCACCGACGCGATCGTGAAGACAATGGACGACGTGTTGCGCACACACGAGCTGGTGAAGGCTGATATCAGCCGGAACCTTGACGCGCCGATCAAACAGCTTGCGGGCGCACTTGCGGAGGCGACGGGGTCGGAGGTCGTGCAGGTAATCGGCAGAAAGGCAACGTTCTACCGCGAGAACCCGGAGCTCGAACGCAAGGGAAGCGTTCCGCCGTGGCGTTGAAATCTGATCGTCCCGGCCTATCTTTCGTTGAATCGCCAGCGACTGGCCGAACCAACCGATAAATGCCCTACGTAATAACCGAAGCTTGCATCGGCGTGAAGGACCGTGCATGCGTTGACGTCTGCCCTGTGGACTGCATTTACGAGGGCGAGAATCAGCTCTTCATACATCCGGACGAGTGCATTGATTGCGGCGCGTGCGAGCCTGAGTGTCCGGTTACCGCGATCTTTCCCGAAGAGGACGTGCCACCCGCGCTGAAGAGCTACATCAACCTCAACGCCGAAGTCTTCAAGTCGCCAACGCCACCGGGCAAACCGCAGCGCTGACATTGGTCACACGTGTTACGGGAGTGGGCGCCCGCCAATTCCGTAACGGCTCTTGATGATGAAGGCGACGATAAGCACGACGTACTGAAGGAAGGTGCTGGTCTCGCTGCGCCAGGCCTGCGGCCAGTCGAAGTCGCCAGCCAGACGTCGGACTGGCGGGCGTGGCAACCATCTTGGCGTGAGCGACTTGTAGTCGAGGTACTCGTCGTCGAAAGTGCTCTCCAGCACACCCTCTTCGAATCGCACGATCAGAGAGTACTCGATCGCGAACAGGAGCACGGCGACCGGGAGGAACCAGAACACTCCCGAAATCACGGCGAATCCCATCCAGATGAGGAAGTTGCCGTTGTACAGCGGGTTGCGGCTCCATGCGAACGGTCCGTACGTGACCAGCCGGTTGACGGTGCGCGACCGTCTCCGCGTGGACGTACCGGCGGCAGCGACACCCCAGAGTCGCCATGCCTCTCCGAATACGATGAGGAGAAGGCCCAGGACCCAGAGCGTGAGCGACATCGCGCCTGGCGCGACCAGGGGCACACCGAGAAACAGGATCGGCAGCCAGCCTCGGTGGCGGAACAGGACCGCGCCGGCCTGAGCCGCCGGCGTGCGCTCGGCAGCGGACACGGCCACCGTGCCCTGATCGGCAGTGCTCGCGGGATTTTGGTGCTCGGTCATTGGGCTCAATCTGCATTAACGCCGCGTGTTGCTCAACGGACGAAAGAAAAAACCGCGTTGCAGTCGTTAGAAGCGTCGGCGTCCGTTGTAAGGCTTGGATCCATGGACGACCGTGATCCCGCCGCCGAACGACATCCTACCGAAGGTCGGGACGTACGAATCCGTCATCCCGCCGAGGAAACGTCATCCCGCCGGGGAAACGTCATCCCGGCCTTCGGCGGGATGACGAAGTCACGCCCTCAACGCGTCATCCACGGTTCCAGCGTGCCCGGACAAACAGACTTGGTTAGCTCGGGGATTTCCGCGTGGACTTTCGCGACGTCTTGCGTCCGGTGGACTTGCGCGCCGCCGACTTGCGACCTGTGGACTTGCGCGACGCGCGCTTCTTCGAAGCGCTCTTGCGAGGGACTTTCTCTCCCTTTTCCCGCGCTTCACTTATGCCGATGGCGATCGCCTGCTTACGACTCGTCACTTTGCGGCCACCGCGTGTCTTGAGTGTGCCGCGCTTGCTGCGTCGTGCTGCGCTGGCAACGGTGGAGCTTGCGTTCTTGCTGTACTTCCTGCCGGACGACTTCCGGCTCGACTTGCGTGCTGCCATCTGAACCTCCCCGGAAAGGTTGATCAGTTCGTACGCGCCTGCGAATTGCAAGAGGCGCGCCTCCGGAGCAGTCGTGAATCGAACGTATTCCAGAAGAGCGTGGGACCGCGCTCTGTGTGCGCGAGCGACAACGCGACGGCGAATGCCTTCGCCGAATATGTGTCGTCGAGGCGAATCCCCGTCGCGTTGTCTAGCGCACTCGCAGCGTCGTCGGCGGCCGGCAGCGGCCTGCCGTACGCTCCGCCGAATGCACCGCGTGCGATTGCGAACCGTTGTGCGGTCACGATCGGCACACACTCTCCAGTCGTGCGCTCGATCAGCGCCGCGGTGCGCGACATGAGACGCTGCACGCGAAATCTGTTGGCGACAAGCAACGGTGTCACCTGAACGGCGATCGTCGTCACTTCAAGACCGGCGATGGCGAAACCGAGCGCGAGTCCGGCTGCTGTTCCGCCAGTTCCGAGCGGCACGACGACGCGCATCGGAACGGGGAGCTCCCCCGCGCCAATCTGCTCCGCCAACTCGAGCGCGGCATTGACGTGAGCGAGAATGCCGAGCGGTGTCGATCCGCCAGGCGGGATATAGAGCACGTTGCTGGTGAGCCGAAAGATCTGCGCGCGTATCAGCGCGGTGATCGGGCTGTCGTACAGGTAGGTTGTCGTTCCCGGTTCGCCGACTGTTGCGATCATCTCGGAGACGTCGCGCGCGGCCGCGTTCATCTCGTGGCGCCAGCGCACACCGATGACGCGTGCGCCGAGCGTGCGCGCATGGATGGCGGTCGCGAGGACGTGCGTGGAACCTTCTCCGCCGGCGGTGACGATCGTGTCGCCAGGCCTTACGCGCGCGAGAAGGAACTCCAGAGCGCGCACCTTGTTTCCGCCGCAAACGGGCGCGTTGAGACCGTCGGACTTGATCCAGATTGTTGCGCCATCGACGACGGCGCGCTCAATGGGTGACGGTAACGCACACAGCCGCACGCGTGGAATACTGCGCAACGCGGCAAAGCGCGTATACAGTGGGAAGTTATCGATCAGCTGCATCACCTGCGCGTGCGGTGAGGCTGCTGTTGCCAGGGGCTGCGGTAACGCCGGCGGTGGTCACGCCGGCGGCGGCTCGTTCACAAACGGCAGTGGTGACGGGTCGCCGACGACATCCTCCACGTACAACATCTTCACGAGAATCATCACGAGCACGAGCACGGGCACTGCGACGAACAGGCCCACCACTCCGAACGCGAGCGCCATTCCCGCCTGAGTGAGCACAGTAAGAACCGGTGGCAAGTTGACTCCTTCCTTCATCAGAAGCGGAATCAGAACGTGACTTTCCAGGAAGTGAATCACGTAGAACGCCACCGCGACAGCTGCGGCCTTCTCGGGCGAGTCGACGAAGCCCATCGCCACCGCGGGAATGGCGCTGATCAAGGGTCCCGCCATCGGCACGAACTGAAGCAGCCCGGAGAGGATGCCCAGTGGTAGTGCCGCCCGCACATGGAGGGCGGTAAGGACCGCGGTCGCGACCAGGCCCATGACGATCATGGCAATGAGTTGAGTGACAAGCCAGCGCCGGAGCGCGAGCGTTATCGCCTCGATGACCTGTTCCCCCCGTTCACGGGACCGGTGCGGGATAAGCGAGATGAGTCCAGAGCGGTAAAGCCGCGGGTCGGCTCCGATATAGATCGATAGGAAAAAGATGATGACGATTCCGGCGGCGACCTCGATCGTCGAGTGTACGACCGGATAGATGTATCCCCTGGCGCCACTTCCAGTGGCCAGGATACGCTCGCGAAGGGCGCGTAGGTGAACCAGGGAATCCGACGCCGAAACCGGAAGACCTGTGATACTGTCGCCTTGCTGAGCCGTAACTGGCGCTACTATCGAGGAATCCGACTCGCTCGATAATAGCGAGAACACGACGCCGCCTTCCTTTTGTCCCAACCAGCGGTCGAGCTTTACAAAAGCTTCCGGGAGGCGCTGTTTGAGCTCGCGGTACTGGGTGCGCACCGTGGGGCCCGTCAGCGTGCCGAAGCCGACGAGCACCGTTACCGACGCGGCGACGATCAGCGCCGCGCCCAGGCCCTGACCCACTCCGAATCGGCGGAGCCGCGCCGCTCCGGCCGACACGGCGAGCCCCAGCAGCATCCCGATGTAGGCGATGAAGATCAGGTTGTGCGCCCGATACACGATGTACGCGGCGAGGCACAGGAGCATTACCACCAGCGTCGCGCGGGCTACGTCGCGCAGCCGCCAGAAACGGGAGGGCGGCTGCGGAGTCGGCTGTGGAGGCGACTGCGACGGAAGGGAGCTCATGAGGTCATGTATAGATTGAGGTATGGCAGATCCGTACCAGCCGGTTTATCTGGATAGCGCCGAGCAAGCGGCGCTGTTTCTCGATTCGATTTCGAAAGTCAGGGTGCTGGCGCTGGACACTGAGGGGGCGAGCTTCCATCGGTTCGTGGACCGGATTTACCTTCTTCAGCTTTCTACGGAGCATCATAGCGCCATCATCGATCCGTTGCACGCAGGCGCGCTTCCGAAGCTTGGCGCGCTGATCGAGGATCGGGAAGTGGAGGTCATATTTCACGACGCCGATTACGATCTCAGGTTGCTGCGTCAGGACTACGGTTGGCACGCTACGCACCTATTCGACACGCGGATCGCCGCGCAGTTGCTCGGGATTCCGGCGTTCGGTCTGGCCGCGCTGCTCGAGAAATTCTTCAACGTCAAGCTCGACAAGCAGCATCAGCGCGCTGACTGGTCGATGCGTCCGCTCACGCCGGCCATGCTTGATTATGCGGCCCAGGACACGCGTCACCTGCTGGATCTCAGGGACGAGCTCCGCACCGGTCTGGAGTCCATGGGCCGCATGTCCTGGGCGCAGGAGGAATTCGAGCGTCTGGAATCGGTGCAGTTCGCACCCGACGATCCCGCAACGTCGTTCATGCGCACCAAAGGGGCACGCGATCTCAAGCGGCGCGAGCTCGCGGTGCTGCGCGAGCTCGTGGCGTGGCGTGACGGGCGCGCGGCTGCGCTCGATCGTGCCACGTTCCGCGTGATGGGCAACGAAGCTCTCTTCGAAATCGCACGCGTGCATCCCCGCACGCGCGATGCGCTCGCGGCCATCCGCGGCGTCCCTCGCGGTGTGCTGGACAAGCACGCTCTGGAGCTTCTCGACGCCGTCACCCGCGGACTCGATGTTCCCGAGGCCGATCTCCCGCGCTACCCGCGAGCGGCACGTTGGGACCGCGACCCGGATTTCGACGCAAATGTCGCAAAGCTCAAGGCGGTCCGCGACGACGCAGCGACCAGGCTCAAACTCGACCCGGGCGTACTTTGCGCGCGGGACCGCATGGAAGCAGTCGCTCGCCGAAAGCCGCGCGCGGTCGAGGCACTTGCCGAAGTGCCCGAACTTCGGCGCTGGCAGGCCGAAGTCCTCGGCGCCGATTTTGTCACCGCTCTGAGAGACTCGGCCTGAAGGATTGACCCGGGTTCGGCAACCAATACGCCGGCCGTTCAAACCTTTCGGCCCACCGCGCCGTCTCATTGCCGGAACCGATGCAGACATCTCTCGCAATCTCATCCGAGACAATGAGTCTCTCGCTCGCTGAACGTGATGTGGCCATCGCAGCGAAAGGAGACCGGGATGCCTTCGAGCGGCTCTACAGGGCCAACGTGAACCGAGTATACGCGGTGTGCGTGCGGATGTGTGGCGATCGCGGCCGCGCCGAGGAGCTGACGCAGGACGCGTTCGTTAGAGCGTGGGAGAAGCTGCCGCAGTTTCGCGGCGACTCGGCGTTCTCGACGTGGCTGCACAGGCTCACCGTAAACGTCGTCCTGGAAGCGAAGCGCAGCGATATGCGCAGCCGCGCCCACGTTGAGAACGAGGACGCGCTCGACGAGTCGCCGCCGCTGGCGAGGCGTGAGTTCCACGCGGAGAAAATGGACCTGACGGTTGCGATAGCGGGACTGCCGCCTGGTGCGCGGGCGGTGTTCGCTCTGCACGACATAGAGGGATACAGGCACGAAGAGATCGCACAGATGTTGAGCATCACTTCAGGTGGAAGCAAGGCGCAACTGCATCGTGCGCGACGGCTGCTGAGGGAGGCACTCGCATGAAGAACGACGATTCATTGATGGACGATGAGCAGGCCGGAGACGTGGTGGCACGTTACTTCGAAGACAATCCGCAGCTGCTGGAAAACATCGCACCCGAGCGAGATCTCTGGCCCGCGATCGATGACCGCATTTCGGCACCCGTCCTTCCGATGGTGCGGCCCGCGCACCATCGCTTCAATCAGCCGCATCGTACGTTGGGCTGGATCCCCACACTCGTCGCCGCCTCGGCGCTCGTTGCCGGAAGCGCGGGGATAACGTACGTGTTGACCGAGCGCGCAGCTCCGCCGGCCACATCCGCCGGCCGGACCGCGACGATGAGTGGTGCCGGCATCAAGCCGTCGGCCGCAGAACCGGTCGCCGCAGTGCGCGATGTCGATACCGTCGGATCACACGGCTTGCAGCAGCTTGCGCGCGATACTCGCGACATCGGCGACGAGGCACGGAGTGGGTCGTCTGCCGTGCCGCGCACGCACCGTTCGGAGTCGCCCGCAACGCCGCATCTCTCTTCACAATTCGCTTCACATTCACGCTCGGGCGCGGCCGACGACGTGCGCGCAACTTACGACAGCGAGATCACGAAGCTGCACGCAGCATTGGACGCTCGGCGCGGTCAGCTGAATCCGAACACTGTTGCGGTAATTGAGCAGAATCTGCACGTAATCGACGAGGCGATCCGTCAGTCGAGGGAAGCGCTCGCCAAGGATCCCAACAGCAGGCTCCTGAACGATCAACTAGACCGCACGCTCGCGACTAAGACAGGATTGCTGCGTGCGGCCGCCCTACTTCCCGCTGCGTAAGACGCGCGAGGACACGCATATGAATCAGAACACCACGAGGCTGCGCGTACCAGGCATGCTCCTGCCAGCTACGCTTTTCGCACTGACTGTCGGGGCGACGCTAGCGACGGCCCAACAAGTACCGCCGTCGCCGCCCGCTTCACCGCGTCCACCGCGGCCACCGCGGCCACCGCGCCCTCCGAGAGCGTGGATGGGCGGCAGCGGCGACGAAGGCCTCGCCAGGATCGACACAGTCGTAGCGTTTGCGCCGAACGGGACGGTGGAGCTGTCCCTCGTCTCAGGCTCGATGAAGATATCTTCGTGGGACCGGAACCAGGTAAGAGTCGTTGCGACCACGACGGGTGAGCCCACGCTCCAGTTCGACGCCAGCAGCAGTCACCTGAGCCTCGAACAATCGGGACGCCACAATTCACGCAACGGCGTCGGAAACGCGACGTACGAAGTAACTGTGCCGACCGGCTCGAGGGCCAGTCTGTCCGCGGTGTCGGGCGACATTTACGCGTCGGGGATCCGCGGACCGGTGGACGCGAGTGTGGTGAGTGGTCGCGTGGACGCTCGGGATATGGGCTCGTCGCTGAGTATTGAAGGGGTCTCGGGAAATATGACGGTGTCGCACGTAGCAAACGACGTCCGCATCTCGAATGTGAGCGGTCGGGTGACCCTTGCCGGAGTAGGCGGAACGCTGGACGTTGAGACGGTGAGCGGCGGGATCGCCGTGAGCGGTGTAGCAGGCGACAGGGTACACGTAACAACAGTGAGCGGCAACATCGACTTTACGGGCAATCCGGCGAGATCGGGACGGTACGAATTCGAAACACACTCGGGCCAAACCGATCTTCACTTGCCGAGCAACGCGAACGCGGTGATAAGTGTCGAAACGTTCAGCGGCTCGGTGACGAACGATCATCCGGGCGCTGTCAGACGCCGGAATTCCGATGCGGGCGATGATCGGACCAACTACGATTATGTTGTTGGGCGCGGGGAAGGGGCGGGACGATTGCACGTGGATACGTTCAGCGGTAGTGTGCACATTTTTCAGGGGAATCCATGATGATCGATACAAGGCGCGTCGTCACCGCAGCGTATGTGGCGGCCTGTGCCATGACTGTCGTCGCCGCCGGCGCTACGCCGTTGCTGGCGCAGCAGGACCTCGGCCGTGAAGGAACTTCGTGGCGGTGGGATGGCGAGTTGCCCTCGGGCGGGACCGTGCGAGGCCTGAACGTCAACGGTGCCTTGCACCTGACGCAGAGCAGCGACGCGGCAGTACACATCCGCGCGGAGAAGCACGTGCATTCGGGCGGTGATCCTTCGTCGGTACACTACGCAGTCGTTCGGGATGGAAATAATCTGACGGTTTGCGTGCTCTGGACCGATGACGCGACGTGCGACGCGAGAGGGATGCGCGGAAGCGACCATGACGACAACAACGACGCTCGGCACCGCGTTTCCGTAGAGCTGACGCTGCAGATCCCGCCCACCGTTCGCGCGCGAGGCAATACTGTGAACGGAGATGTCTCCGTCGATCGTATCGGATCCGACGTCGAAGTCGGCACCGTGAATGGAACAGTACGCGTGACCAACTCCAACGGCGCCGTCCGGGCGCGCTCGGTGAATGGTGACATACGCGTGGATACTCGCGGAGGGCCCGTCTCCGCCGAGACGGTAAACGGGTCGATACAGGCGGTGATGGGGTCGACCGGTAATTCTGACATCCGATTTCGGACCGTGAGCGGCGACATCGACATTTCGGTTCCGTCGGCGCTCAACGCGAGCGTGGAGCTTGGAACGCTCAACGGGACAGTGAACAGCAAGTTTCCGCTCGACTTCGACCGCGATCACCACCGCGGTCGCGGAGTCGTGGGAAACGACGGACGGCGGCTCAGTGCGACCACTGTCAACGGATCGATAACGCTTCACTAGCGACCGCCCCATCGAGCTGACGCATCGGGCCGGCGAGACTCATTCACGTCTCGCCGGCCCGATGTGTAGTTTTAGTCATGCAAGCCGACGACGGACGCGCATCCGCTATGACCATCAGGCCAGCGGTTGCGAAAGACATTCCGACAATTCTCGAGCTCATCCGCGAGCTTGCGGAGTTTGAGCGCGACCCGCAGTCGGCGGTTGCGACGCCTGACCTGATGTACGAGGCGCTGTTCGGCCAACATGCAGTGGCGCGGGCCATCATGGCGGAAGACGCGACCGAGACGGTTGGTTTTGCGCTCTACTTCTTCAACTTCTCCACCTGGACCGGCCGGAAGGGATTGTACCTCGAGGACTTCTACGTCCGTCCGGCTGCTCGGGGCCGCGGTATCGGACGCGCCCTCTTTGCGCACCTGGCTTCGATCGCACGGCAGTCCGGCTGTGCAAGAATGGACCTTTCAGTGCTCAACTGGAACGTGGATGCAATTCAGTTCTACGAACGCAATGGCGGGACGCCGATGAGCGACTGGACGCAGTACCGGTTCGATTCAGCCGAGATCGCGCGCATCGCCGCGGCCAGCCCCCCCGCGGAGCCTGAATGACGTATCCCGCCGGTGCTCCGGCCCAGGCTGCCCTCGATGTCGTGGTAGCGGAGCATGTCGCGCATGTGCAGTTGAGGGGACCCGGCAAGGGCAACGCATTAGGTCCGGAGTTCTGGCGCGAAGCACCGACCGTATTTGCGGAACTTGACACCGACCCCAACGTGCGCGCTGTTGTGCTGAGCGGATCCGGCGGCAACTTTACGTTCGGTCTGGACCTCGTTGCGATGACATCAGAGCTTCGCTACGCGCTCGGCGGTCCCGCAATGGCCGCCGAACGGACGCGGTTCCTCGATCACCTGAGTGCGATGCAGCGGGCCATCACCGCGCTCATGTCGTGCAGAAAACCGGTGATCGCGAGCGTCTCCGGGTGGTGCGTCGGTGCCGGAATCGACATCATATGTGCAGCTGATGTTCGTGTCTGCTCCAGTGAAG
>JALYTX010000129.1 GCA_030854055.1 Gemmatimonadota bacterium | reverse complement strand
GAGGATTACACGTCCATCAATGCGACACGCGCAGACGAGCTCGTTTACACGTCGAAGCCACTCGCCAAGCCGATCGAGGTTACCGGACCGATTTCGGCGACGATCTGGGCCGTGACAGACGCGAAGGATACGGACTGGAACGTGATGCTGCTGGACGTAGCGCCTGATGGTCACGCGCAGCGCGTCCAGGACGGTGTGATGCGTGCACGGTTCCGAAAGGGATTCGAACGGGCGGTCGCCGTAACGCCGGGATCGGTACAGCGCTACGACATCGACGTGTGGTTCACATCCCGCGTATTTGAGCCGAACCACAGGATTCGTGTCGTGGTGTCGTCTGCGGCACTCCCGAAGTACGACCGTAATCTGAACACGGGGGGCAACAATGAGCGCGACAGCACCTACGTTGTGGCGCATCAGCAGCTTCTTCATGACGCTGCGCATCCGTCACACATAACGCTTCCAGTGATCCCGCGGTAGTTGCAGCCCGGGGTCGCCTGTGCCTCTTTGTCGAGTGCCGGCGGCAACATTCTCACCGAGGGTTTAGCATGCGGATCGTTAGTTCTGCGTTGGTCGCGATGATCGGCGCTTCGGTAGTTTCGTGTCTGGGCGTTGCAGAAGTCGGTGCGCAGGCCTCCGTCAATGAGGCTGCGTCGCCGCCGGCACTAGCAGCGATTCGAGAGTCTGATCTCAAACGGGATCTTTTCTACTTTGCGTCGGATGCAATGCGTGGCAGGGAAGCCGGCACGCTCGATGAGTTACGGGCTGGCGTCTGGATGGCTCAACAGGCACGGCAGGCTGGGCTCCAGCCAGCGGGCGCAGATGGAACGTATTTCCAGTGGTGGTCAATGCGCCGCCTGCGACAGTCTGATAACAGTCACCTCGCAATCGGTGGCACGACGCTTGTTCTGGGTAAGGATGCCGTTGTCTTTGCGCCGGTAGACGCGGCAGTTGATGCGCCGCTTCTCTTCGTCGAGCCAGACGCGAGTGTGGCCGTGAATGATATTCGCGGAAAGGCCATCGCCACCGAGCTCGCCGCGCCGCCTGCTGCGGCTGACGCACGTCGATATACGGCGGGCGCACTGCGAGCTCTCTCCCAGAAGTTTCTGAAAATGGGGGCTGCAGCGGTTATTATCGCGTCCGACTCCGCATCCGAAGCCGCCTTTGGGCCTGCTCGCGATGCCATGACGCGGGGGCGATACGGCATCGACAGTGCCGGCACTACTGCCTATTGGCCCGACCCAGAAGGCGGTCTCGTTCGACCACCACCTCAGCCGCCCGTCATATGGGTCCGCCGCGCGCTATTAAACACACTGCGCGCCACCAACCAGCGACTCACAGCGCAGCTTGTCACCGAAGATTTCCTGTACCCATCCGTCAACATCGTCGGCACTTTGCGAGGCACCGATCCGCGACTGAGGGCGGAATACGTTGAGTACAGCGGTCACATTGACCACGACGGCGTCCGCACGGCGATCGCCGGGGATTCCATCTGGAATGGCGCGGATGACAATGGGAGTGTTTGTGTCGCAATGTTGGCGATTGCGCGCGCGTTCGTCAAACACCCAGGTAAACGTTCCGTCATCTTTGTCTGGCACGGCGCAGAAGAACGAGGCTTGCTGGGGTCGCGATACTTTAGCACGCACCCTACGGTTCCCCTCGGTGACATTGTCGCGGTGCTCAATGGCGACATGATCGGTCGCAACAATCCCGACACTGCAAGCATTCTTGGCGTCCAGCCTCCGCATCGCAATTCTACGGCACTTGTACAGATGGCACTGGCTGCGAACCAACGGCTCACCAAATTCGCGATTGATAGTATCTGGGATCGACCGAGCCACCCGGAGGGATGGTACTTTCGCAGCGACCACATACCTTATGCGCGCTTGGGGGTTCCCACGATCTCATTCTCAACGAACCTTCATGCCGACTATCATAAACCGACCGACGAGCCTGACCGGATCAATTACGCGAAATTGACGCGCATGACCGACTGGATGTATGCGACTGGCTGGGCGGTCGCAACACTGCGTACGCGGCCGGGGATCGATCCCGGATTCCGAATCCTGCCGGGCTTCAGAAACGAGAAGCACTGAAACGAAAGAGATCTAACCAGAAGTCACCGATATCTTTCAGCATCCTTGAGCCAAGCCTGGCCGACATCGAGTCGGCACCCGGGTCGTTTACGAAATAACGCCCCCCCCGCCGCAGCTCGCGTAAGATCCGGACTCCAACGAGTCCCTGGCGCGGGACGGCAAGCAGCGCGGTGCCCCCTTCCGACTGCGTGCCGCTGCCTGCCTCGCGCATTGATCGTCCGTGCGCCGAGCTTTATTTTCCCTTTGCGACTTGCATACAGGTATTCAATCTGTTTCTCCGATCCCGTCGATTCATGGCGCAGCTAGTGACATGGAATTAGCGAGCGGAATCGGTGGCGCCAATCTGCCGGGAGCGGCGGAGGACGCCGCGCGCGAGAACGTGGAGCTGCACCGGCTGCTCGTAGAGAGCGTCAAGGATTACGCTATCTTCGCGCTCGACCCCGATGGGTACATCCTGAGCTGGAACGCCGGCGCGGAGCGCTTCAAGGGATACACCGCCGACGAGGCCATCGGGCAGCACTTCTCGGTCTTCTACCCGCGCGAAAAGATCGAGGAAGGCTTTCCCCAACTCGAGCTGGAGACGGCGAAGCGCACCGGCAGCTTCGAAGACGAAGGCTGGCGCGTCCGAAAGGACGGTACGCAATTCTGGGCCAATGTAGTCATTACTGCGCTGCGAACACCGAGCGGGAGGCTCATCGGTTTCGCCAAGGTCACACGCGATCTCTCGGAGCGACGCCGCGCCGAGCAGGAGCTTCGCGCAAGCGAAGAGCGGTTTCGGTTGCTGGTGCAGGGGGTCAGCGATTACGCGATCTTCATGCTCACCCCTGACGGCCTCGTCGCCGGCTGGAACGCAGGCGCGGAGCGCATCAAGGGCTACGTCGCCTCGGAGATCGTGGGGCAGCACTTTTCAGTCTTCTATCCTGCGCAGGAAGTCGCCGCCGGAAAGCCGGCGCGCGAGCTGGAGATCGCGCGAGCCGAAGGCAAGTACGTGGAAGAGGGATGGCGCGTCAAGAAGAATGGCGAACTGTTCTGGGCCGGTGTGGTTCTCACCGCCATCTGGACCGACGCGGGAGACCTGGTCGGCTACGCCAAGATCACGCGCGATCTGACAGAACGTCGCAAGGGAGAAGAACGCGCCCTGGACGATGCGAGACGCGTTGCCGCAGAAGAGGCGGCGCGCCGAGCCGCAGAGGAACGCGAGGCGGAGGTCCGCGACCTTGCCGCGCTGCTTGGTCAGCAGACGTCGCAACTCGAGGAGGCCAATCGCGTCAAGGCACAGTTTCTCGCGGTGATGAGCCATGAGCTCAGGACACCGCTCAATGCAATCGGCGGCTACGCGTCCCTCATGTCCATGGGAATTTCGGGCCCCGTGACCGATCAGCAGGTGGAGCAACTCGAACGCATCAGCCGCTCCCAGCAGCATCTACTTGGCATCATCAACGACATTCTGAACTTCAGCAGGATGGAAGCTGGCCAGGTGACCTACGAGATTGGCGTGGTTTCGGTTCACGAAGCCGTCGAGTCGGTCGCGAAGATGATTGCGCCGCAGGCTGAGGCCAGGGGTCTAATCTTCACGCCCGCCGATTGTCCGCTCGAACTCGCCGTGCTCGCCGATCCGCGCAAGCTGGATCAGATCCTTATCAACCTTCTTTCAAACGCTGTCAAGTTCACCGAGGCGGGCGGCACAATAACGGTCGAGTGGCACGCGACCGCCGAGAGTGTCGAGCTCACGGTACGCGACACCGGCGCCGGGATTCCGGCGGATCAACTGGGCCAGATCTTCGAGCCGTTTGTGCAGGTGGGTCGCTCGCTTACTTCACACCGCGAGGGGACCGGGCTCGGTCTTTCGATAAGCCGGGACCTCGCGCGCGCCATGGACGGCGACATAAGCGTCGAGAGCGCATCGGGGACGGGCTCCGCGTTCACAATTCGGCTCCCGCGCGCACACTCGTAACGCGTTGGCGCTGTGTGAGCACTCCGACCATGCCTGCGCCCACTACGAGCTCTAGCCCGTAATCGTCACCGTGCCGGTTGTGGAATCAAAGGTCGCGTTCAGAGCTGTCAGGTTGCCCGTGGGCTGCCCGCCGATCCAGTGACCGTCGGACGCGAACCTGGCACCATGACAGGGACACGCGAAGCTCCCAGACGCGATTCCGACAGTACAGCCGAAGTGCGGGCAGATCAGCGAGAATGCAAGAAATGTCGTGGTGTTCGCGCGCACCGCTGCGACTGGCGTGCCATGGCCGGAGTCTACGCGCGCGATTCCGCCAACCGTTGCGAGTGCCGGATAGTTCGATACTGTGACAACCAAGTCGGTGTTGCCGCCGCCTCCGGTTCCAACTCCGGTTGTACCGGCAGCGCCGCCGCATGCTGCAGCCAGCAGGGCGGTAACGGCGCCGATCGTTCCGTGTTTCACGAAGTCCCTTCGGTCCAGAAGCGCCGGCGCCCTCTCTTCCGGATGTCGAGCAGCGCGCGCCCCGCACTCGTCGCAATGGCCGCTGCGCGACGCGACGTCGGATAAGGCGCGATCGTCAACGATCGGACGTTGGGTAGTCATTGCAGGGTCATACCTTCAATCCGGCGGCCGTCCACGCCGCGAGGTCCTGATCGCTCCGGATCATTCCGTCCACATCGACGACGATATTGTTCGAGGCGTCGCGCCTGACCGGGAAGCGATCCATATTGCGAGTCGCACGGCCGCTGATGAATTCGCCCCCTGGCTCGTACTTGGAGTGATGCTTGGGGCATTCGAACCTGTGGTCCGCGTCATCCCAGCGCAGAGCAGTGCGTTGATGCGGGCACGACAGGTTGAACGCGTGCACTTCGTTCTGCCAGCGCACAAGTATCACATCGTTGTCATGGTCGATCTGGGTGACGTCGGAAACCGGGAGCGGATAGCTGACCGTGTTTCGCCCAAACTTGGTGCCCCGCGTGCCGCTTACTTTCGCAACGCCCATGGCACGCAGCGCGCTCGGTGACGCGCCGACACTCGCAAGCGCCGTCGCGATCGCCGCGAGGCCACCGAAGCGCAGAAAATCGCGACGGTTGGGGTAAAGGTCGCAACCATCACAGCTGCTGCTATCTCTTTCGTCGCGATTCATAACCAATCCAAAGTGGTGAAACGAGTGAAGATGCTATATCGCAGGAGAGATTCGAGCGATCCTGTTAGCTGTTGACGAGGATCGTGCCCGCGAGCACTATGGAGCTCCAAAGTAGGATGCTGGCAATGGCGGTGCGGCGAAGCTTGCCCCACAGCGCGACGCTCTCCCCCTGCATCACTGCTGCCGTCGAGCGATCGCGCAGTGCGGCTTCGGTTCGTTGCAGCATCACTCCGTTGATCAGCAGAAGCGCCACGAGCGTCATCTTCACTAGAAACACCGGCGACTTGCCAAAAGTTTCAACGTCCGATGTCGCGAGGAGAATCCCGCTTACGAACATGACCGAAAGCCCGATGAGCACGGGCTGGTGAACGTCTCTTACCTCGCGCAGAAGAGTCGTGCGATCCTCGGGAGTGCCTCGGACCGCGCGGAACGTCGCACGATCTGCGGCGATCGCGAAGCCGCCGGCGAAGAGCACGCCTGCAAGATGTGCGAACGTGATCCCGTCCGATACGACCTTTGAGTTGCTAAAGAGGGACTGCCATGGTTTAAGAGCGTTTGCAAGAGACTGCAACGCGGTCAAGTAGCTGTCGATAATCGTCATTTAGTTTGTTGGCTGTTACTTGTCGAAGAGCCACATCATCGCCGTGCCCGCGGTCGCCAGCGCCATCGATCCGACCGACACCGCTCGGTGGTGCCGCGCATCGGCTGGGCTATTCCTGGCATTGCCGCCGATCGCTCCGGCCCACGCAAACCCCGCGTCCGCGCCCAGCATTGCGGCCGAATGAACGATTCGGAGCGTGCGATTGCTCGGGTCGGCTCTGGACTCCCACAGGTTCCAAACGCCGGTGATCGTGTTAACGCCGAACAGAGCGCCGAGCCCGAGCGCCACTCCGAGGTGCGCGGCCTTTAACGAAGAGGGCGGATATCCCGTACGCTCGTCAGTTAGAAGTCGCTCGCCGAGCACGTACTCTGCGCCAAACAGCGGCAGCTCCGCGAAGCTGGCAATGTGGTGGATTCGCAGTCTTGTATAGTATTCGTCGCTGTACTCTATCGCGCGCGGACGCCGCGACGTCGTATCGCTCGCGGCGACCTCGGGTCCATCTGACGCGGAGATCGAGATTCCCACGGGATTGTTCCTGGGGCCCACCGCAATCCCCGAATCGGACCCGACCATCGCGGAGTTAGCGACGACGCGCCCAGGGGCGTTGGCCACCGAGTCCGGTGGCGGGCCGGCCTGGGATAAAGAAAGTGCTAAGACGGCAAAGAGTTGAGCGCAGGCCATTGATCGGGACGGGCAAGAAATTGAGTCGTCGCGCTACCTGCGCGCGGAAAAGTGTTACGCCGTGCGACTTCAAAAGTTGCGCGCGAGGTGTCGCGCGCCATTTCACCGGTCAGCTCGGTCGCGCCTATCGCAACGCGTCCCGCGCTGCATCGAGTGTGAGTTGTATCTCTGACTCCCCATGCGCGGTCGACACGAACCAGGTCTCGAACGCAGACGGCGGCGGGGACACGCCTCCTTCGAGCATCGCGTGAAAGAACTTCGCGTAACTTCCTGCGTCCGACGCACGCGCAGATGCGTAATCCGTGA
>JALYTX010000124.1 GCA_030854055.1 Gemmatimonadota bacterium | reverse complement strand
ATTGTGGCGGAGATCGAGCACACGCTGCTGCGGCCTGAATATCGTGCCCTGCGTGACGCCGATGGCGCGCGACGCGAACTTGCGTTCACGTTACTGGATGGTGACGCCTGCTTCGAAGGCACCCTCGACCTGGTGGCTCCGTCACGCGATGGTTACCGCATACTCGACGTGAAAAGCGGATCAGGTATGGCCGGCCTGGAAATGGATGCCGCGGTGATCGAGAGGCGCGTCGCGCGATACGATATTCAGCGCACCCTTTATACGCGCGCGGTCGAAAAGCTGACCGGTGTCCGCGTAGCCGGATTTGCATTCGACTTCACCGGAGCCGGAGTGCAGGCGGACGCCACACTGACGCCCTCCACCAGCGGGGGCGCGGCCGAGCGTCTGGCAGCCGAACTGGCCCAACTGGCCAGCGGCGCGGATATGCTCACGACGGATACGGAGTCGTGCAATTTCTGTGGCTATCGCACCGCAGGTTGGTGTCCGGGCGCGCAAGGCAAGATTGCGACGTCGCTGACGTCGGGTTGAATGTGGAACGGACGGCTGCGTGCCGCGGAGATCGCGTAACAGAGGCCGTTCGACGAGGCTCATCGCAGCGGCGAGTTTCCGCTATCGTTACTCTCTGCATGCTCGGTGTGCTCCATGGCGTGCAGGGCTGCACTCTTATCTTCGGTCGAGGCACGGCTGACGCGGTGTCAATCGTGCAGGGCACGGCGCCGTCAGACGTTCGGCGTGATACGACCGACACGCCGTTCGCCGCGTCGCTCGACAGGGTGAGCTGGCGTGGGAGGGAGGGGCCTGCTAGTTCGGGCCGCGCGTTCTGGACGGACGTGGGCGTTCTTGATATTGCGAGTGCGGAACAGGACGCAGTTGGTCTGGACGAGCGAACGTTCGCCACTGCGTTGCGGCACCTCATGGCGAGCGATCCGCAGGGCGCGGCGATAGCATTTCATGCGCTCCAAAAGACCGCCAGTGACACGCTCGTGCGCACTCGCGCGCGCGATGGCCTTACGATGGCATTGCGGTGGTACTCCGATTGGGCGACGATCGCGGGATTGCAGCCGGACTCTGCGGTATCGCCGTTGACAGGCACCCGTCCCGATCATGGCGCCGTCGAACGCTGGGCTCGCACGTTTGCGCTGATCAATCCACCGGCTGTCTCGTTCTCGGACGCGAGTATCGTGCTGCCATTGCGCCGTAGCCGGATTGGCACGCCGATCGTCCGCGTGCTCGTGAATGGTCGTGCGCACGAATTCTGGCTCGACACGGGCGCGAGCATGACGGTGTTGGGCTCCGACGTCGCCGTCGCGGCCGGCGTGCGCTTCGCGGCGAATGATACGCTGGCCCTGGGGGTCGTGGGCGGAAGTATCGATGCACGTGCCGGTTTGATCGATTCGGTGAGTCTCGGGGGTTTTACTGCGCGAGGCGTCGCGGCCGCCATTGTGGACACGCGAACTCTTCGCCTGGATTACAGATTGGAAAACGGACAGGACGTCGCCGTCCCGATTGACGGGGTGATCGGTGTCGATCTGCTGCGGTGGATGGATGTAACGATCGATGTACGTGCGGGAACCATTTCGATCGCGCGACCGCGCCATGACGCAGGAATAATGCGGAACCTGTTCTGGGTCGGATTTCCCGTCGTGCGCCTCATCACGCGCGATGGGCAGCCACTCGTCTTCGGGCTCGACACCGGCGCGCAGGAGACATACGTAACGTTGGGTCTCCTCAGAAAACTGCCACGCACACATGTCGCGCTTCGGCGCGGTGAACTGGGCGGTCTGGGCGGCAGGGAGGCGCACACGGAGTGGGTGGCCACCGACCTTGAGGTGAGCGACGGAACGTACGCCATCAAGCTGCACAACGCGCCGATCGGTCCAGACCGCCCATCGAGCTTCGTGAACTTCGATGGGATGATCGGGAGCGACGTTGCGCTCAATACGCGGCTGCATCTCGATTTCGAGAACGGCGTGTTCGACGTACGGCCAAGCGCGGCTGCGAACCCGCTTCGGAGGGGCGCCGGTAGCGGTACGCAACCTTCCGGGCCATCGCTGTTACAAACGTTATGGCCGGCAAATCCCCAGTCGTCGGGAAAACATTCCATCAACAGGCGCGTTCAAGATGCAATTTCGCCGTAACGTTCCATTGGCCACGATTATCCTCTGCGGGCAGCTTTTCACGCTGCCCGCACTGGAAGCACAGGTTGTGAGAGTAGATGCGGTCACGTCAGCGCAGAAATTCTTTGGCAACTACCGGCGGGACGACGGGTCGCTGATCAGCATCGGGCGCAGCGATGAGTCGGTGTTCACCATGGACTACCGATCCGGGGAACGACATCAGCTCACGGCGGACAGTTCCGGAACGCTCAGCGATTCAGCCGAACACGGAGAGACGCTTGCGCTTCGGACTGACCCACGCGGAGTGACTCTCGTAGCACGCGGAGGCGCAGCCAGCTGGGCCGCGCTTCGCCTTCCGATCGTGCATAACGATGTCGAGTTTCACGATGGTGATGTCACGCTTCGTGGAACACTGTGGGAACCCGCGGGCGCCGGCCCGTTTCCCGCGATCATCCTGCTGCACGGAGCGGGACAGGAGACCCGATTTGCGATGCGGCAGTATCCGTACTTCTTCGTAAGTCTCGGCTACGCAGTGCTCACGTATGACAAGCGGGGCTCGGGGAAGTCAACCGGCGAGTGGCAGCCATGGAACGCGGGCATCGACGTCCTCGCGGCGGACGCCGCGGCAGCCGTGCAACTTCTGCGCGCGCGACACGATGTTCGCGCTGATCACGTGGGCCTGCTGGGAATCAGCAACGGGGCGTGGGTCACCGTTCGTGCAGCGACTCACACTCCGGGAATCTCATTCGTGATTCCGATTGTGGGGAGCGGTATTCCCATCTGGCGTCAGGAGCTGTACCGGATTCATAACAGCGGCGTGGCGCTCGGTCTCAACGCGAACAACGTGACGGCGCTCGATCAATTCATGAGCGGTCTGTACAGTTCGGCGTTGTTCGACTCACTGCCGCGGCCAGCGGCGATCGCGCGAATCGACTCTTTACGCCTTTCGGCGCACGGCACTCCGTGGCTTTCTGTAACGCCGCTGGCTGCATTCGTGAGCGCGCCATCGGGCACGGTGTACGATTTGGGTCGGGAATCGTGGCGACGGGAGCTGAGTTACGACCCGACGGCCGACCTGCGAATGCTCACGCAGCCGATGTTGGCGATACTCGGTGGGGCGGACGTCGACGTGCCCACGCGGTTGGTCGCGGCATCCTTGTCGTCGAATGTGCCCACGAGCAAGCACGGTACGCGAATGGTATACGTTATTCCGGGCGCGAGTCACTACCTGCTGCTCGCCGATGACAGCGCACGCAGCACGGTCGACCGATTCGACCCCAAACTTTTCGAAACGCTCAGGCGTTGGTTGGCGCTACGTGCGCCGCTCAGACGGTGAGTACGTCCGACTAGCCGCGGTTGCGATGTTGTGGAGGTTCGCACGTGCTCTATATTCGTGCGTTTGGTGTTGTCATACGCCCGCGTCCTCCGAGCATTGGGAGCCTGATGTCAGTCCTCACCCGAGTCACGATCACCGCCGCACTGGTCGCGACAATCGCCCCTGCTGCGAACGCCCAGACCTCGAGTACGTCGCAACGGTACCAGGAACCACCAGACGCGATCCGAAAGATTCTCGACGCGCCGCCGGTGCCTGTCGGAAGTGTGAGCCCGGACGGGAAATGGATCGTCGTAGCCGCGGTGGAAGCTCCCGTCACGACCATCGCGCAGATGGCCGAGCCGACGCTGTATCTCGCGGGCCGACGCTTTCATCCGCTCGCGAGCTACGCGATCGATTCGATCGGAATCCGATCGATGCAGCTGGTAGCCGTCTCGGGCGGGCCGCCCAGGACTGTGCCCGTCCCCGCCGGCGGTCGTATCGGACATTACGCGTGGAGCCCAAACGGAACGTCCATCGCTTACACACGCGTCGAGCGCGGTCTCAAGATGGGAGCGAGCCTCTACAATGTCGTCACGGGAGCCGCGACCCCAGTCGATGCGCAGGGAACTACAGGCAAGCTTGGCATACCAATCTGGTCGCACGACGGGAAGTGGATCGGTATACCTGAAGCGACGAAGCGCGGCACGGCGTTGTGGATCATCAACGCTGCAACGCACGTCGCGCATCGAGCGACGCCGTATTCGATAAATACCGTCACCGGCGGCTGCGAATGGCTCGCACAGTCGCCGCAGCTTGTCTGCCTCACGATATCGGCGACGCGCGGCAGTCCGCCGGTCGAGGGATCGGCACCCACTGGACCGATCGTGCAGGAGTCGTACGGCAGGGCAGCGCCGGTACGAACCGAGGAGTATCTGCTCACGTCACCATATGACGAAGCGCTGTTCGACTACTACTTCACGAGCAACGTGACGCTCGTATCACCTACCGCGGGCATGCATGACATAGGCGCGCCTGGTGTGCACACGCGTGTCGAGGCGTCACCCGATGGAAAATGGCTCCTCGTCAGGACCGTGCACCGTCCGTACTCGTATCAGGTAGCGCTGAACGACTTCCCCGAGCGCATCGAGGTCTGGTCGCTCGACGGCCGCGTTGCGAAGCTCGTGACCGACCGTCCACTCGTCGACAATGTCTCGAGTGCACGCGACGCCGTCGCGTCAGGAATCCGCACGGTGGGCTGGCGTCCCGACGTCCCGGCCACTGTGTACACCGTCGAAGCACTCGACGGTGGCGATGCACGGCAGCAGATGCCGAAGCACGACCGCGTGAGTCTGCTCTCGGCGCCGTTCTCGGCCGCACCGCGGCCGTTCATGGATCTGGAGATGCGTTACCGCGGAATCGAGTGGATGTACCCCGACGTAGCACTCGTAAACGAAGGATCCTCGCGCACGGCGAAGCTGCGTACGTGGCTTGTGAATCCCGAAACGCCAGCGACGGCACGCGTGCTGTTCGACCGGAACTCGGAGAACCGATACGGCGATCCGGGACGATTCGCTCGCATCTTCGATCGTACAAGCGATCGCATGGTCCCGCTCCGCGCCGTCGACGGTCACACTTTCTATCTGCTCGGCGATGGCGCATCCCCAGCGGGTGACCGACCTTTTCTCGACGCGATCGACATGCAAACGGGCGATAGGCATCGCATCTGGCAGAACGATGGCGAGCACTATGAGTATGTCGCATCGATCACGGATCCGGCGGCAAGATCGTTCGTCACGCGAAGTGAATCGCCCACCGACCCGCCGAACTTCTATCGTCGCGACATCGCAGCGAACGGCAATACGTGGACCGCGTCCAAGCTCACCGAGCTATCCGATCCTGCGCCGGCGTTCGCCGGTGTCACTGGTCAGCTGATCACGTACACACGACCGGACGGCGTCAAGCTCTCCGCAACGATGTATCTGCCGGCCGGCTACAAACCGTCGCAGGGTCGGCTTCCGTTCTTTTTCTGGGCATACCCGCGCGAATTCATGTCAGCGTCGGCGGCATCGGAGATACGTGGTTCGCCGTACCAGTTCAAGCGACCGTCGATGCCTCGCGATCGACAGCTGTTATTGCTCGCCGCGGGTTACGGCGTACTTGACGGGCCGTCGATGCCGATCGTTGCCAAGGATGGGAAGGAATCGAACGACACCTACGTCGAGCAACTCGTGGCGAGCGCAAAGGCGGCGATCGACGCGATCGACTCGCTCGGCGTGGGTGACCGGAATCGAGTGGGGGTGGGTGGACATTCGTACGGCGCATTCATGACGGCGAATCTGCTCGCGCACTCCACGCTGTTCAAGGCGGGGGTCGCCGAGAGCGGCGCGTACAACAGGACGCTTACGCCGTTTGGCTTTCAGGATGAACCGCGTACCTACTGGCAGGCGGAAGAGCTGTACGACGCGATGTCGCCGTTCAATTACGCGGACAAGATCAAGACGCCCATACTGCTCATCCACGGAATGAAGGATGACAACTCCGGAACGTTCCCGATTCAGTCCGAGCGGATGTACGCGGCGATCAAGGGTAACGGTGGCACCGTGAGATACGTGCAGCTGCCATTGGAGCCGCATCCCTACACATCACGAGAGAGCCTCCATCACGTAATGTGGGAAACGGTCACGTGGCTCGATCGGTACGTAAAAAATCCTGGGAAATAACGACGGGGATCATCGCAATCGCGACGGCTGCGACAATGCGCCAGAGTAACACGCTCGGCTCAGCCCCGCGCACTCCGTCGTACATTCTCCACGAGAACAAGCGCGAGAATCAAGAACAAGACAGGACCGCGCCATTCCGCCGCAATCGCAATCCGCGGTAGTATGAATATCGCCACGGCGACGCAGGCGACTATGCCAACCGTGAACGTGCTGTCCTCTACAAACAGTCCCCAGATTTCGGCTATCGCGGTTCGAATGAAGTTCATGAGACCGTGTGTCCAGGCAGCCGATTCGTACGGGCGCTTCTTGCGATGACGACCGAGGCGCGGGCGACGAGCAGAAAGGCGATCACGAGGGCAACGAGAGCGAGGTCCTCACCACGCCACGTAAAGCGCAAGCCTTCGCCCATCCAGAACACACCGAACGCGGAGAGCAGGACTCCCACGGCGAACTTGAGAGTGTTCTCAGGTACGCGCGAGAGTGGAGCGCGGAGCGCGACAGCCACGCCGATCACGAGAAGGCCGGCGAGCGCGGCACCCGCCGACGCCGGCAGGAGCATGCCACCGACGCCAGTGGCGATCACTATGAACACGACCTCCAGCCCTTCGAGCGACACCGCTTTGAACGAGGTTACGAATGCGATCCAGTCCAGATTGCGCCCGGCGTTACCATCCGCCGCAAGCTCGGTGCGTTCTCTTTCATAAATTGCGGTCTCGTCGTGCAGCCCAATCACACCGGCCGACCTGAGTATCGCCTTCCGCAGCCAGCGCATGCCGAACAGCAGAAGCAGCACGCCTACGACGAGCTGCAGTGTTGTGAGCGGTATCTGTTGAAGCGCGGGGCCGAACACAAGTACCAGTAGCGTCAGCAGCGCAACTCCGGCGGCGGTTCCCATCAACGCTGACCGCCAGCCGCGAGTCGTTCCGACGGCCAGCACGATGGTGAACGCCTCCACAAACTCGACAGTCGAGGCCAGAAAGGCCGCAATGAACGCGGTGCCTGCGTGGGTCCAGTTGATCAGCTTCGCCTCCGGGTGATTGGCCAGGATATCCATTGCGCAGGAATGCTGCCAGCGCCGCTCCTGCCTGCGAGGATTGCAACCCGCATCGGTCGTAATCGAGACTTAACGATAACATGAAGCGAGCCTAATACTGGACGAGACGGTTCGTCATAACATTCCAGTACATCATCCTATACGGAGCGTGACATGCGACTCAACACAGTGGCAGGCGCGGCAGCACTTCTTGTGGTTAGCGGGTCCACCATATCACGCCGATCGGCAGCACAAGGCTCGCCAGTCCCCGCGCCGATCGTGGCCACTTCAGGCCGTGGTGAATTGCACATCGCGCCGGACCGCGCGATCGTGCAGATCGCGATCGAGTCGCGCGCTCCGAGCGCCAGCGCTGCGGCGGGCGCGAACGCGAGCGCGACGGCCTCGGTCCTTGCGGCCTTGCGCGCCGCCGGACTCAGGGACGCGGACCTATCCACCACCGGGTTTACGGTTGGCACCGACTACATGCGCCAGGTGACGGCTGCTACGCCGTCATCGGTCCATGGCGGACCAACACGGCAAGCTCCAATAATCTTTCTCGCCAGGAACGGAGTGCGGACCAGCGTCCGCACAGTTGCCAATCTGGGCAGGATCATCGACGCGGCCCTTGCCGCGGGAGCTACCTCCATTGGGAGGGTCCAGTTCACGTCGGACGGGACGGAGAAGGCGCGGAGCGACGCACTCGCGCTTGCCGTGCAACACGCTCGTGCCGACGCGGAAGTGATAGCACGCGCCGCGGGTGGATCACTCGGGCCGGTCGTCGAGCTGACGACGCTACGCAACGACCAGGGCGCGACCTACTACGACATCGGGATCGCTGAGAGTGCTTTCAGCGGTAACGCGATTGCCACGCAACTGGCGTCGGGAGACGTACCGATCGTCGTCACGGTCGTTGGACGGTGGCGATTCGCTCCGGATCACTAGCGCACTGCGACGTTCGCTGGCGCACCGATCAGTGGCGTGACGGACCAGGCGGCGCACACTTCGTCGACAGTCGCTGCCGATCAGGCTCACAACTCACCGACAAGTGCAAGCCGTGGAACATGACCCTCGCGGAAGCCGCGTTCAGCATGGCGGGCGATCAATATAAACATCTCCGGTAGCGTGTTGCATACGCGCGCAGCATTGGTGTCAAGCCGCTGTGGAGCAAGTAGATCAGACCTTGACCTGGCGTCACTTATCCGCCGACTCTACTTGAACGCCACTTGCATTAGCCTGACCTCGCCACGGAAATTCCCCAGCGGGCGCGAGTAGCTGACGACGATAGTCTGGCCGTTGTTGCTTGAGAGTTCCGGCTGCTCGCGCGCGACGTAGTCGAAGTTGCCGGACGCGGGCAACAGGCCGGTCGCGATCGTCACCGGCGCGCTCCAAGGCCCCTGCGGCGACGATGCCGTGTGCAGAACGATATCGTTCGAGAACAGCGCGCTGTGAACCAGGATGTAGCCGCCGATGTAGGCATTGTACGACAACGTAGGGCTTCCCGGAACATCGACAACCTTGGCGGCGCGTGTAACGTCGGCGTTCCACGTTGCGCCGTCCCAGAAGCGGTACGCCGAACGCGTCGTTGCCTGGTCCAGTGGCGCGCGCGCAACGGCGTATGCTGTCTGGCTCACGCTGCGCAGATTGCCATAGAGGTACACATAACCACCTGCCTCACCACCGTCTTCGAATGACGGCTCCGGAAACGGGAACAGCAGACCCGCATTACGTACGGCGATCGTGCTGCTTGGTGCAAGATGCGCCGTGCCGATTCCAATGCCCTGAAGATTGAAGCCGGGCCTGATATACAGATTGATGAACAGCACTGTGCCGCTGCCATCGGCGTTGGATATTATGTGCGACGGCCATATCGCTATCCGGTTGCTCGGGTCGCCAGTCGAATCGTTATAGGCCTGCTCCACCGCCGTGAATGCAACCATGGGAAGCGGGACGCCCTTGCTGTCGAGCGCATCCACAGCGGCAGTGGGATTAATTACAGGCGCTGCGGACGCTGTATTGGTTCGGTAGTAGCTGCCGTCCGCCGCGTGCGTCGTGATGAACGTATCCCCAAACGCCCAAACCACCTGCCCACCGACAATTGCGCCAGCGCCGCCGTCACGACCGAGAACCGTTGACGGCATCGTGAGCGCACCCATATCGCTCGTTGCAGCAACGACGACAGCTCGTGGTGGCGAAGGCGCGGGAGTTGTCGGGGAAGTTGGCGCATCGCCGCCGCCGCACGCGACGCCAGCCCATGCAATGCAGGCAGCGAGGCTCATGTGCCGGACGCGTGGAATCATACTGGTTCAAAGGGCAAATCTTCGGCCAAATGGAGGCGAGCTTTTCCTACGGCGAGCCATCAGTCAGTTCCGGATAACCGAGAATCACGCGTGAGATGTTGTCGGCCTGTTTGGGCGACAATGTCTCCTCCGGGTCGAGACACCAGACTCCCGCCAGCAAACCGTCACGCCGAAGCACCTCGTGAATGCCGGGAATGCAACCATGGAATGCGTTCGCCGCGTCGAATACGGCGGCGTTTGCGTCGGTCAGCGCCGCGCCCAGCGAGAGCAGCGAGGAGTCGATGAAGCCGGTTTCGCGCGCACGCTTGATTCGCTCGAGCAACTTCACCGCCGTACGCGTCCACACTGCCCACTGCCCGAGCAGTCCGCCGTCGATCCACCGCAGCACAGTCTCGCCGCAGACGTTAATGCGATATGGCGTCAGGAGATCGGCAACGATGTTGTCGTCGTTACCCGTGTACAGCGCGATGTCGTCTCGGCCCGCTTCGACCACGGCGCGCACCACATCAAATGTCTGGTATCGATTGAACGGCGCGATCTTGATCGCCCACACGTTCGGAATCTCGGCGAATGCTCGCCAGAACTCGTATGACAACATGCGGCCGCCAACCGCAGGCTGAAGATAGAAGCCAAACAGCGGAATGGTTTCGGCGATTACGCGACAGTGCTCGATGATCTCCGTTTCCGTCTCAGTTCGCCAATCGCCAAGGCTGAGCAGGCCGGCATCGTATCCGAGCGCGACAGCGAGCTCCGCTTCGCTACTTGCCTGCGAAGTGTGTCCGCAGATACCTGCGATCATCGCAAACGGACGCGGCGTATTGCCCAGTGCGGCGTGCGCTTCATCGATCGCGAGTTCGAGCACCGGCCGGTACAGACCGACGGCCCGATCACGGATCGCGAACTGCGTGGTGTGCACCCCGACCGCAATACCGCCCGCGCCCGCGTCCACATAGTAGCGCGTGAGTCCGCGCTGCAGCCGCTCGTCAAGAGTGCGTGTGGAGTCGAGCGCGAGCGGATGCGCGGGGATCACCTGACCGGCGCGCACATGCTCGCGAATACGCACTTTATCAGAAACGACCATCGCGCGCCTCGAATTTCGTTGGTTTGCCCAACAGCGGCCCGTCCTGTTCTACCCACTGCGCGACCCACTCCTGCATCTGCCCCAGCGACATAGCCGGCGGGGCGAACGTCGCGCGCATTCGCGACGTGTTGCTGAGTAACGCATCAGGTCGCTCGGCGCCCGTAACCTCCGTGTGCTTGCCGAAGCGTTGTCCAAACCACTCCGCGAGTGTTCGAACACTGACACGTTCAGCGCCGGTGACGTTCACCACGAACGGCGACGACGAGGCGAGTGGCAGGCACTCGAGGGCGATACGGTTCGCGTCGCCCTGCCATACCACGTTCACGTAGCCCATTTCGACAGGCACAGGCTGACCGCGATACACTTTGAGCGCCACGTCCACGAGCACGCCGTAGCGCAGAGCGATCGCGTAGTTGAGACGTACGATCGCCACTCGTGTGTGATGGCGCGCGGCATACAGCTCGAATACGCGTTCGCGTCCGAGGCAGGACGCGGCGTACTCGCCAACTGGTTCCGGCGGGTCGGTCTCGCGTGATCCGCCGCGCTCCACCGGCGTGAGCGGGTACACGTTCCCGGTAGAGAAGGCCACGATGCGTGAGTCACGATACCGCTCCGCGCAGTTCGCAGGCACAATCGTGTTCATCGCCCACGTCATTGCCGGCTCATCCGTAGTGCCGAACTTCTGGCCCGCCATGAAAATCACGTTCGCAGCATCGGGGAGACGAGCAACCGCATCGCGGTCGAGCAGATCGCAGCGAATCGTTTCGACGCTTGCGACATTCAGTGCGCGCTCGGCCGCTGCCGACGACCAGCGCGAGACCGCGATCACGCGGCGTGAGTCGCTGCGCGCGCGGGCCGCCATGCGCGCGAGCGTCGGGCCCATCTTGCCGCCCGCGCCGAGGATGACGATGTCACCCGGACATGCGTCGAGCGCCGCGGTCGTTTCCACGCGGGGTACAGAGAGAAGGGCATCGAGTTCCTGCTCAGTCATGCGTATCGGCCGTCGACCGCCGCAGCGGGTTCCGACGGCCGATTGCGTAATGGCTCGCCGCAAGGGTCGGCAGTGAAGGCGGCCTTAAAGCTGCGCTCATCCGTCGGATTCAACTGAGTGCGTGTTCCCGCGTCAAGTCGAAGCTCGACTGCATTGAAGGGGGAGTAGCCGCACCGGCCTCCGCTCGCCAGCTTTCGCACAGTGCCCGACTCCGTACCGCGCCTCGAACTCCTGGTCATATCCCATACGCATTGGGATCGCGAGTGGTACCATCCGGCCGACCGTTTCCGGCAGCGGCTGATCCCGCTAATCGACGAGATTCTCGATGATCCACCAGCGCGCGGCGAGAGCTTTCTTCTCGATGGGCAGGCGATAGTGCTTGACGACTACCTTGCCGTGCGACCGGAGCGCGCGGCCGAGCTCTCGGCGCTCCTGCGGGACGGCCGACTTGAAGCGGGACCGTGGTATGTGCTGGCGGACGAACTAATTCCCGGTGGCGAAGCGCTCGTCCGGAACTTGCTCGCCGGCCAGGGCGTGCTGCGGCGTCTGCGCGGCGAGTCGCCGCCGGTGCTCTACTGCCCGGATTCGTTCGGCCACCCGGCGATCCTGCCGGAGCTCGCCGGCGGGTTCGGGTGCGAGCTGGTAGTGCTCTGGCGCGGTTACGGCGGTCCGCGCTGGCCGACGGGAGATACGGTGCGCTGGAGAGGACCCACTGGACAGCAGGTGATCGTTCATCATCTACTGCCCGACGGATACGAGTTCGGCAGCTCACTTCCGATCGATCCCGCAGCGTCGGTCGAGCGGTGGGGGCGCATCGCATCCGTGATGGAGCCGCGCACCACGACGGGCGCCGCTCTGCTGCTCAACGGCGCGGATCATCACGCGCGACAGCTCGGGCAGCACGAAGCGGTCTCCGCGCTCGCTGACGCAGCGCGACCGAGTGTTGTGCGCGCGACGACGCTGCGTGAAGCAGCAACGTCAATTCTCGAACACGCGCGCAACGCACCGCTCCGCGTGATCGAAGGCGAGCTGCGGGACTCGTACGGCTACACATGGACATTGCAGGGTACGCTTGGCACGCGCGCCGCGCAGAAGCGGCGCAACGCTGTCGCCGAACGGGTTTTCGTACGCGACGCGGAGCCGTGGATCGCACTGACTGCGACGGGAGGAAATCCAGCGGTGCGTGCGCTGCTCGCGGCGGCGTGGCGAACACTCCTGCGCGGGCATCCGCACGACACGCTGTGCGGGACATCGATCGATGCTGTCGCGACTGCGTTCGACGCTCGGCTGACGTCGGCGATGGTGCAGATTGACGGATTGCGCGATGATGCGGTTCCGACATTGCTCGGTCACGACTCAGCGCTGGCTCGGGCCGAAATAAATGCGTGGCAACCGGTGGTGGTTCTGCGAAATCCCGCGGCGCGTGCGCGGAGCGGAGTCGCGGAGCTGCAACTCTCGACAACCGTGGCAAATGTCGCAGTGGGGCCGGGATCGGCGGATCGGCAGGGCATTTCGCAACGCATTCCGCGTTGGCGTGTAAGCGGTGTACCGTTGCAGATCCTGGGTCGCGGTGAGAGAGTCGCGCTCACTGAGGATCCACGTGCGTA
>JALYTX010000050.1 GCA_030854055.1 Gemmatimonadota bacterium | reverse complement strand
CGTTCTGGCCGGCTTCGACCTTGTACGGAACGCGCGTCTTTTCCTCGCTTATCTCATTGAGCTTGCGGCCCATGAAGCGCTTGATGGAAAACACGGTGTTCTGTGGGTTGGTTACCGCCTGCCGCTTGGCAATCTGACCGACGAGCCGCTCGCCGTCCTTCGCGAATGCGACGACCGAAGGCGTCGTCCGCCCGCCCTCCGCATTCGGGATGACGACGGGGTCGCCGCCTTCCATCACTGAGACGACGGAGTTCGTAGTGCCCAGGTCGATGCCAATGACTTTTTCTGCCATGATTGTATTTTCTGGTTCGAGTTGAAAAGCTGTTAAGGCGACGTGCAAGCCCGCTCGGCGCCGTAATTGCCGCAGGTTGCCTTCTGCACGCGACTTATAGAGCAACCACAGTGCCCAACTTTCCTGCCAGAATGGCGTACCCGGTCTTGAACTCATGATACCAGTCGGAACCAGCCTGCCGACTAGGCGGTTGCCGTGGATGAATTATCTGATCATCCTGGCGACCGTCGCGGTCTGGATCTTGGTGCAGGGGGGTGGCGCGAACCCGTTGCAACTGGCGACGACCGTCTGCAACCTCGGGATGGTTCCGGGCGAACTGACGCACAGTGCGCCGATCGGGATGGCGGTGCCGTTAGGGCAGGGACTCGCCTGCGTTGTCGACAACGACGCCATCAACATCCTCACGCCCGTGATCTCGATCTTTCTCCACGGCAGCTGGATGCACCTGCTGGGAAACATGCTGTTCCTGTGGGTGTTCGGCAGAAATATCGAGGACAGCATGGGCCACGGCCGCTATCTCGCTTTCTACCTGATCTGCGGAGTGGCGGCAGCCCTGGCGCAGATCGCCTCCGACCCGGCTTCTCCCGTGCCGACCGTGGGTGCGTCGGGTGCCATCTCCGGGGTGATGGGCGCGTTTCTGGTGCTGTATCCGAACGTGCGGGTCAAGATGTTCTTCTTCATCATCCTCGCCGACGTGCGCGCGTGGCTGGTGCTCATCTACTGGTTCCTGCTGCAGGTGTTCGAAGGCCTGGCGACGGTAGGGCCCATGCGCAACGAAGTATCCGGAGGCGTCGCGGTATGGGCGCACGTGGGCGGTTTTCTCGCGGGGCTCGTTCTGATCAAGATGTTCACTTCCCGTGGCGCGGTGGCTCCATACGGCGGTAGAGGCTAACTTCGTACTCGCAGCGTGACGGCCCGCGCGGCGCGAGCGACAACCGTGCGCCGGACGGCGACAGAGCTGCGATTCATCTGATTCGGAGAAATGTGTGCGGCTTATTCCCCGCGACGAGCAGTTTTACGACCTGTTCACCCAGCTCGCCGAACGTCTGTCGCTTGCGGCGCGGCTGCTGCATCAGCTTTTCAAGGAGCCCGAGCGACATTCCGTCCATGTACAGGCTATCAAGGCCGCCGAGCACGAAGCCGACCAGATAACACACGACATCATCGACCGGCTCGATCGGACGTTCATAACGCCCTTCGATCGCGAGGATATCCATCAGCTCGCGTCGGCGCTCGACGAGGTGGTGGACCTGCTTGACGGTGCCGCGCGCCGCGTCGAGATCTTCCGCATCACGACCGTGCACCAGCCCGCAGTGACGCTGTCCGAGGTAATGGTGCGTGCTGCAGCCCAGGTCGAAGAGGCTGTGCGCAACATGAAAGACCCCAAGATCGTGAACCTCAAGGCCGAGGAACTAAAGAAGCTCGAGGAAGAAGGTGACGCGATCTACCACCAGTCGATGGGCGCACTATTCGACGGCGCTGCCGACGCGATCGAGGTCATCAAGTGGAAGGAGTTGTACGACAAGGTCGAGGACGCACTGGACCAGGCGGAGGACGTCACCAACGTGCTCCAGTCCATCGCACTCAAGAACGGATAACGCGTGATCGGCTACGTCGTCGCGATCATAATCGTCGCGTTCGTCTTCGATTTCAGCAACGGCTTTCACGATTCAGCGAACTCAATAGCGACGATTGTCGGCACGCGGGTGCTGAGTCCGGTGGCTGCTGTCGTGTGGGCCGCGTCATTCAATTTTCTCGCACTGTTCACGGTCGGCACGGCCGTCGCGAAGACGGTCGGCAGCGGAATGATCGACGTTGCGATCGTCAACCCGAACGTTGTCCTCGGCGCGTTGCTAGGCGCGATAACGTGGAACCTGATCACATGGGCTTACGGGATTCCGTCGAGCTCGTCGCACGCGCTCATCGGTGGCTACGCGGGCGCGGCGATCGCGAGGGCCGGCTGGCACGCGATAGTGTGGGGACGCAAGTGGATTGAAACGCTGTCGTTCATCGTGATCTCGCCGATCGTGGGCCTCATTGTCGGCTTGCTGCTCATGACGGGGATCTACTGGGCGTTTCGCAAGGCGAATCCGGCGAAGACCGACCGCCTGTTCCGGACACTGCAGCTCGGAAGCTCAGCGCTTCTGTCGCTCGCGCACGGCGGCAACGACGCGCAGAAGACGATGGGTATCATCGTCGGACTGCTCGTGTCGGTTCGTTCACTCACAGCACACCAGACGGGCTTGCTCGGCCACCTGCATGTCGACAACGCGAACGGCGTTCCGTTCTGGGTGGAGGTCACGGCGTACACTGCAATTTCGCTGGGCACACTGTTCGGTGGTTGGCGCATAGTCGCAACGATGGGGCGACGGATTACGAGGCTGCGGCCCGTGGGTGGCTTCGCGGCAGAAACGGCAGGGGCGATCGCGATCCTCGGCGCAACGTCACTCGGAATCCCCGTCAGCACCACGCATACCATCACCGGCGCGATCGTCGGTGTCGGGGCGACCACGCGGCTCTCGGCGGTGCGCTGGGGACTGGCACGTCGTATTGTTTGGGCGTGGGTTGTCACTATTCCCGCAGCCGGAATCATGGCGGCTGTTGCTTACTGGATACTGGCCGCGATCGTCCGAATCTAGATGGGTATGGATTCGCAACTGTTCATCAATCGCGAGCTGAGCTGGCTCGCGTTCAACGCCCGCGTGCTTCACGAGGCGTTCGACGTGCGCAATCCGTTCCTTGAGCGGCTCAAGTTCCTCTCCATCTTCAGCACGAACCTCGACGAGTTCTACATGGTTCGCGTGGCGGGCGTGCGCAGGCAGGTACTTGCCGGAGTTACCGCGCCGGCCGGTCCCGATGGCGAGGCGCCCGCGGAGCTCATGTCAGCGATACGCACCCGCATCGCCGACCTGGTGGCCATGCAGCAGCACTGTCTGCACGACTTGCTGCTGCCGGCACTCGCGTCGCACGGTGTGAAGCTGTTGTCCATGAGCGAGTTGGACTCGTCGGAATGGCAGGTAGTGGACGATTTCTTCGAGTCGGACATCTTTCCCGTACTCACGCCCCTAGCAGTCGATCCGACGCACCCGTTTCCGTACATCTCGAACCTGTCACTATCGCTCGCAGTGCAGCTGTACGATCCGGACGCGAAGAGCGAGCGCTTTGCGCGAGTAAAAGTCCCCAAGATCCTACCGCGGTGGGTTGCGGTCGGGCGCCCAAATCATTTCGTTCCCGTGGAACAGGTGATCAGCGCCAACCTGGGCGCACTGTTTCCCGGAATGGAAATTCTCGGCAGCTGGGTGTTCCGTGTGACGCGGTATTCCGACCTCGAGGTGAAGGCATCCGATGAGACGGAAGATCTGCTTACGGCGATCGAGGAGCAGGTATTTCAGCGCCGGTTCACGGAAGTGGTGCGCGTGGAAGTGCAGACCGGCGTACCGGACGAAATCCGCGCCATCCTGGTCGACGAACTGCGAGAGGAGCAGACACTCGAGTTCGCGCTGACGCCCGACGATGTCGTGGACGGTGGCACGTTGCTCGAGCTCGGTGATCTCATGACGCTCGCGCAGCTCGAGATTCCAGAGCTTCGCGACCCTCCGTTTGCGCCCGTGACGCCGGTAAGGTTGCGCGACACCACACGCTCAATATTCGATGTTATCAGGGAGCGGGATCTGCTGGTGCACCATCCGTACGAGTCGTTCACGGCGAGTGTCGAGCAGTTTGTCCAGGCGGCTGCCTTCGATCCGGACGTGCTCGCGATCAAGATGACCCTGTATCGCACGTCTGGCGACACGCCAATAGTGCGTGCGCTCACCGATGCAGCGGAACGAGGCAAGCAGGTCGCCGTTCTTGTGGAGCTCCAGGCACGCTTCGACGAGGCGAACAACATTACCTGGGCGAGGACACTGGAGGACTACGGTGTGCACGTTGCCTACGGGCTTCCGGGCCTCAAGACTCACGCGAAGACCACCCTGGTAGTGCGGCGCGATCCCGACGGCATTCGTCGCTACGTTCACGTCGGCACGGGAAATTACAATTCCAAGACAGCGCGTGTGTACACGGATCTGGGCCTCTTTACGTCGAGCCGTTCGATCGGTGCCGACATCACCGATCTGTTCAACGCGCTGACCGGGTTTTCCCGGCAGCGCCTCTATCGCAGGATCCTCGTCGCGCCCGCCAACATGCGTCACCGGCTGCTGGACCTCATTCAACGGGAAGCGGATCTTGCGCGCGCCGGGAAATCAGGTCGCATCATCGCCAAGATGAACTCGATAGTGGACGAGCAGATCATCGAAGCGCTTTACAGTGCCTCGCGCGCAGGTGTCGAGGTCGATCTGATCGTGCGCGGTATCTGTTGTTTGCGACCAGGTGTCGCGGGCGCAAGCGACAACATTCGCGTGATGAGCGTCGTTGGTCGATTCCTCGAGCATTCGCGACTCTTCTATTTCGCGAACGACACGGAGTCGGAGTACTACATCGGCTCAGCCGACTGGATGACGCGCAACTTCGACCGCCGCGTCGAGGCGATAGTGCCGGTGGATGACGTGCTGCTTCACGAGAAGCTGCACTCGCTGCTCGTCACGTCGCTTGATGACAATCGTGAAGCGTGGGACCTTGCCTCCGACGGCACGTACACGCAGCGCAAGCCGAAGCGCGGACCGGTACGGGCGACGCAGGAGACATTCCTGCACGACCCGTGGGGTGAAAAGCACGCGTCGCGCGGCGACGATGCGAGGTTGGAGCCGCTGTCGAGTCTCGCGCGCGACGCGAGTTGATCGGTCCGTTACCTCCCCGCCGCACATCTACGCGCCGATGGGATGCCAGACGGTCTTGAACTCGATGAAGTTGCGGATCTCGTACACGCTCTCGAACACCGGCGCAGTCCAGTCGGTGTCAGGCTGCCGAACTTTCACGCGTTTGACGCTGTCGGCGGCCCCCTTTCGCAGTGCCGTCGCGTCATCGCCGGCGGCGACTGCGTCCAGACCGCGGATGTGCGTGTGCGTCGCGAAAGTGGGGATGAGCTCCTTTCGGTAGCCCGTGAGAATGTTAACGACACCACCCGGAAGGTCCGACGTCGCGAGCATCTCTCCGAGTGTGATCGCCGGGTAGGGTGTGGTTTCGGACGCGAGGGCTACAATTGTGTTGCCGCTCACGATAGCCGCCGCGACCTGGGTGATCAGCCCGAGGAGCGGCGACGAATCAGACGCAAGGATTCCCACCACGCCGACGGGCTCAGTGACGGTGAAGTTGAAAAACGGAGCCGCGACGGCGTTGGTGCTGCCGAGTACCTGTTCGTACTTGTCGGCCCAACCTGCGTAGTGGACCAGGCGATCCACAGTCTCGGCGACCTCGCGTTCCGCGGACGATGTCCACTCCGGCGAGAACTGGCGCAGCACACCCGTCATCTCGTCGGCGCGCGCTTCCAGCATCTCGGCGAGTCTATACACTATCTGGCCGCGGTTGTACGCGGTGCGGCCTGACCAGCCCGGGCCAGCCTTCGCCGCGGCCTCGACGGCATTGCGCAGATCCTTGCGCGTGCACTGGGGCACGTTGGCTACGAAATGACCGCTGCCGTCGTACACGGGAAACGTGCGACCGCTTTCGGATCGAATAAACGCGCCACCGACGTAAACCTTGGGCGTCTTCATAACGGGTATGCGCTCCGTCACGACAGCTCCACGTAGTCGAGCAGACCCTGACGGCCACCTTCACGCCCGAACCCCGACTCCTTATAACCGCCGAACGGCGACGCCGGATCGAACTTGTTGAAAGTGTTGGCCCACACCACGCCGGCCTTGAGCTCTGCCGCCATTCTGAGAATGCGCGAGCCCTTATCCGTCCAGACACCCGCCGAGAGACCGTACATGGTGTTGTTCGCTTTCTCGATCGCTTCATCCATCGTGCGGAAAGTCAGAATGCTCAGCACGGGGCCGAATATCTCCTCACGCGCGATGCGATGACTCTGCGTTACCTCGGTGAACAGCGTTGGGCGGAAGAAGAATCCGCGCGAGGGCAGCGAGCATTCCGGCTGATACAGCTTCGCACCTTCGGAAACGCCACTCTCCACCAATTCGCATATGCGATCAAGCTGCTCGCGCGAGTTGATCGCGCCGATGTCTGTGTTCTTATCAAGCGGATCACCGACGCGAAGGCTTGACATTCGCTGCTGCAGCTTCTGCACGAATGCGTCTGCGATCGACTCCTGTACCAGCAACCGACTTCCGGCGCAGCACACGTGTCCCTGATTGAAGAAAATTCCGTTGACGACGCCTTCCACAGCCTGGTCCATCGGCGAATCTTCAAACACGATGTTGGCGGCCTTGCCGCCCAGCTCCATCGTCATCCGTGTCCCACGCTCGGCGAGTTGGCGCATGATGGTCTTGCCGACTTCCGTGGATCCGGTAAACGCGATCTTTCGCGCGGCCGGGTGGCCAGTGAGTGCGGCACCGGTCTCGCCGCCACCAGTGACGATGTTCACGACTCCGTCGGGAAGCTCGGCCTCCTGCAGCAGCTCTGCGAACTTCATCGCTGTGGCCGATGTCGTCTCGGCGGGCTTGATGACGATGCAGTTTCCCGCTGCCAGTGCGGGTGCCAGCTTCCACGCCATCATGAGCAGCGGGAAGTTCCACGGTATCACCTGGCCGACGACACCAATGGGATCAACGGTGCGGCCGGGTGCGACGTACGCGAGCTTGTCAGCCCACCCGGCGTGGTAGAAGAAATGCGCCGCGGCCATCGGCACGTCGAAGTCGCGCGACTCGCGGATGGGTTTTCCTCCGTCGATCGTCTCGGCGACTGCGAACTCGCGTGCACGGTCCTGTAGCAGGCGTGCGATGCGATAGATGTACTTCCCACGCTCGCGACCCGGCATCCCCCGCCAGACGGTTTCGTACGCCAGCTGCGCCGCAACGTATGCGGAGTCGACGTCCGCGGAATTGGCCACGGCGATCTCGGTGACGCTTTGTTCCGTCGCCGGATTGATCGACTCGAAGTATTCCCCGGATTGCGGTGCGACGAACCGGCCGCCAATGAAGAGATCGTACCGCGCACGAATGCGTGGGTCGGCGGTCTCGGGAGCAGGGTCGTATTCCCAGAGATCGCCGAAGACGAGCTCGGGAACGCCATGCTTGCGGCCGTGACGCTTCCGGTCGTCGCTCGTAGTTGGTCTTTTCTCTGACGGATCGACGGTTATCGCCATTAGTAACTCTCTGCGGCTTCTGAGAAGTAGTATGGTGCCTGATACGCGCCGTGCCGCTCCTTGTGAATCTGGCGGACGAGATCGTTTAGCAGCGAGCTTGCGCCGAAGCGATAACGTGACGAGTTCAGCCACAGATCGCCGAGCGTTTCCTTCACGGCCACGAGGTAATGAAGCGCCTGCTTGGCGGTCTTGATACCGCCGGCCGGCTTCATCCCGATCGCGACTCCCGTATCGAGATAAAAATCGCGAATCGCCTCGAGCATCACCTGGGTGTTCGCGAGTGTCGCGCTTGTTCCGGCCTTTCCGGTGCTCGTCTTGATGAAGTCGCCCGGCCGCAACACCTGCATCGCGATGAACGATGCCGCCCGAATGTTGTCGTACGTCTCGAGCTCCGCGACCTCAAGAATTACCTTCAGCGTGGCATCACCGCACGCGTCGATGACAGCGGCTATCTCGTCCTGTACCTCTCCGTACGCGCCGGACAGAAACAGGCCTCGATTGATCACCATGTCGATCTCGTCGGCGCCCGCGTTCACGGCGAACTTCACTTCCTGCAGCCGCACTTTTAGCGAGCTCTGTCCCGATGGGAACGCGGTTGCGACCGATGCGATCTTTATTGCCGCGTCCCCAAGATGCTTGCGGGCTTCCTTGATCAGCGATGGATAGATGCAAACGGCAGCAACCGGTGGCACGCTGGGATCGTCGCTCGGCTGTCTGGCCTTCTGGCAGAGGGACGCCACCTTGCCGGGCGTGTCCTTGCCCTCCAGCGTCGTGAGATCCACCATCGAGACGGCGGTAATCAATCCCCACAGCTTGGACTGCTTCTTGATGCTGCGCGTGGTTAACTTGCCAACGCGTTCCTCGATTCCGACACGATCGACGGTGCCGAAGTCCTGTATCGTCGTATTCTTGCTCACTCTTCAAATATAGGACTGATCCGGAGAAACGGCGCCCGCGCTGCCACCTCGACAGTGCTCAGGCGGCTGCTATCTCGATAGGGTGTCCGAGTATCTGTTCGAGAAGTGCAGACTTGCGTGAAGCGCCCCACAACTCGAGGCGAAGGTCGTACGACGCACCGGCTGGAACTGCGTGGATCGCGAGCTTGGACCGCGTGAGCGCCACGTCGATATCCTCGACAGCGCCGGCGTGACCGCGATCAAGACCGTCGGCAACTCGCAGGATTGCGGCGAGGCGCTTGATTCGCCGGCGGAGGTCTCGGTCCAGGCCGGCGTATCCCTTGTGTTCGGGCTTGGGATCCGCGCCGCGATGATACCGTGCAACATTCGCGACCATCACGCGTTCGGCCGGCGTCATGCCGAGCAGCTCGGCGTGGACAATCAGGTGGTAAGAGTGCTTGTGATGCGCGTCGAAATTGATGTGGTATCCGATGTCGTGCAGCAGCGCGGCGTCCGATAAAATGTTGCGGTCGGATGGAG
>JALYTX010000018.1 GCA_030854055.1 Gemmatimonadota bacterium | reverse complement strand
TACCGCATACAGGGCAGCACGCTGTCGTACCACTGGGTTAATGTCGTCCCCGGGTTCGCGATGCCCGTCAAGGTGTCGCTCACCGACGGGGCGACGGAGTTCATCTATCCGACGTCCGAGTGGAAGTCGGCGACACTGCACCTCGCGTCGCCGTCATCGTTTCATGTAGATGAGAATTTCTACGTATCGTCGCGCAATGCCGATCAGACGGTAGTGTCGCGGTGAAACTCCGAGAGGGACGAAAGCGTGTGCTTTCGTCCCTCTCGGAGTTTCCTGTCGTAAGGTGCTGCAGCGCTAGGACAGCGCCGGTATGAAGAAAGGCTGTACGATCGCAATCACCTGCGACATGGTGAGCGGCTCGTCGAATGCCTCGGTGGCCGCGGCCATGAGGTTGATGCCGGCTGGCAGGTTGGGCAGCGTTGTTACGTTGACGCCGCCCTGCGTTACGTTGTCCTCTCCCGCATAGATCAGCCCAAGCGCACTCACAGCGCCCGGATTGGGATTCGACACGTTGCCCGCACCAGGATCTGCATTGGTGATCGTGCCGCTATACTTGACCGCGGTCGCGCCCGTCATGCGGCGGAGTCTGCGAATCTTTGATGCGTGACGCGCCTCGACGGAGTGAATGCGGAGAGCCGCCTCGAGCACCGCCGGACTGCTCTGAAGATTCGGAGCCTGCCCCTTGTACGCACGGACGCCGGTATCTTCAGCGCCCTGCGCCGTGAGCAACAGGAAGTTGACGTCGGTGGTCGCCTGTGCGAACGGTCCGGTGCCGCTTCCGCGCCCACCCGTGAAGTCGAAGCTCGACGCCGAAAGGTTGAGTGTGTTCACCGCTCCCGCAGCCATCAGGAACGCGACGTGTGAAGTCTCGTGTTTCTGAATCTGCTGGATCGCGGGAACCGCAGCTGCAGGTACCTGAGCGCGAACAGCTGCAAAGGCGGCATTTTGCGCAGCAACCGAGCTGATGCCGAGGACCGCCTTGTAGAACTCGTTCTCGAAGATCTCGAGCATGAGCGCAAAGTTGATGACGCCCTGAACGGTTCCGGGCGCCTGTCCGAACGCTTCGCGGCTGAGAGCAGCGAGCGCAATCGGGGCCGATGCCATGGCGAGTCCGGCAGCGACGGTCGAACCGACAGCTGCGCCGCGCATGATCGCCTCGCGACGGGATACCAGACGCTTTGTAATATCGGGCTCGATCTGCCCGAGTATAGTTTCGTTGGTGTTCATTTATCTCTTGTCTCCGGTGAGCAACGTTGTTGTCGAGGGGCGGATCATGGTGTGGGCGGCGGCGGAGCGTCTGGGGTGGCCGTTCCGTTCGGGCCAGCGCTTATCGTCACGTTGGTCGCGAGCAGGCCGGTGCTGCCGACTGTCGCGAGCACGGTGCTCGGCTCGTTCTTCACATCGAGGCCCTGCGACGCGCCGCTGGGTGCGACAACATCGTCACCGGCGAATGAGGTACCCGCGGCAGTTGCCCCTCGGATGCCGAGCGCGTCGCGGATGTCGCGAATTGCGGCGGCATGACGCGCCTCGACCGACACGATCTTGCCGGCGAGCGTGAGGTAGCCAGCATCCTTAAGGTACTTTCCTGCGCCGTTGTAGGCGGAAACGCCTAGATCCTCGAACGCCTGCGCATTCTTGAGGATGACCGCAGCACTGGTGAGCGTCGATGCGACCGCGGTCGAGTTGAACGAAAGCGACCCGATCGCGCTGGAACCGAGCGCGGCTTTCAGGAACTCGCGGTGGATAACCTCATGGTTGCGGAGGTCGACCATTACTTCCTGCTGCTCTGCATTCAGGGAACTGAACGTCGACGAACCCACCACGGCCGTGTAGAAGGCCGCCTCGAGCTGCTCGAGAGCGTAGGCGTAGTTGAGGATTCCCGTATCATTGCTCAGGTTGAGCGAAGCGGCTCCGCTCGGCCCGCCGGGTGCGACCTGGTTGTACGAATCGCAGGCCTCGAACAGTCCGGGCGCGAGTACGATGGTGCCGCCGATTCCGAGCATCTTGAGAAACCCTCGGCGGGTCGAACCCTTCCAGAGTTGCTCAGTGCTGGTTACTACAAACGTTTTTTCACTATCAGACATCTAGCCATCCCCCCCCACGCCGGCTGGTTGCTTGACGCACCCCGGCCGGGCGGAGCGCGCGATTGCAGTTACCGCCAGACCGAGCGGTTTCCGCAACGTTCTCTGTATGCAGAGTTCGAGCCAAGCTGTTGCATAATCACGTAGCAGATTCAATGCAGTCTACGTCACTGATGCTAACTTCGGATTCAGATGCTAGAATTGCTTCGCGTGGGGATGGCCTGATTCCCGCATGAAAACGGGCCTTGGCAGGTCAAAGGCTCCCGGGAGTGGCCACGGAGGGTATCATTAGCGGCGATCGGATCACCATCTAGCCAGAGAGCAGCTTTGCCCGAGCGAAGGGAAGAAATCGTCCAGCTCTTGCGGGGCCGAGTTCTGAGGGGTATCGAGTCCGGGGCTCTTTCGCCGGGCGATCGCCTTCCGAGCGGCAGGGACGTTGCCGCGGAGCTTGAAGCGGATCACCGCTCGATCCTGGCTGCGTACAGGTTGCTCGCGAGCGAAGGGCTGGTCGCCATGCGTCCGCGCGGCGGCGTGTACGTCGCGGCACACGCCGCCGGGAAGGGGGTCCCGCCGTTACCGGCGGCATGGCTAGCCGACGTCCTGTCCGAGGGCCTGTCCAGGTCGATTCCCGCAAGCGGCCTTCACGAGTGGCTCCGCCGGTGCACGGAAACGCTGCGACTGCGTGTCGCGGTGGTTGCCACCACGCAGGACCAGCTGCATGGACTTTGCCGTGAGCTGCGCGATGACTTTGGCCTGGAGGCCGAACATTTGCTCGTTGCCGATCTGGGCCGCCCGGATCTCCCTCTTGCACTCCGACGCGCCGACGCAATCGTCACGACGCCGGCGCACGCTGGGCGGCTACGGGTCGTTGGTGCAGAAATCCAAAAGCCCGTGTTTGTCATCGAGGTGAGACCGGACCTGATGGCCGGCGAATGGGCGCTGCTCCTGCGGCAGCCTGTGTACGTCGTCGTTGCCACGGTGGAGTTCGGCGAGATGATACGTGGCTACTTCGCCAGCACCGAGGGCCGCGGCAACCTGAACATTCTGGTTGTTGGGCGCGACGATGTGTCGTCGATACCGGAGGGAGCCCCGACTTACATTACGCAGAGTGTACGAGCGAGTCTCAAAGGCATCAACATTGGCGGCCGGATCCTGCCGCCGGCACGCACGATATCGAGCCGTTCGGCACGGGAGATATACGGCTTCATTGTTGATTCCAACATCGCGGCGATGAGCCGTCTGGTTCGTTAGCACGCATTACTGACCTGCGCGGCATGAGCCTTCCACTACAACATCGACTTCTCGCCGAGAGCGCTCCCGATCCGATCGTCACGATCGACGAGGAGAGCACGATCCTTTTCGCGAACGCGGCAGCGGAGAAGGTATTCGGCTACGCCGTGAGCGAGCTCGTGGGGCAATCTCTGCTCATGCTCATGCCCGAGAGACTGCGCCCACACCATCTGCGTGGCATCGCGCGTTACGCCGCGACTGGCGAGCGTGGGATTCAGTGGCAGGGCATCCGGGTACCGGTTGTATCGAAGTCGGGGCTGGAAATTCCGGTGGAGATATCGTTCGGGGAATTCGAGTGGGAGGGTCGCAGGCTCTTCTCCGGATTTCTCCGGGATATTTCCGAGCGCATCGCGAGCGACGCGGCGCTCTCCGCGGCGAACGCCAAGCTTTACGAGCAGGCCGCCGAGTTGGAGCAGCAGGTGGAAGAGGCGCAGGAGCTCGGCGAGGAGCTGGAACTCACGGCGGAACGCGCCGAGGAGCGCGCCCTGCTCGAGACGCGCGCAAGCGAGCGCGCGCGCCGACTGCTGGACCTGTGCACCAGTCTCAACGCGGCGCTACGGTCGTCGGAGGTGGCCGATCTCATCCTTGAAATCGGCATGCGCGCGGTCGGGGCCTCGGCGGGTTCGTTCGCGTTGCTGTCGCCGCCGCGCTCTACCGGTGACGCGGTCGAGTTCGAAGTGATCCGAACGCGTGGGTACACAGCAGAGCTCGCGGCGGAGTTCACGCGTTTTCCGCTCCAAGCGGGCCGCCCGATGTCCGACTCGGTATTGCAGGCTGGCCCGATTTTGATTGAATCGCGTGAGGCAGCGGCGGCCATGTACCCGGACATCGTCGATTTTGGCTATGAGAGCCTTGCGACCATTCCGTTACTTGCCGGGAACCAGGCGATCGCGGCGATCGCATTCAGTTTCAGAGAGCGCCAGCTGTTCGACGAAGCGACGGAGACGTTCCTGAGGACGATCGGTGAGCAATGTGCGCAGGCACTTGAGCGCGCGAGGCTTTACGACGAGCGGAACAGGCAGGCCGAGCGGAGTAACTTCCTGGCCGACGCAAGCCGGCTTCTCTCGTCGTCGCTCGATTACGAGATAACACTCAATCTGCTCGCTGAATCCGCCGTTCCGGTTCTGGGCGACTGGTGCGCAGTCGATATCATCACGGACCCGGCGCTTCGCGAGTGGCCTCCACGTCTCCGCCGGCTTGCCGTCGTGCACACGGATCCCGAAAAACGAGCTGTGGGTCTCGAGCTTGAGCGGCGCTTCCCGACCGACTGGAACGAACCGTTTGGGCTACCGGCAGTGATTCGCGATGGGAGCACCGAGTTTGCGCCACTGATCTCCGACGAGATGCTGGTTGCGGGCACACGTAACGCGGAGCATCTCGCGATGCTGCGCGAGCTCCAACTGTGTTCGGTCATAATCGTGCCGCTGATCGCGCGAGGACTTACGTTGGGAGCGCTCACGCTCGTAATGAGCGACTCAGCGCGCCGGTACACCGACGACGACGTGTCGCTGGCCCAGGATCTTGCGGGGCGCGCGGCGGTGGCGATCGACAACGCCCGGCTCTATCGGGAGGCGCACGTTGCGCGCGCAGCGGCCGAGGTCGCACGCGCGAGCGCGGCCGCAGCGAGCAAGGCGAAGAGCAACTTCCTCGCGACCATGTCGCACGAGATTCGTACGCCCATCAACGCCGTGCTGGGTTATTCCGAGCTTCTCGCGCTGGAGCTCGCCGGCCCGCTCACTGAGGAGCAGCGCGCGCAGCTCGACCGGATTCGCGCGAGCACCGCACATCTCCTCACGCTCGTGAATGAAGTCCTCGATCTCGCGAAGATCGAATCCGGAACGTTGCGCATCGAGATCCGTGCGTGGGTGGCCGGTGAAACGGCCGACGCCGCGCTGTCGCTCGTCGGCGCGCAGGCGAGCGCAAAAGGAATTAGCATCAGCGCACGCTGCGAAGGAGCGTGCGAGTCCCGGTATCTGGGCGACTCGAACCGCGTGCGGCAGGTACTCGCCAACATCATGAGCAATGCCGTCAAGTTTACGAAGCCCGGCGGCTCGATATCGGTGTCTTGCGAAATCGTCGATGAGCCGCCGATTGCTGCGATGCTGGAGCCGGGCATTCGGTACGTTGCGTTCAGAGTCGCCGATACCGGAATTGGAATAGCCGGCGATCAGCTCGACGCGATTTTCGATGCGTTCGTGCAGGCCGAGAGCGCCGAGGGAAGCCCGTACACTCGCGAACAGACAGGTACGGGACTCGGATTAGCAATCAGTCGCCAGCTCGCACATCAGATGTCGGGAGAGATCACCGTCGAGAGCACGCTGGGTGCGGGCTCCGTTTTCACGCTGTTCGTGCCGGCGGCTCCTGCTTCGTACTGAGCCACCGTCGGCGTTCCCCCTCCCACGGTTCCTTACTTAGTCCAGATATAGATCACGCCGCAGGGTGACTGGCTCAGCGTGACGGGCGTTTCCACCGCGTCCTTATAGATCTCGATTGCTTCGATCTCGCTGGGTGCCACGACGTCAATGTTGCCGTCGGCCGGAGCGCCATTGAGAAAAACGCTCATTCCTGAGTCGCAGCTCGTACTGACTCTGTGGTTGCCCTTGTTATCCGTGGCTTCGATAAGTGACGACGAACCGCGAGTATTCCTCACGACTCGGCTACCAGGACGACCGGTTATTTCGAGACCCGCGATACCTCGGAATAAATCAGCCGTCTCTCGCGCTCCCTGTTTCTCGATGTCGCCAGCGGTGATATAATGACCCATACCGTGTCGGAAACGATCCGCGACACCGAAGGGCAGTCGCAGGAGTTCACCGCTCGGCGCCTGTACGACGACTCGAGCGAGCAGCACCGACATCGATTCGACTACTGCGTCTATCGACGTCGTCGTATTAGGCTGAACTACGACTGATACGGTGAGGGGCATTATCCCGATGCGCCGAAACCGAATCAAGTGTGCACCGGCAGTGATCCGGTCTATACGGAATGTACCGCCGGGGCCCGTTCGTGCATTCACTGACTCGTTGTCTACGGCGACAACTTGCACTTCAGTCAAGAGAGTGCCGCTCGTATCTCGCACGCTGCCGTCCAGTGCGCCCCACATCAAGTCCCCACGAACGGCTGGTCGTTGGGCAGTGGCATGCGAATATGGATACGCAAAGGCCCAGAGAGCGCCAATACCGACACATCGCGTGACCGCGCGGGCTGCATGAGTATTCATCACGTCCTCGGTAATGAACGTAGCGCCGTCGCCCGCTCAGTCCGCAAGGATGCGCGTCCCGGCAGCGGGAACCGCGCCCGGGAGTAGTTCATGCCCCCGTCCGCGCGCGTCGATGCGCCATGCCGTCTCGAGTGTCTCGCCGCGCGCACCGTACGTGACATCGAACTGGCTGACTGCAACGCACACGTGATTCGGTATGACGCGAACGCGTTCGCCGACGCGTAGCCGCCGCGTGCTTCCTGTCAGATCGAGTACGCCATGCTCCTCCGACATTCGTGCGACACGCACTTCGGGATGGTTCAGCAGCTCGCCGAACCCGGCCGTTTCTCCGCTCGCCATTGGCTCGCGCCCGAGCGCCTTCGAGCCCGCGTCGATCACAGCCTGGCCGTTGACGCTCGTGGAGACGACGGTCGCGAGTACCGTCAGTGCACAATCGCTCCAGTCGCACGCGCCGAGCGTCGCGATGGTTCGATCGTTGTACACGTACGACCCGGGCCGGATCTCCGTCACACGCGGCAGCTCGTGTGTGCGCCAGAGCGTTGGCGTTGAGCCCGCGCTGACGACAGCCGGCGTGAGACCGGCCGTATCGAGCGCATCGAGGGTGGAGTTCAGATCAGAGTTCAGCCGCTCGAGACCGGCGTCCTGCTCGTGCGTGGCGCCGCGTATGTGTCCGGGGTAGAGCGCAACGCCGGTGAACTCGAGTGACGATTGTTCTGTTACATAGCGGGACAGTGACACGACACTTGACGGGTCGCCCAACCCGACGCGCCGCATGCCGACATCGAGTTCTACATAAACCCCGACGCGACGCCCTGCGGCGCGTGCGGCGGCTTGGAGCATGTCAACGGCTTCACGCGAATCCAGCGCAACGGTAAGCTTCACTCGCGAGTTGAGCGCCATGAGTCGATGCGCTCGCCCCGGCCCGACGGGAGGGAATGCGTTCAGAAGGTCGTCGGATATCACCGACATCACCCGGGTCTCAAACGGCGTCGCGCATGTGAGTCCGCTCGCGCCAAGCCGTAGTTGCTCACGCGCGACGACTAGCGACTTGTGCGTCTTGACGTGAGGGCGTAGCGCGAGGCCGTGCGAACGCGCGTACCCGGCGGCCCGCTCAAGGTTATGCTGGAGCCTGTCCAGATCGACGACGGCCGCAGGCGTGTCTATCTCATCGAGCGTCATGCCACCTCGGTGCCGAATACCTCGCGCGCAGCCTCGAGCCGAGCTGATTCCACGCGCGCGCGTTGGTCGCGGGCGCGTTGGATCAGAAGTTCGAAGTCATCCGACTCGAGCGCCGCGCGCGACGCCGCTACCGTGCGCAGCGCGGACCATAACGCCAACTTGCCATCTATTCCCATTCCGATCGCTTCCAGCGCCTCCAGTAGGTGAAGGGGGCCAGCCTTGCCACCGTCCAGCCGCAGCTTCAGCTCCGCGAACTTCTCTCCCAACCAGCCCGACAGCGTCCGTGGAGTGCTCTCGTGCGCACCGAGCGCGGCCGCGATCCGGACGAGCGTGTCGCGATCCTGCTCGACGTCGCGCCGCACATTCGTCATCAGTAACGCAACGCCAGAATCCGCGTAGGCATGCTCCACGTGCTGCATGAGAGCAATGGCCCCCGCGGCGCCGGCAAGGTGGTCTCTGAGATAGGTGTGAATTTCGGTGGCGGACATCTCGGTTTCTCTCTCTCTTTCTGGTAACCGTGGAATCGAGTACTCGCGAAGCTGGGCCCGCACGCGACCTTTAACCCTGAGTGCAGCATTCGCGCGCCGGCGGACGAGCCTGCGTAACGCATGCGACGAGCCACAGAAAGCGATGCGGACGCACTGATCACGCGCATGCCGTCAGGGCCAAACCACGTCGGCGAGACAACCTCCGCACCGTACGCCTCGGCTAGCTGTCGTCCTCGGTCGCGGGTACGCTTCTCGCTGACGGAGCAGATCCGGGGGGCACCGGGGGCGTGCGGCTGCACACGTAGTAGGAAGGGCGTTCGGCGTTCGGCTCCGGAGGGCCAAAAGAGAGAACTTCACGCGGCCCAACCCCTCCTCGAACCAAGAGGTCAATTCAGGATGAACGAGACTCGCCTATTTTGCTTGGCGGCTGCGTCTGCCGCAATAGTAACCCTGCCAGCAGTTCCGCAGGCGCAGCGTGGAGATGTCGTTGCACCCGATGAGGCCATGGTCTGATAGTACTGCAGCTTGCGCACGAGGCCGCGACATTCTCAATTCCTTCTTGTGCCATGACTGCAAAACTTGACAAGCCCCTCAAGCGCGAGGTCGAGCTCGATGGCTCGGCCTACACGGTCACCGTCACCGCCGAGGGCGTGTCGATCGCGCCGAAGGGTAGGCGATCGCGACGGTTCCTTTCCTGGCAAACGATTCTCTCCGGGGACGCTGAGCTCACCCGTGACCTGAAAATCTCGCTCGACGCCTTCCGGGAGAACGACTAATGCGTGAAATAGTTTCGCTTGCGAAGATCCGAAGCATGTTCGTCGTGGCAGTAGCGCTGACGCTGCCGCTCGCGATATCCGGCGCAGACTTGCTGCAGATACGAGATCCGTATGCTCCGCTCAGGCTTTATCAAGGAGCGTGGGCCCTCGCGGCACGGGGCGCGTCACGACCGGACATTATCGTGAACAGGTGTGCTCGTGTCGGTGCATACTTCGGCTGCGAGCAGACCGTCAATGGCAAGCCCGCCGGACTCATCCTGTTTCTACCTCTGGATACAGCGGGAGCGTACCACACGCAATTTCTCGATGCCGATGCGCGAGCGCGAGGCAGGGGAGACCTCACGATCGCTGGTAACAACTGGTTGTACAGCACTCGGCATCCGGGTGACTCGGTTGGGTATCATCGCACAACGAATGTCTTTACGGGACGCGACCGGATTCATTTCGAGGCCGCTGAGTCGCGCGACGGAGTTGCGTGGACCGTAACGGCGTCCGGTGATGAGCGCAGGCTGGATTACGGGCGGATGTAGGCGCGTGCAGGCGTGACGGTTGCGAGCGCAGACCACTGTTGGTAGGTGGCGTCTTCAAGCCTCCGTGCGTTCCGCCAGCCGAATACGACCACGCAAAACGAGGAGCTCGCCTGTTCGGCCAACTCCTCGTTTCCAGACGGTGGTCTGTCGCGTAGACCGCAGGCGAAGGCTCCCCAGGTAGGATTTGAACCTACGACCCTTCGATTAACAGTCGAATGCTCTAACCAACTGAGCTACTGGGGAATTTGCGCCGTGTTCCGGCGCAGACCTACCAATTTAGCGCCGCGGGTTCGGAAGCTCAACCGGCTCTGACTCTCCTGCTCCCCGAACGGCTTTGCCCTCTAGGCGCGGCCGCCGGCGCTTCGCGCACTGGTCGGTCGCGCGCCAAAAGCGGAGCCAGCCAGCGCCCGGTGTGTGACTCGGCGACCATCACGATTTCCTCGGGCCGTCCCATTGCGACCAGTCTGCCGCCGCCGGAGCCGCCTTCAGGGCCCATATCGATTATCCAGTCTGCGAGCTTGATGACGTCGAGATTGTGCTCGATGAGCACGATAGTGTGTCCAGCGGACACCAACCGGTCAAGAACCAGAACCAGCTTCCGGATGTCGTCCAGGTGCAGTCCGGTCGTGGGCTCGTCCATGATGTACAGCTTGCGCCCGCGCTTCCGGCTCGCGGTGGCAAGCTCGCGTGCGATCTTGATGCGTTGCGCCTCCCCGCCCGATAGCGTCGTCGCTGGCTGTCCCAGTCGCAGGTAACCGAGTCCCACCTGCTGCAGGTGCCACAGGGTCTGGCCCAGCTTTTCTTCCCGCGCGAAGAATCGGATGGCCTGGTCCACGGTTAGCTGCAACACGTCGTCGATGTTTTTTCCGTTCACGCTCACTTCGAGTACTGGCGACTTGAATCTCCTGCCGCCGCATTCCTCACATGGTACGAACACATCGGCCATGAAGACCATCTCAACCTCATTATAGCCTGCGCCTTCGCACTTCGGACAGCGTCCGCCTTCGACGTTGAAGCTGAACGTGCCCGGCGTGTATTTGCGCTGGCGCGATAACGGTGCATCGGCGAAGATGCCGCGAATCTCGTCCATCGCCTTGATGTACGTCACCGGATTCGACCTCGGCGACCGGCCGATGGGACTCTGATCTATCATCACGACGTCGTCGATCGCTTCAACTCCGCTGATGCTTTCGTACGCACCGACGCTCTCGCCAAGGTGGCGCTTGGCCGAGTGCTCGCCCTGCGTGTGCGTTTCGAGCGCGTGGTACAATACGTCGTGCACGAGCGTGCTCTTGCCGGATCCGGATACGCCGGTAACGACAGTGAGCGCGCCAACCGGAATCTTGACGTCCACTCCGTGCAGATTGTGCTCGCGCGCACCCGTCAGCGTAATCCACCGCGGACCGACGCGTCTGCGCTCTTCGGGAAGCGGCACGGAAAGCTCCCCGCTCAGATACTTTCCCGTGAGCGGGCTCTCTGCGATGCGCGACATTGGGCCGGCAAACATCACCGAGCCGCCGAGCACGCCGCTACCGGGTCCGAGCTCCACCATGTAATCAGCGACCGCCATTGCCGCCGGGTCGTGTTCCACGACGAGCACGGTGTTGCCTGCGTCGCGCAACCTGCGAAGCAACGACAGCAGTCTGTCCATGTCGCGTGGATGCAATCCCACCGACGGCTCGTCGAGTACGTACAACGTGTCCACCAGGCGAGAGCCCAGCGAGTTGGCGAGCCCGATGCGTTGTGCTTCCCCGCCAGAAAGCGTGCGCGTGGATCTGCTGAGTGTGAGATAGTCGAGGCCGACGTCGCGCAGAAAGCGGACGCGGTCACGTGCCTCGCGCAGAATCATCTCCGCGATGGCCATCTCGTGATCAGACAGCTCCAGTCTTTCCAGCCAGTCGCTCAGCGTGTCGATGGGAAGCTCAGCGACCTGCGCGATGCTGCGGCCCCCGATCTTTACATTGAGCGATTCAGGTTGCAGTTTCGCGCCGTGACAGTCGGGACATTCCTGCGCGGTCTGGTACTGCCGGAGGAAGACGCGTATGTACTGCTTGTACCGCTTGGCTTCAAGATCGCGAAGAAACGGGAAGATGCCGACATAACCGCGTCGGGCGTCGGTGTCCAGAAGTGAGTGGCGCTGCGCCGAAGTGAGCTCGTTCCATGGCGTGTCCATGGGGATGCCATTCTTCTTCGCGAATTCCGCCAGCGTTCGCCGCTTGTTGTCGTAGCGCGGCTTGGTCCATGGCTCTATCGCACCGTCACGCAGCGACCGCTCCGGATATGGAACGACCAGCGACTCGTCGTACTCGAGGATGGCACCGAAGCCGTTGCAACGCGGGCACGCGCCGCGTGGATTGTTGAACGAAAAAAGCTGCGGCGTCGGCGCTGGTTGCCGCGTGCCGTCATTGGCGCACTCGAAGCGATCCGTGAACCGCAACCGGCGCACCGTCTGTCCATCGATTGGCGAGCGCACCGCTTCGGTGAGAAGGATGACCACGTCGCCGTCGCCCTCGCGAAACGATGTGCCGACTGATTCCGCGAGACGACTCATCGTGTCGTGCCTGACGGTGAGCCGGTCGACGACCACAAGCAGGTCGGAGGCGCGCGTGAGATCTTCCTTCTCACCGAGCTCGTCGAGCGTCGTGATAACGCCGCTCACGGCGATCCTGAGAAAGCCCTGCGCTCGCAGGTTCTCGATCACCACCGCGTGCGTCACCTTGGCGGAGAGCTTGAGTGGAAACGCCACGGCGAAGCGCACGCCTTCGGGAAGCGACAGGACGGTGTCGGTGACCGACGAGACCGTATCAGGCCGCATCTCACGGCCGCATTTCGGGCAGAAAGTTTGCCCGACGCGTGCCCACATGAGCCGCAGATAATCATAAATCTCGGTCGCTGTGCCGACCGTCGAGCGCGACGTCTTGGTGGGGTTTTTCTGCTCGATCGCTACGGCCGGTGACAGGCCCTCGATGGAGTCCACGTCCGGCTTCTCCATTCGCTCAAGGAACTGCCTTGCGTACGCAGACAGCGATTCCACGTAGCGACGCTGTCCTTCGGCGTAGATCGTGTCGAAGGCGAGCGACGACTTCCCGGAGCCCGAAGGACCGGTGATGACGGTATAGCTTCGGCGCGGGATCTCAAGGTCGAAGCCCTTCAGATTGTGCTGTCGCGCCCCGCGGACGACGAGGAAATCCTTCACTCTCGAAAGATAGCTATCGGGGGCGAAGAAATGCCGTAGGTCGGCGGGGCCAACTGCGTTCGCGGCGCCGCCTGACCTGCCGCCGAGAACGGAGGCGGGCCAGCCGGCGAAGCGGAGAGGTTACACCGTGGTGGCTCGGCCTCGGACGCTCATCCGGTAGACCCATAGCAGAATGAGCGCGCCGACGACCGCGAGGAGCAGGCTCCAGAAAGAGAAGCCGCTCAGACCGACTCCGGTCACCATTCCGCCAACCCACCCCCCGATGAAGGCGCCAATGATCCCAATTAGCATGGTGACCACCAGGCCGCCGGGCTCGGGCGAGGGGGCGATTGCCTTGGCTATCGCACCTGCGACGAGGCCGAGGATGATCCAGGCTACGATGCTCATAAAAGCCTCACTTGAGAGTGGTCAACGATACGCCGATGAGTCGCAACCAACGTACCACAATCGGACTGGACCGGCGCTGTCCGGTTACATTGAGAACCGCATGACCGCGCCAGCCGTGTCGTTCCATGAAGAAGAGGCGCTTGGGAAGGCGTACGACAGCCGTCTCATGCGAAGGCTGCTCGCCTTCGCAGCGCCCTATCGCGCATTGATTCTCATCGCGCTCGTGTTTCTGATGGTCGAAGGCGCGCTTCAGCTCGTCGGCCCGTTCCTGACGCAGCACGTGATAGACGTCGCGATTCCCGCTCACGATTATCGTGCGGTGAAAGTTGCTGCGGCGATCTACGCTGGGTCGCTACTGCTCGAGTTCGGGATGACCTACGGCCAGACGTGGTTCACTGCGCTGCTGGGCCAGAACGTGATGCGGGATCTCAGGCTGACGCTCTTCAGCCACCTGCAGCGGCTCCCAATCGCATTCTTCGACCGAAATCCCGCGGGCCGTCTCGTGACTCGCGTGACCTCGGACGTGGAGACGCTGAACGAGCTGTTCACGGCCGGTGTGGTGAGTGGAATGGGCGACCTGTTCACTCTCGTCGCGATCAGCGTTGCGATGCTCGTAACGGACTGGCGGCTATCGCTCGTGACGTTTGCGGTGATCCCGCTTGTGGCGCTGGTTTCCCACCTGTTCCGGGTGAATGTTCGCGAAGCGTACCGCGAGATCAGGACGCGGCTCGCGCGCATCAACGCGTTCCTTCAGGAGCGGCTCTCGGGTATGCGCGTGGTGCAGCTCTTTGGCCGTGAGCGCGACGAGGCGCGAAGATTCGACGCGCTCAACCGCGCGCATCTGGACGCCAACCTGCGCTCCATCACCGTATACGCGTTGTACTTTCCCGCCATAGAGATCCTCACTTCTGTAGCGCTAGCGAGTCTCATCGTCGCCGGTGCTTCCAGGGTCGAGGCAGCCACTCTAACGGTCGGAACGGTTGCCGCATTCCTGCAACTGGTCCGCCGGTTCTTTCAGCCGCTTCAGGATCTTTCGGACAAGTACAACACGTTGCAGACGGCGATGGCAAGCTCGGAGCGGATCTTCCATCTGCTTGACACGCCACCCGGAGCGGATGCCGGAGAAACGCTGGCGGCGGTTACGCCGCGGCCTCGATCCGTACTCGTGGAGTTCCAGAACGTCTGGTTCGCCTACGACCGACCGCATTCGGCGGCCGTCGCCGCAGCGGTCGAGCCCGAGTGGGTGCTGAGGGACGTGAGCTTCACCGCGCGGCCGGGGGAAACGGTCGCGATCGTGGGGCACACCGGTGCCGGCAAGACTACGATCGTCAGTCTGCTCATGCGGTTCTACGATCCCCAGCGCGGGCGCATTCTGGTAAACGGGCACGACATTCGGGAAAGGCCCATCCAGCAGCTTCGCGAACTTATCGGCTATGTCCAGCAGGACATTTTCCTCTTTGCGGGCGACGTTGCGTCCAATATCCGGTTGTCCGCCCCGCTCTCCGACGAGGAGGTAGAGCAGGCGGCCACGCAGGTGGGGGCAGACAGGATCATCCGAAGGCTGGCCCACGGTTATCACCAGATCCTGGGGGAGCGGGGCGCTTCGATCAGCGTAGGCGAGCGGCAGTTGTTATCGTTCGCGAGGGCTGTGGCGGCGGATCCGGCGCTTCTGATACTGGACGAGGCCACAAGCGCGGTCGACAGCGAAGTCGAAGCCGAGATCCAGCAGGCGCTGAAGGTGCTTCTCGCCGGCCGGACGACGATCGCGATCGCGCACCGGCTCAGCACGATCGTCGAGGCCGACGATATTATCGTCATGCATCATGGGGAGGTCGTCGAGCGCGGAACGCACGACGCACTCCTTGAACTGGGCGGCCTGTACGCCCGCCTGTGGCGCTTGCAGATTTAACGATCACCTTTGAAACGACCATGCTCGTGAGCCTCTAGTGAGCCTCTAGTGCACTTTGCAGTAGCCGCCGGATCCGACGTCGGTCGGGTGCGGAAAGGGAACGAAGACAGCTTCTTTGCCGACGCCAACGAGTTCCGCGGTCTCTTCATGGTCGCCGACGGCATGGGCGGCCACGCCGCGGGCGAGGTCGCCAGCCAGATGGCGGTTCAGACCATCTCGGTCGATCTCGAGAAGCTGAACGACCTTGAAAGCGCGGGCGCCCTTGAAACGGTCGCGCTGGCCCTTCGGCACGCGAATCGCGCCGTATTCGAGCGGAGTTCCGCCGAGCGTGACAAGATGGGGATGGGAAGCACCGCGTCGGTGTTGGTTCTCGCCGACGAACGGTTCATCATCGGTCATCTTGGCGACTCGCGCATCTACCTCTATCGGGACGGCGAGCTGCGCCAGATTACCCATGACCACTCCGTCGTTCAGGAGCAGATCGACGCGGGCCTGATAACTCCCGACGCGGCGCGGCACCACAAGCAGAGCAATGTGATCACCCGATGTGTCGGGATGGGCTGGGACGTGGAACCGGACGTCATCGACGGTGAGGTACTGCAGGGTGACGTCTTCCTTCTGGCCAGTGACGGGCTCACGGGAATGGTCGAAGACAGGCGACTGAAGCAGCTGCTTGCATCCCGAGCGACGCCGGACCGGATGGTTGACGCGATGATCTCGGAAGCAAACGCGCGCGGTGGGGTAGACAACATAACCGTCGTCGTCGTCCGCGTTCACTCCTCCTCGGCGATGGCTACGGGTACACATCCGACGTCCGGTCCCGGAGCAGGAACGATTGGCTGAGGCGGATCAAGAACAGGCGTTCGAGTACCCGGAATCCGTTGGCGGTCTCGCGGAACTTTATCTGGGCAATATTCTGTACGCGCTCGAGCTGGCCTCACTATCGCTGGAGAAGGACGGGAAGAACGGCGACGCCGGCTTTTACCGGGGCATCGCGAAGAAGCTGGCTGAGGCCCGCGGCGCTTTCAAGAGAACCTAGATCCAGGCGCAACACCCCAAGGAGGCAAGGAATGGCAACGGCGACACTCCCCGAGCAGGCGACTGCTGGCGACACCTTCCCGATCAACGGGACCGACTACATCGAGTTCTATGTGGGCAACGCGAAGCAGGCCGCGCATTTCTACGTGAGCGCGTTCGGCTTCAATGTCGTCGCCTATCGCGGCCCGGAGACCGGAGTCCGTGACCGCGCAAGCTATCTGCTCCAACAGGACAAGATCAGGTTGGTTCTCACCACCGCCATCCGTCCTGACATCAGTCCCGATGCGAAGTCGATCGCGGACCACGTCTACCGCCACGGAGATGGCGTGCGCGATCTCGCGCTCTGGGTGGACGACGCGCGCGACGCCTATTCGAAGGCAGTTGAGCGCGGCGCCGAATCCGTGCACGAGCCGCGCGTGATGCGCGACGACAACGGGGAGATTGTGATCGCCGCGATACGGACGTACGGCGAGACGATTCACTCGCTCGTCGAGCGCAGGAATTACACGGGGCTGTTCATGCCTGGCTATCGTCCTGTCACGCGTCACTTCAATCCGCCGTCAGTGGGACTCAAGTACGTCGACCACTGCGTCGGCAACGTCGAACTCGGCAAGATGAACGTGTGGGTCGATTTTTACGCAACAGTCATGGGCTTCCGCAACCTGCTGACGTTCGACGACAAAACGATAAGCACCGAATATTCGTCGCTCATGTCCAAGGTCATGGCGAACGGAAACGATCGCATCAAGTTTCCAATCAACGAGCCGGCGGCGGGGAAAAAGAAATCTCAGATCGATGAGTATCTGGACTTCTACAGCGGGCCCGGCGTGCAGCACATGGCGCTCGCCACGGACGACATCATCTCGACGGTGAAGCAGCTCCGCGATCGCGGTGTCGAGTTTCTGAGCGGCGTTCCGGGCACGTATTACGAGGACCTGCAGGCGCGAATCGGCAAGATCGACGAACCGATAGACGAGCTCAAGAGGCTCGGAATACTGGTGGATCGGGACCCCGATGGCTACCTGCTGCAGATATTCACGAAACCGGTGGAGGACAGGCCGACCGTCTTCTTCGAAATCATACAGCGGAAGGGGGCGAAGAGCTTCGGCGCCGGAAACTTCAAGGCGCTGTTCGAGGCCATAGAGCGCGAGCAGGAATTGCGCGGGAATACCTGACAATGCCGATGTACCATACGATGGGCGCGATACCGCGCAAGCGTCACATCGCCTTCCGGAAACCCGGGGGCGGCCTGTACGCCGAGGAACTGATGGGACACGAGGGTTTCACCGGCACGTCGTCGCTGCTGTATCACACGCACCCGCCGACGACGGTGAAGTCTGTCCGCCGAGTGAAGGAGATGAAGTTCGAGGAAGACAGCGACGTCACGCTGCGTCACCGTCACTTCCTCACGTCGCGAACAAGGAAGGGCGGAAGCCCGACAATGGACCGCATCCCGCTCCTGTTCAACCAGGACGTAGCGATGCTTTATGTGGAGCCAGACGTCGAGGATACGCACTTCTACCGTAATGCACAGGCGGACGAGCTTGTCTACGTCAGCAAGGGAAAGGGCGTGCTCGAGTCGGTGTTTGGCGAGTTGCCGTTTCACGAGGGCGACTATCTGGTGATACATCGTGGCATCATGCACAAGTATCGCTTCGACCGGACAAATGACCCGGAGGCAGAGCAGCCGAAGCTCCTCATAATGGAGAGCCGCGGTCACATACGACCGCCCAAGCGCTACCGCAATGAGTTCGGACAGCTGGTCGAAGGTGCGCCATACTCGGAGCGTGACATCCGTATCCCGCGGCAGCTCGTCACGCACGATGAGATGGGCGACTTCCAGGTGTTCGTGAAGCAGTACGACGGGATCAACGAGCTGATACTGGATCACCATCCGTTCGACGTGGTCGGCTGGGACGGCTATTTCTATCCGTGGGCGTTCAACATCATGGATTTCGAGCCGATCGTTGGACGCGTGCACCAGCCTCCGCCGGTGCATCAGACATTCCAGGGCGATGGCTTCGTAGTATGCTCGTTCTGCCCGCGGCCGTATGACTTTCACCCGGAAGCGGTCCCCGCGCCGTACAACCATTCCAACGTCGACTCGGACGAGGTCCTTTACTACGCGTCTTCCGAGTTCATGTCGCGAAAGGGGATCGAGTTCGGATCCATTACGCACCATCCCGACGGGATGCCGCACGGGCCGCATCCAGGGCGCGCTGAAGCCTCGATAGGGGCGAAGTACACCGACGAGCTGGCGGTGATGATGGACACGTTCCGTCCGCTCAAGGTTGCGAAGCAGGCGCTGGACATCGAGGATCCCAGTTACCACAAATCCTGGATCTCGGCGCAGCACGAGCAGACTTCATTCATTCCGCCGACTTCGTAACGCAACACTGTACCGCGGACGCGAGCCTGATTGTTCGCGTCCGCCAGCAGGCCCCACCTTCCCGACGCCGCGCAATCAATGGATCCGATCTGGCGGCCTTCGCCGCTCAGGGTGCGCAATTCAAACCTTACCCGATTCGTGACGGCGCTGCGTGCGAGCGGCGATTTTGCGTCGGGTGACCAGGGCGCGCCGGTTTCATACGGCGTACTGCACGAATGGTCGATTCGCAATCCGGAAAAATTCTGGCGCGCTGTAGCTTCGTTCTGCGCCGTTATCGCGGACGACTTTGCTGAAAGCAAATGCTTCGGACTCGATCGCATGGCTCCGCCTGACGAAGTGCTCGGCCCCCGCTGGTTCGACGGGACGACGCTCAACTTCGCCGAGAACCTGCTGCGCTACCGGGACGACCGACCGGCGATAATCGCGTGGAACGAAAGCGGGCGTCAGGAGCAGTTGAGTTTCGCGGAGCTCGGCGGTGAGGTCAGCCGCATCGCCAGCGCATTGCGAGACATGGGCGTTGGCGTTGGCGACCGAGTTGCGGGATATATGCCGAATATTCCCGAGACGATCATTGCCATGCTTGCCACAACGACGCTCGGGGCGGTATGGAGCTCCTGCTCTCCAGACTTCGGAGTGCAGGGTGTTGTTGACCGTTTCGGCCAGATCGAGCCGAAGGTCCTCATATGCGCAGACGGCTATCGGTACGCAGGCAAGACGATAGACTGCATCGGGCGCGCGGCCGAGATCTGCGGGCGCATTCCGTCGATTGCTCACGTTATTCTGGTGCCGTACATGGGCGAGCGCGCCGATCCCGCTCGAATTCCACATGGAGTGCGCTGGGACTCGCTACGACGGGTCGGTGATGCGCCGCCATTCGAACGGCTGCCTTTCGATCATCCCGTGTACGTGATGTATTCGTCAGGTACGACCGGGCTCCCGAAGTGCATGGTGCACGGCGCAGGTGGAACGTTGCTCCAACACCTGAAGGAGCTCGTCATTCATACCGACATGGTGCGCGACGACAGGATGTTCTACTTCACCACGTGCGGGTGGATGATGTGGAACTGGATGCTCAGTTCGCTGGCGGTCGGCGCGACGGTGGTATTGTACGACGGCGCACCGCTGCAGCCTCGGCGTGAGATTCTGTGGGACATGATTGTCGCCGAGCGGGTGACTGTGTTCGGGACAAGCGCGAAGTATCTCGCGCTGTCGGAGAAGGGCGGTGTGGCACCCGCAGCCACTCATGACGTGTCCGCGTTACGCGCGATACTGTCCACCGGGAGCCCGCTCGCCGCGCACAGTTACGACTACGTGTACACCCAGGTGAAAAGCGACGTACATCTCGCCAGCATAAGCGGAGGTACGGACATCATCTCCTGCTTCGCGCTGGGCAACCCCGCTGCGCCGGTGTACGCGGGCGAGCTGCAGTGCCGCGGGCTGGGAATGGCGGTCGAGGTGTTCGACGCGTCGGGTGTGACGACAGTCCAACAACCTGGCGAGCTTGTGTGCACGCGCCCGTTCCCGAGCATGCCCGTCCGATTCTGGGCCGACCCCGATGGCACCAGATATCGCGCCGCGTACTTTGACGTCTATCCAGACGTGTGGAGGCATGGCGACTGGGCCGAGCTCACCGAGCACGACGGAGTGATCATTTACGGGCGTAGCGACGCGACGCTGAATCCGGGTGGCGTGCGGATCGGGACGGCTGAGATATACCGTCAGGTGGACCAGCTCCCGGAGGTCCTGGAGAGCGTTGCAATTGGACAGGAACTTGGCGACGGGGCGCACGGGGACGTGCGCATAGTGCTGTTTGTGCGGCTGAGGGACGGAGTCGAATTATCCGACGAGCTGGTGGAACGCATCCGGACACGGATACGCAGCAACACGACTCCTCTGCACGTGCCGAAGGCGGTGCTCGCCGTATCCGACATCCCACGGACAGTAAGCGGCAAGATATCCGAGATCGCGGTACGAGAGGTCGTCCACGGACGCGCGGTGACCAACGTGGAGGCGCTCGCGAACCCTGCCGCGCTGGAGCTCTTCCGCGACCTGCCAGCGCTCGCGTCGTCTCCCAGGAGTGGCTAGAGGTTGATCCGCACGGAAGGTTGCGATATGCGCGCGAGTCAGCGAGGTTTTTGAATGCTCACTTCCATCACATTGCTCGCGGCGGCGATCGCTGCCGGGCCGGCCGCCCCAACGGTGTCTCAGGTTTTGCACGCGCCACCGATCACAGCTCAGCCGGTCTGGCGCCCCGTTCGCGCCGACACGGTTGGGGACCTTCTTTTTACGACCGAGACCATGGGCGACCGGCTGCGATTCGTCGCTCGGGGGCTCAAGGGGGCGGTCCCGGTGACGACGTCGGATTTCCCGGCAGATTCAGTGAGAGCGTGGGTCAAGTCCGCGTCCGAGCTGGTATCGAGTGCATCGCCCAAGCAGGGGGAGATGCGCGGGCTGGGACAGGCGCTCACGCTCAATGTGACGACGACGGGTGCGGGTGAAACTGTCTTCGGCTTCTACGTTGGTGACGCGACGACAGATCAGCAACTTGCGCTCGCGCTCACCAAGGCAGCCTCACTCAAGCTCACCGCCGGCGTCAGCAGCGCGCTCGACACCATGTCTCACTAGCCGCCCTTGCGAACGAACAAAGCGGGCGCCGGTCCAGGGG
>JALYTX010000135.1 GCA_030854055.1 Gemmatimonadota bacterium | reverse complement strand
CACGCGCGCAAGCTGCATCACGAGTGCGGTCCCCGATCCGTCGTCGTTCGCCGCTTCGCCCCAGCCGATTCCATCCATGTGTCCGCCCACGATGTACATCTCGTCCGGATGAGCGGTGCCGACCTTGGTGCAGTACACTTCCTGGCGCTCGCCCGCGACCGATTGCGGAGTATCCAGCGCACGGAGTGCGAGATCGCGCTGTAGCATCGAGTCGGTGTTCACCCCGGTTGGGTTGATCTTGCCCCGCATATGCGAACCGCCCGGGCCCTGCGTGTTCGTCGCGGCTCGCGCACGCATCTGCGCCAGCTGCTCCGGCGTGAGCGGCGGCCTGGGCGGCGGCGGCTGGAAATCGTACGTGATGCGCTCCGTCGGTGTGCAGCCGTAGCTCTTGAGCTGTGCCTCTATCCAGTCTACTGCTGCACGATTACGCGCTGTGCCCTGCCGTCTGTCGCCGAACTGGGTGAGTCCCTTGACGTTCGCCTTGTACTGCTCCAGATCCAGCCGACTGACCATCGTGCGTATCTGATCCGAGGTGGAATCCGGCCGGGTCGCGGCACCCGACTGCGCCACCACAGGCGTCACGACTGGAGCAGCGAGCATCGCCGCGAAAGCAGCGGACGCCAGTGCTTTATTGCATCCCGGGGCGAACACACGATTCGGCACGATGGACATGCGAGGCCTGGTGGAAGTTGTCGGGAGCGTGCGCGGGTTCTGGGCGCTACACCCTTAGCTTACACGCCCAGCGAGCGATTCGCTATGACCATTATCCCCGCTGCTTACCGCGCCTTCGATCACGTCGTGTGCGGAGGAGTACCGAGCAGCTCTCTGAAAGCAATGGTCGTAGCGCTCGGGGAGCGGCCGGACAGACGGAGCTCGGTCAGCGGACGGCCCAGCGACATACCGCTCAACTTGAGAATGGCGATGTCTCCAAGCGCGATTTGGTCGGCCGCTGCCGCGCGCGAAACGAGCGCGATGCCTAGGCCCACGGCGACTGCCTGCTTGATCGCCTCGGTGCTCCCAAGCTGGAGCGATGCGGTGGGATGGACACCGCGTTTCGCGAGCGCGGCCTCCGCAACCGCGCGTGTCCCCGAGCCCGGCTCGCGCAGTATGAATGGCTGACCCACCAGGTCGGCGGCCAGCACTCGCCGCCGCCGCACAAGCGGATGAGTCGCCGGCGCGATCAGCACCAGCTCGTCTTGACGCCAGGGCACCACCAAAATGCGTGCGTGCTTTACCGGCCCTTCCACGATCGCAACATCCAGTCGGCCCTCCAGCAATCGCCGCGCGATCGCTCTAGTGTTCGCGCTGACCACGCGCAACACGACCCCCGGATGCTGCTCGTGGAACCGGGCCAGCAGCGGCGGAAGGAAGTACGTCGCCACCGTCGTACTCGCTCCAACGCGGAGTATCCCGCGCTCCAGGCCGCGTAGCGCGCTAAGCTCTTCTACAGCCAGGCGCTCCACTCCGAACAGTTCCCGCGCACGGACGAATAGCGCCAAGCCGGCCTCCGTGAGACGTGGAGTGCGGCCCGCACGGTCGAACAGGGCGAGTCCTACCTGGCGTTCGAGCTCCTGCACCGACTTGGAAACGGCGGGCTGGCTCAGTCTGAGCACATCCGCCGCGCGCGAGAAGCCCCCGTGCTCGGCGACAGCCGCGAAAACCCTCAAATGGTGCAGATTGAGATTCATAATCGAAAGTTATGAGACTATCGGGATAATGTCTTTGATTCATGGTTCCGGATGCTTTAAGCTGATTGACACAGCTTCATCGGGTCCGAGACCATGCATCGCACTTTATGACCGCCAAGACGGGGTCATTGACATCACCGAAGGTCGTCCCGCCACCGTGGCTGACGCGCATTCTGCCAGGCGTCGGTGTCGCAGTCGTTGTTGCAATCGTTTCCGTCGCGATTGCGCAACTCGAGGAACGCGCCTTCGGGCATCCGATCATCGAAGGGCTGGTCGTTGCGATTCTGCTGGGGATGCTGCTGCGCACGTTGTGGAAACCGCCGCTGTCGATCGAAGCGGGCGTATCCTTTACGGGGAAGCAGGTGCTCGAAGTCGCGATCTGTCTGCTCGGTGCGTCGGTGGATCTGCCGCTTCTCGTGAAGGCCGGACCGTCACTCGCAGTTGGCATCGTGCTTCTTGTAGTTCTCGGACTCGCCGGCAGCTACTCGATTGGACGTGCCTGCGGTCTGCCGCACAAGCTCGCTGTGCTCGTCGCATGCGGCAACTCGATTTGCGGCAATTCCGCCATCGCAGCGATCGCACCGGTAATCGGCGCGAAAAGGGAGCACGTCGTTTCATCCATCGCGTTCACCGCGATACTTGGCGTCGTCGTGGTGCTTGGCCTGCCGCTGCTCATACACCCGCTGTCGCTCGACAATTACCAGTACGGGGTGCTCGCCGGTCTTACCGTGTACGCAGTCCCCCAGGTACTGGCCGCGGCGTTCCCCGTGAGCGTGCTCTCCGGTCAGGTGGGGACGCTGGTGAAGCTCGTGCGAGTACTGATGCTCGGACCTGTCGTCCTTTTCTTCGCGCTCACTCATCGCGGTGAGACGCCGTACGGTGAGGCCCCGTCTCGCGACGCTACGACGCGAGCTTTCGAGCTCACGCGTTTCGTCCCGTGGTTCATCATTGGCTTCATGCTACTGGCCACGCTGCGCTCTACCGCAGCCATGCCCGCCTCGTGGGTCAGCCCCACGCGCGCCGTTTCAGGCTGGCTCACAATCGCGGCCATGGCCGCACTTGGGCTCGGAGTCGATCTCAAGGCGATCAGCAAGGTGGGACCGCGCGTGATAGTCACGGTTACCGCATCACTTGCGCTACTGATCATTCTCAGCCTGTCGCTCATTCATCTACTAAACATCCGATAGGCGACGCGCCGGATGCATCACCCCACTCCGCGAAATTGGGAATCCCTCCATCGTCGTTCCCGCAAAAGCGGGAATCCGGCCCCGCGGCATTCCCGGCTAAACGCTCCTGCGAGCGATAAATGGGCTAGATTAATAGATCTCCGCGACGTCAGCACCAGCGCGGAACGCGGAGTGCTGTCTGCCGCATGCAGCCCAAGGCGCTTCTGGCGACGCCCTCACAAGAGGTCGTCCGATGCCTGCCCACGATGCTTCCGCCCTCGGTATGCCGGTCTTGTCGCCAACAGCGGCGCCGTTCGCAATGCCGGACGTGCCAGATGCCCGGGAAATGGCGACTGCAAGCGAGCGGCTCCGTGCACTCGCCTCGCTGAGCGGCTCGCTTACGGATTCGCTCAGCCCTGAAGACGCAGCCGATCTCGTCGAGAAAAAGGCGCTTTCGGCGCTAGGAGCCACGAGCGCTGTTGTCGTTACGCTTGGAAACTTCCCGACCGCGACGTCCGGATCTTCCAAACCAGCCCAGACCCCGGGACCGGCACTCCTCACAGTCGTACACGCGATCGGCGTACCGGCGGACGTACGGGCCGCTCTGGAGCTGCTCCCGCTCGAAGCCGCGGTCCCACTTGCCCAGGTAGCAAGGGACGGCAAGCCGTTGTTCCTTCCGTCCGAGCTCGAGCTGTGCCGCTATCCGGACTGGGGCGCTGCAATGATCGCCGCGGGCACACGATCCGCCGCCGCTGTTCCGGTTTGGGCCAATGGAGAGCTGCGCGGCGTTCTCGGCCTTACATGGTCGGTTCCGCGCGCGTTCGACGAGGATGAATGTGCTTTCGTGCTCACCCTCGGCGTCATGTGCGCCCAGGCGATCCTGCGCGCGCATCTGAGGGCCGCCGAAAAGCAGGCGCGCGAGCATGCGGAACACGCAAATCGTTCCAAGACTCAGTTCCTGACTATGATAAGCCACGAGCTTCGGACGCCCATGAACGCAGTGCTGGGCTACACCGACCTGCTCGCGGACGAAGTCGTCGGGCCTATTACCACTCTACAGCGCGGCCATCTCTCACGGATGCGCGCATCCGGCTCACACCTGCTCGGCCTGATTGAGGAGCTGCTCGGATACGCCCGGAACGACGCGGGCATTGATCCAATCCGGCCCGAATCCGTGATTCTGGCTGACGTTGTGGAGCAGAGCCTGGACCTCGTAAGGCCAGCCGCCGCAATAAAGGGCCTCCGGCTGCGCGTCGAAGGTCCGCCAGCTGCGATCGAGCTTCATACCGACCCCCGCAAGCTGAAACAGATACTCGTCAACCTGATCGCAAACGCCGTGAAGTTCACGGACTCGGGAGCCGTCGTCATCGTGCTCCGGGTTGAAGGCGTGGACGCCAACGTCATGGTCTTTATCGAAGTCACCGATACCGGCATGGGGATCGCGCCAGATGATCGGGAGCGCATCTTCGAAGCTTTCTGGCAGAGCAACTCGATGACCGCGCACGCCTCGGGAGGCACCGGCCTCGGCCTGCCTTTCGCACGCCAGCTGGCCCGACTTCTCGGCGGCGACGTAATAGTCGGGAAAAGCGAGATCGGATTCGGCAGCACGTTCGTAGTCTCGCTTCCGGCGCGTTACGTAGCTCGGGCACCGGTTGCGTAGACTCGCAGAGTGCCGGCTCGCCGGTGCTACGTCGACCGTCGTCGTGCCGGAAGGCGTAAGCAACGCGGTCGAACACGGGTAACCCACGAAAGGCTCGGCGAACATTCGTTGAGCCTTTCATGCGTTACGTCACTGTTTGGTAAACACGCCCACAAACTCCGTGGTCCCATACGTAGTCGATCCGTTCACCGTAAGTATCGAACGGATGAATATCGGTAGCGTTACAGTTGATCCGTCAGTTGAGCTCGATCCAGTAACCGTCACGATGCTGTCTGCGCCAGCCGCGGTGTACCCATGTTCCGGGATCGTGAAGCCGGCGCTCCCAACGGTATTGAAAGTGTAGAGGTCGTCATACGACTGTACCGTCGTGAACGCGCCTCCTACGATCGTGTTTGGCCGCTCGGTCAGCTTCACCTCGAGTTCGTGCGCGACGCCGCCAGGTTGAAATATCGCAGTCCCAGCCTGAATCGAATCCTGGAACATGCGCAACGAGTTATTCCCGAGTATCATCGTCGGAACCGCGACACCATTCACGCTCGTCAGCACGTAGGTTCCAGTGAGCAGAGTTGGCGTCGGGCCCGGTGATGTGGAGTTGCTCGCGCTGCATCCGCTCGCGGCAAGTATCGCAATCACGCTGCAGGCGACAACGTATTGCCTGCGTGTGCTCTTGTCATGACCCATGATGTTTCTCCCGTTATTTCGTTCGCCGTAGAGGTGGCCTGGATGTGCACTGGGCAACAGCCGCCATCAGTTACAGCGCGAAAGCAAGAGAATGGGGATCATCCGGATGGGAACAGGACGTCTAGCTGCGCGGACCGAGTCGTTCTAGCGCGGTCATCGCTTCGATCGTCCGCGGGTGTGCGTCGCCGTACTCCCGGCGGAGCACACCGACTCCGCTCGACAGTAACACGCGCGCGTCAGCGGACCGACCCTGCGCAGCGAGTGCCGTGCCAAGCACGGACTCGGTGTACCCGATGCGCGGATCGCCAGCCCGCATCGAGCGCTGTTGAATCGCGAGCGCGTCTCGCAGCACGCGCTCGCCCTCGACCGGCCGATGTTCCGCAATCAACAGGCGCCCCTGTGCCACTTCAACGCCAGCGATTGCCGGGTGCCCCGCTGGTATCCTGGCGCGAAGCGCATTGGCGATCGCCGAGTCGGCCCGGGCAAGGTGACCGGTACGCTGGTTCAGTTCCGCGACGTTTGCCCAGGTCAACGCCACGACCGGAATATCCGTGTCCGCGTCACCGGTGCGGGCCGTTGAGCGAAGTGCTTCCTCGAGTAGCGCTTCGGCCTCCGCGAAACGTTGTTCCAGCAACAGCAGACCGGCGAGATTATTCAGTGTCAGCGCGCGATTGATCGGCTCGTGCCCGCGCGCCATCTCCGCGGATTCCACTTCGAGTGCCTTGCGATACCACCCCTCTCCCGACCTGAAATCACCCTGCACGGAGTACGCGGCGCCGAGGTTCCCCAGCGGAACGTCGGTGCCGGGAGCGTTCTGGCCAAGTGCGAGCGTGGAGCGGCGCACGGCCTCGCGAAAATATGGCACGGACGCCGCCGCAAACCCCTGCGCTGAAATCGCCACGCCGATGTCGTTCGCGTCGGTGTAGCAGATCCGCGTTGTATCCGCCGCGGCCCCCTTGCACAGTGCGAGGCTGGCACGGAACAATGGTTCGGCGCGCTTCCAGTCGCCGCGTAGATAGTGAATCCCGCCGAGGTCGTGAAGATCCTGTGCCTGATCGGGCACACGAGGTGCATTGATGCGCCGGTCGATCGCGAGGGCGATGCCGAGCTGACGCTCGGCGTCCGCATACCGACCGAGCGCGCCGTACGTACGGCCGATGGTCCGGCGCACCAGCGCCTCTGCGGCCGGCTGGTTCCGAAACGCCGTGTCGGCGTTTGCTACAGCGTCGTCCAACACGTCCTCGAAACGTACGTTCGCGCGCCCACGACGATACCAGTGCCCGTCGGGTGCCGACAGAATGTGTTGCAAGAAAGAGCTCGTCCGCTCCGCGGTTGCTCGTGCCACTTGTGCGGCGTCACGCTCGTGTGCGGCGCGTTGCGCCTGCACCAGCGCTGCTGTCGCACCGACGACGAGCGCAAGAAGCCCGAGTACCCCCGCGCTCACGCCCCCGCGATGCCGTCCAACAAACTTGCGCGCTCTATAACCGGCGCTGTCCGGCTGAGCAGAGACCGGCCGCCCGTCGAGGTAACGGCGAATATCCTCAGCAAGGTACGCGACGGATGAATACCGACGAGCTGGCTCGGGCCGAAGCGCCTTCAGTACGATGTTGTCAAGCTCGCCCGTCAGGCGTTTGCGAAAGTGGCTGGATGAGTCGTCGCCTGCAAGTAAGGCCGTGTCGTCGGTCACAACCGCACTTGGCCTGGATGCGACCTTGTCACGTTCTTCGAGTGCGGCGAACGGTGAACGCGACTCGGTGACAAACGGCCGCCGTCCGGCAAGCAGCTCATAGAGCACTATCCCGAGCGCATAGACGTCGCTCGCCACCGAAAGCGGCTCGTCCCGCAGTTGCTCCGGGCTTGCATACTCGGGCGTCAGGGGCCTGACGCCGGCTTCCGTCAGCGTGGCCGTCGGATCCGGTTCATCCGCTTCATCGTTGCGAATCAACTTGGCGATGCCGAAGTCAAGCAGCTTTACCGTGCCGTTCGGCCCTACGAGAATGTTGCTCGGCTTCAGATCCCGGTGCAGCACGAGATTTCCGTGCGCGTACTGCACGGCTGCGCAAACCTGAAGGAACAGACCCAATCTGTCGCGCACGCCAAGCTTCCGCTCGTCGCAATACTGGTCGATCGGCTCGCCCTGTACGAACTCCATGACCAGATACGGTTGGCCGTCGTCGGCCGCGCCGGCGTCCAGCAGCCGAGCAACGTTGGGATGTTCGAACGTTGCGAGAATCTGCCGCTCGCGCCGGAAGCGATCGACGATCGCGGCGCTCGCGAAGCCCGGTCGGATGAACTTGATCGCGACTCGTTTCTCGAACGTCTGGTCCGCACGAACCGCCTCGTATACCGCGCCCATCCCGCCGTGGCCGATCCGTGTGATGAGCCGATACGGCCCCACCATCCGTCCGGCTCCCGTACCCGCGTCGACTAGCAGCTGCGCAGCTCCGCGCTCGAATGCGGCGTCCTCGTCGCCGATCGCGGCAAGCAGACTTGTCACCTCGTCGCGCAGGGCCGAGTCATCGCCGCATTCAGTAGCGAGGAAAGCTGCGCGCGCGCTCGGCCGCTGGTCCGCCGCCGAGTCGAACAAGCTTCGTACGCGCTGCCAACGAACGCTGTCCATCGGACTCGCGCCCCTACACGTTCTTGAGCTCGTGAGCCAGCCAGGCCTTCGCGAAGCGCCAATCCCGCTTGACCGTCGGCGCCGATACCTGAAGAACTTTCGCAGTCTCGTTTACGTCCAACCCTGCAAAGAACCGCAACTCGACGAGTTTTGCCTGACGCGGCTCGAGCGCTTCGAGTCGCGTGAGCGCTTCATCCAGTGCGATCACGTCCAGCGTATCGTCGCCTGCCGGCGACGGGCCATGCGCACCGACGTCTGACGACAGTGTCACCTGAACGCGAGACCGCTTCCCCGACTGCCGGCGCCTGGCCTGGTCCACCAGAACGCGACGCATCGTGTGCGCCGCCATTCCAAGAAAGTGAGCGTGATTCTCCCACTTGACGCCATTCTGGTCCGCGAGCTTGAGGAACGCCTCGTGCACCAGCGCCGTTGTCTGCAGTGTGTGACCTTCGGACTCGCGACGAAGATACCGGTGCGCAATCACGTGCAGCTCGTCATACAGCAGCACCGCAAGCTGTTCCGTGCTGGTAGCGCCGATCGACGCTGACTGGTTCGGAATGGACGGCAGAGACGGATCGGCTTCGTTCGGCACCGCGCTCCTGGTCAAGTCAGCGCGCGCGAAGGTCTGGCGCGGGCCCCCCGAATATACGGGGGCCCACGCAGTCCGTCGAGCAGTACGGATCACCGTACTGCCGCGATCAGAGTCGTACATCGTGCTGCCGGTCGGTAACGAACGGGTTATCGACGAAGCCTGCGTCGTGCGATGGGCACGAGGCCGATCAGCCCGGTCCCGAGGAGTGCGACCGAGCTCGGCTCGGGAGTGCTGTACGGGTCGTGGAACGCCAGATCGTTGGCGACGATATAGCCACCCGGTCCCCCGTAGTACGACGTGCCGCCCGAGGTTTGGAAGAGGACCTGCGTCATCGGGGCTGTGAACAGGCTCGAGCAGAGCGTGAAGACGGTTGTTGAGAGCAGGCACGGCGCGCTCGTGAAGGTTGAGCTTCCATTGGTCCCAACGAACGTGAGACTGGTTGGCGCCTGCGTCAAACGGTATGTGACCGCCTCGAATAGGCCGCCGTCGAAGACGAATGATGTTGAGCCGGGCGCCGCAAGCCCCGTCGTTGGCTGTCCATAGCCGTTATACGCGCAGTAAGGCGAGCCGACGAAGCAGGTGAACACGGCGCCGGACGACTGAACGGTGAAGAAGTTGACTGCAAGCAGACTGCCGATAGTGTGGTCGGTGGGACTCAGATAAACGTGGCTCTGCGCGCCAGCAATTGGCGCAAGGGATACGCTGAGCGCGGTTCCAAGTGCACCTCCAAGCGCAAATAGGGTCCGTCTAGAAAGGTTCATGGCCGTCTCCGTGATGGTTGGTAAGTCTGGTATCACGGAACGCGCAAAATTCGGCCGATGGGGATCACGGTCGTCGGCGCATCCGCAAGCCCGTGTCTGAAATTGCCCCTTGCACCTCACGTTACGGTAGGATGTATGCTGTCCGTGTGGCCATAGGATATTCGTCGATCCATGGGAGGAAGTACGTGAATTACATGAAGCACCTCAAGCCTCCACCGTGGAAGGTTGGTGAGCTCGCTCGCAATACCGGCATGACCGTTCGCGCTCTGCATCACTATGACGAGATCGGGCTGCTAACGCCGTCGTTGCGAAGCAAAGCCGGACACAGGCTTTACGTGCGCTCGGACATCGAGCGACTTCAGCAGATCCACTCCCTCAGATTGATGGGCATTCAGCTGGACGTGGCGAAACAACTTCTCGACGGAGAAGCGACGTCGCCTCACAAGATCATCGAGATGCAACTCACGCGGCTGCAGGATCAGATCGCCGCACAGAAGCGACTGGAGCGGCGTCTCAGGGCACTCGCCCACCACATGGACAGCACAACGCCCGTCACTCTGGACGAACTGTGCACAACAATAGAGGATATGATGAAGATCGAAAGCTATTTCACCTCCGAGCAGCTCGACACGCTCGAGCAGCGCCGCGCGCTGCTCGGCGACCAGAAGATCCGCGCGGCCGAATCATCCTGGGCGGTCGTCATTCCGGCAGTGAGAACTGCAATGCAGAACGGAGTGGATCCAGCGAGCCCGGAAGTACTGGAACTCGCGCGCCAGTGGAAGGAGCTGGTGAACGAGTTTACCGGTGGCGACCCGGCGATCGCATCATCACTGCGAACGATGTACGAGAACGAAGGGCCCGCACTTCAAGCGAGGCTTGGAAACGTTCCGACACAGGAGATGTTCGCCTACATCTCCAGGAGCTTCGCGGCACTGAAGGGGATGCACGAGTAGTCAAGCCGCTTCTGAGCCGGCGACCTCACGGTTGGCGTTGTGGGCTCAGGTACGCGGGGAGCGAGCGCCGTTACTCGTCGTTGCCTCGAGCAGTGCCTTGCGCGCGCTCGGATTTGCATTATTGTACAATTGTACCTATAACTTCTCGGCGCGAGATGGAAATCGTTATTGACACATCGGCATTGCTTGCGGTCGTGGGAAATGAGCCTGAGAAAGCCACGTTGATCACGCTTACGAAAGGCGCAAGCCTGGTGGCACCCGCATCGGTGCATTGGGAGGTCGGAAATGCACTGTCGGCAATGTTTAAACGGCGGAGGACGACGCTGCACACCGCGCGCCAGGCCCTGGTAGCATATAGCCGCATTGCGATCCGCTTCGTCGACGTTCCTTTGGAGCAGGCGGTAGAATTGTCGTCAGAGCTGCGCATCTACGCATATGACGCATACATCATCGCGTGCGCGATGAATCGACAATCACCTTTACTATCTCTCGACAAAGAGCTGAGCGCGAACGCGCGCTTGCTCGGCCTCAACGTATTGACGGAAGCCGCGCGATGAAAGCATACACTTACTCGGAAGCCAGACAAAATTTTGCGTCGGTGCTCAAGGAAGCTGAGCGCGACGGTGTTGTCGAGGTACGGCGTCGCGACGGTACCGTGTTCCTGATAAGACCGGTCGCATCTTCGTCGCGATCGCCCCTCGACGTGCCGGGAATGAAGCTAGGCGTGACGACAAAGGAGATCGTCGCCATCGTACGCGAAGGGCGTCGCCCACGGTAACTGCACGAGTGTCACGTGGGCCGAGTCGCCGCATTCAGTTTATCTGTCGCTCCGCGCAACACGGTCCATCCAACCAACCCCGCAAGTATTGAAGCAGCAAATGTGCCCAGCTTGGCAGCCGTCAGCAGTGCCGGCGACGCCCCGAACGCGAGCCCCGCTATGAACAATGACATGGTGAAGCCGATTCCGCCGAGCCATGCCACTCCGAAAAGCATGCGCGGTGATACATCGTTCGGAACGCTCGCGACGCCGCTCCGCACCGCGCCCCAGGTCGCAAGTGATATTCCGATCGGCTTGCCGAGCAGCAGACCCGCCACCACTCCGAGCGCGATCGGGCTCGTGAATGTCTGGCCGCTTCCGCGCAGCGAGACGCCGGCATTCGCGAGTGCGAATACGGGCATGATGCCGAACGTCACGACGCCGTGGAGGCCCGTTTCGAGACGCACCAGCGGCGCTTGCACGTGATCGGCGAGCGTGCCCAGCTTCTGCAGCGCAAACTGATGCGCTCGGCTCGATACAACCGTCCGCTCCGGCGCACGCGCATCGTGGAATTCCGCAAGCGCGTTGCGCGCGCCGGCCAGGAACGCTGCCTCGTCAATCCGTGTGCGCGAAGGTATCGTGAGTGCCAGCAGCACGCCCGCGACGGTCGCGTGAATGCCAGATAGGAGAACCGCGACCCAGAGTGCGATACCTATCAGCGCATATGCCCACGCCGAACGTACTCCGATCGCGTTCGCGATCATCGACAGGATCAGAAGAAGCAGGGCTGCGCCCAGTGCGAGCCACGAGATCGTCGCGGTGTAGAAGAGCGCGATGACGAGTACGGCGCCGAGATCATCCGCGATCGCGAGCGCTGAGAGGAAAACGCGTAACGATGGCGGTATGCGGGAACCGAGCAGCGCGAGCACTCCCAGCGCGAACGCAATGTCCGTCGCCATCGGCACCCCCCATCCGCGCGCACCGATGCCGCCGATGTTCAGCGCAGTGTACAGCAGTGCCGGAACGACCATTCCTCCGAACGCAGCTGCGACCGGGAGTGCCGCGCTGCGCACGGTCGCAAGCTCTCCGACCAGTATCTCGCGCTTGATCTCGAGTCCTACAACGAAGAAGAAGACTGCCATCAGCCCGTCGTTGACTACACCGTGCAGTGCAAGGCTCGCGTGGGAAGTGCCGAATCCTATCGACACCTGCGTTCCCCAAAGTGCAGCGTACGAGTTTGCCCATGGCGAATTGGCCCAGATCAGCGCAACAGCTGCGCAGATGATCAGAACTGCACCACCCGCAGGTGCAGATCGGGCAAGCTCGCCGATCGGCTCGGAGATCCGTTCAATCAGCGGGCGTGGACCGCTCGACGGTGTCTCGCTCATATCGTGCGCGGCTCTGGGGGGGAAGCCATCGTTACAGTCTAGCCTAACATCCCACGCCCAGCGAGGGCGGATGTGCGGCCGCACGCAGTGCGTAGCCATCTGCACGACCCGCGAAGGCACCGGTCTTGCCCTGTATGCAGCAACGCAGACGCACATCTTCATGCCGCTTGTAAACACTCCAACACCGCTCAGTCACACCGTGCCCGACCCTACTCCGTCCGATACATACGACGTCGCCATCGTCGGCGGCGGACCCGCCGGTCTTTCGGCCGCCATCTGGCTCGGTCGTTACCTTCATCGAGTCGTCCTCATCGATGCCGGCGATCCCCGCAACTGGGAGACCCGCGGCGTGCATGGCTACCTCGGCCTCGAAGGCATCACTCCCGCCGAGCTTCGTCGTCGTGGACGCGAGGACGCAAGAAAATTTGGTGCGACGCTCATTGATGCCACTGTGAACACCGTCACCCGGGTCGATGACGTCCACTTTCACCTCGCGCTCGATTCAGGCGCGACAATCGAGGCGTCGCGCCTTCTGCTCGCGATCGGCGTGCGTGATGTATGGCCCGACGTGCCCGGACTCGACAAGTGTTACGGCGCCACTGCGCACGTCTGTCCGGACTGCGATGGATACGAGGCCCGAGGAAAGAAAACTGTCGTGATCGGCAGCGGCCGCAAGGCGGTCGGACTCGCGCTCGCACTCACCACGTGGACGTCCGAGATAGTCGTTTGCACCAACGGCGTCGCGCCGGGAATGAACGCCGAGCTACTCGGCAAGCTCGATGCACTGAACATCCCCATTCTCGAGACGCGCATAGCGTGCGTCACTTCATCCGGGTGCGAGGCCCGCTCGCTCGAGCTGCAGGGTGGCATGTGTCTCGACTGCGATCAGATATTCTTCGCGATAGGACAGGAGCCGTCAGACGACCTCGGCGCTCAGCTCGGATGCAACCGCGATGAAATCGGTCGCGTGATTACGGACCTACACTTTCACACGTCGGTTCGAAACGTGTACGCGGCCGGCGACATCATTCACGGGCCACAGATGGCGATCGCTGCAGCCGGGACGGGCACAGTTGCCGCAGTAGCGATCCACCACTCAATGCTACCTGAAGGAAGAAAGCTGTAACTCAGCGGCGTCACCACTCGACCGTCACCTTGCGCGGCTTGCCCTGTCGCGTGACCAGTAGTGTCACGCTGCGCTCCGAAGCGAGCCGCATCGCTGTGGCGATTTCAACAGGACTCGCAACCGCGAGCGAGTCCGCTCGGGTGATAATGTCACCCGCCTGGAGACCGGCACGCATTGCCGCGGATCCCGGGCCGACATCGACCACCAGTACGCCACTGCCGGAAACCGAAAGCGCGCGCACGAGTCCGGGATTCAAACGCGCGAAATACGTACCCGCGAACGGTGCATCGCGGCCGGCAGGCACGCTCGCCACGAGCGCGACTGGGCCACCAGACAACGGCGATACCAGCGGCAATAACATGGTCTCGTCGGAGCTGATCGTGACGTTGGATCGATACGGGTTCTGCGCGGAGCGACGTGCGACCGTGAGCCGCAGGTTGCGAACGCCGTTGCGGCGAATTTTCACCACTAGCTCGCTGCCCGGCTTGAGGAAACGCTGTACAGCGCCAGGATCTCCGTTTGCGTCCATGGAGTTGTATGACAGGATCGTGTCGCCCGCCACCAGACCCGCAGACTGCGCTGGTGAACCCGGCTCGACCGACGCGATCACCGGGTAGCCCAGCGTGGCCGACGTCGAATTACCTTGGCCCCTCTGGATCACCGAAATCCCCACCCAACCGCTGGCTGTGCTCGCGCGAGTCTTCTGGGCGCGCGCGTCCCGAGCCGGAGCGAGCGCGAGCAGGGCTGCAGTAGCAAGCGCGGCCGAGCGCCCGACCGAACAACGATAAGACATACGACGCGTGCTCATGACAGTGTGACACATGAGCCGTCACCACGGTTGCGCCTGGTTGGCTGCACGCTAGTAACTCACCATGCGCTCGTCCGCGGGCAACGCGTGCGCCAGCTGCTGTAACGTTCCCTCGCGTGCGGAGGCGGCAGACAGATAGAACTGGTTCAGAAGGGCGTCCTGCGGCGACTCCTTGAGCGCCGACAGCGAGGCATTTGTGAGATCGTCCAGGCCAACGAGCCGGTCGCGGTAAGCGTCCGGATCGCCGGCGATACGCGGACTGCTGTCCGTCGCGGTAAGGAACGACGCGGCGCGTTCGTAGTCGGTCTGCGCGCGCAACATTGTCTTCCTGGCGTCCGACGTCGAGGTGAACGGCTTGTTCCCTACTCGCAGCGTCGTACCGCTCGAGCTGTCCGACATCGCGACATGGATTTCGTTGACAAGGCTCTGGCCGATGGTCATCCCCCGTCCAGCGACCACGCCCGCGCCAACCAACACCGCGCTCGCCGCGATCCGGGCCGTCCAACGTCCGGTGGTGCGCACCCAGCTGCCCCGCTCGCGGGGCTCGTATCCCGGTTCCGCTGCGGGCCGCGAGCCCACCATGCCGTCGTGGAGCAGGCCTTCCTGTCGCAGAGACAACGACAGCGTGCGCCACTCGGTGAGCGGCGCCACGACGCGCGTTCGCTCACGCGTTATGAGCGCGTCGAGCGACTGCTCGGAAAGTTCTTTAGATGGGAGTGACATTTCGCTCACCGACGCCGGCGGAGAACCCTTCGGCAAGATGCGCAAGTAGCCGGCGAAGCTTTGCGCGTGCCTTGAACAATTGCGACTTGGAGCCGCCAGTCGTTATACCCAGCTCACGCGCGATTTCCTCGTGCGTGTACCCTTCCACATCATGCAAGACGAACACCGTTCGCGCGCCCGGCGAGAGCTGTCTCACCGCCTGGTCTATCGACTCGGCCAAGATGCCTCGCTCCGTGTCAGACTCCGGGTTCTCCAGAGACGTTGCAGTATCTTCTTCGACATCAGTCTCCACCTTTGCGATACGACGAACCTTGCGCAACGCGTTCAACGTGCGGTTCACCGCTATTCTGTGGGCCCACGTCCCGAACTGCGAGTCACCACGGTAGCTCGGAAGCGCGCGAAAAATCTGAATCCACACTTCCTGGGCAATGTCCGCCGCCAGGTCGCGGTCGCCACAAAGCCTGAGGACCACCGAGTCAATGTGCGGAGCGTTCTCCATCCACAATTGGTGCAGGGCACGTTCGTCCCCCTGCATCGCCCGCTGGACGAGCGTCTGGTAGGTCGTCATCCAGTGTGTGCGTTCGTTTGACTCAGGATGTATCTCAAGGGTTGCCGGAATCGTCAAATATGACAGATTGGCCTTCCACGTGTCGCCTTTCCAATTGCTTGCCCCCCAGTCGTAAGTGTTCTGATGCTGGTTCCTTTCCTTCTCGCTCTCGTCGCAGTGCCGACGCCAACCACGCGGAGTCACCGTGCGATCCCGCCTGTCCTATCGGAGCCGACCCCGGTGTCAGGTCTTCCGGTCGCGTCGCCATCCTCCGTCGGGATGTCGTCCGAGCGACTCGAGGCTGTCAACAGGGTCGTCGAACGCGGAATCGCCGCTGGCGGATATCCCGGGGCCGCGGTGATCGTCGGGAGAAAGGGCAAGGCCGTCCTGCAACGTGGGTTCGGCCGCATCTCATGGGATGCGTCCAGCCCGAGCGTGGACCCCGCATCCACCATTTACGACCTCGCCTCGCTTACAAAGGTCGTCGGCACCACCACCGCGGTCATGGTCCTGTTCGACCAGGGCCGAATCTCGCTTGACGCGCCCGTCGTACGCTATCTCCCGGAGTTTTCCGGTGGCGAAAAGGATCTCGTCACCATTCGGCAGCTTCTTACCCACCGTTCCGGCCTGCCCGCCGGGCGCAACATATACAAACTGACGCGGGACCCGATCGAAGCGAGGCGCATCATACTGTCGACCCCGCTGGCGTACCATCCGGGCCAGTACTATGAGTACTCGGACCTCGGGGCCGACGTCCTCGCGATGGTAGTCGAAGCAGTCTCAGCACAGCCGCTCGACCAGTTCCTGGCCGATCACGTATTTCACCCGCTCGGCATGTACCGGACGGAGTTCCGCCCGGCGGACTCTCTTCGGTACCGGATCGCGCCCACGGGCCGCGAAGGGGGCGACCGCTCCTGGCAGGGCCAGGTGAACGACGAGAACGCATTCGCGATGGGCGGCGTTGCCGGCCACGCGGGCCTGTTCTCCACGGCCGCCGATCTCTCCCTGTTCGCGCAGATGATGTTGAACGGCGGGACCTACGACGGCGTCCGAATCATCGCCGATTCCACCGTCCAGCTCTTCACCACGCGCGCCGCCGGCCACCGTGCCCTGGGTTGGGACACCCCCACGGGATCGTTCGGCTCTGGCAATTATCTTTCAGAACGAGCGTTCGGGCATACCGGGTTCACCGGTACGTCGATGTGGATCGACCCGGACCGCGACATGTTCGTCATCCTGCTCACCAACCGTGTGTACGCTTCCAAGTCGCCGCACCCGGTGCGTGTGATCGCGGACGTTCGGTCCGATCTGGCGGACGCGGCATCGCTCGCGGTAATGGATATGGCCGATGGTGGCCTGGTGATGCCGGCATCCTTCCGCGCCGACCGGGAAGTTGGCTGGAACCAGCGCGCTCGCAGCCGCCGTCACGGACGGGCGCGACACGCGAAGTCGTTATCTTCCGTGCATGGACATCGTGTACGATCAGCTCGAACAATCGCCGAGCTCAGGCGCACCGGCGGTGGGAGACACGGCGGAAAGCATGCTTCCTCCGCCCACTCCAAAAAGTCCAGCCACTCTAGCGCAGCCAGGCAAAAGTCCAGACACAAACACGCCGCCTGACGCTGCCAGCGGTCAGCCGCACCCATCTGGTGTCGTCAGCGAGGACCAGGTCAGGCTCGGCCTCCGGCGAGTAAAGGACCCGGACCTGCAGCTGAATATCCTGGACCTTGGCCTCGTCTACGCAGTCCGCGTGGACGGGGCCGTCGTCTCTGTGGACATGACGCTGACATCGCCCGGCTGTCCGTCGGGCCCTGAGATCATGGGCGACGCGGAGCGGGAGCTTCGGACACTGCCTGGCGTGGCTGACGTGAAAATCAACCTCGTGTGGGCGCCATTCTGGACTCCGGAGCGGATCGAGCCGCGGGTGCGCGCGTATTTGGGGCTGTAGCGAAGCCTTCCCGCCCCGCCGTCATCCCCGCCCCGCCGTCATCCCCGCGAAAGCGGGGATCCCTTTCGGAGTCGGTGCCCACTTCACGAGGTTCCCGGTTTCGCGGAAATGACGAGTGCGGCTAGAGTGCGATTCCCGCTTTCGCCGGAATGACAATTGTGCTTGGAGCGGGAATGACGAAGCGGGAGCGCTTTCGTGATAGCGGCCTGATGTTCCATCGTGCATAATCTCGCATGCGCTCGGCCCGCCTTCACTGCATTGTGAGCATACGCGTTGCGGCTCTCGCGGTCTCGGTCGCGCTCTCCGCAGCGCTCTTCGGACCGACGGCCTGCACGCGTCAGGCGACCGTCGACCCTGAGCCGGACGACCTCTCGGGCGGGGGCATCAGCGTGAAACGAATGCGCGTCAGGCAGACTGTCAGTGCCTCCACGGCCGGGTATTGGAGCTCGGTGAGCGCGCTTGACGTTTCCGCTGCCCGCTCGCAGGCCACCACGGTTTCGCAGCGCTTTTTCACCGACGCACTCGGCGACCTGACGGACGGGAACGTTACAGGCGCGGAGGTGCTCTTCCACTCTCTAATCGCGGATCCCGACCCGTTGCTGCGGGGCCGCGCGCGGATCGGACTCACGGTGTCGCTCAACGCACAAGGCAAATGGCAGGAGCTCGCCGCCCTGACCACAGAAGCGCGATCCGACTCCAACGCAAACCTCGTGGACAGGGCAGCGGTTGACGCATGGGCTGGCGTGCTGCGCAACGTTGCGCCGGTGGAAGTCGACGCGCCGGTTCGCCCGCAGATTCTTCCCATTCTTGGAAGCAGCGTGGGCACTCCGATCATCAGCGTGCTCCTGAACGGCCATCAGCATTATTTCTGGCTCGATACCGGGGCGTCGATGACGCTTATCTCAACCGATGTCGCTTCCGAATCGGGCGTGATCCCCATAGCCGTGGACACGCTCGCCATCGCGGCGGCGCAGGGCCGCATCGCCGCGCGGCCGGCGGTCGCACGTGTGGTTCAGATGGGCACAATCACGATACGGAATCTTCCCGTGGCTCTGCTCGATCCGACCGCGCTCAGGCTGGACAAGCGTGTCGCAAACGGTCGCATCCTCAACGTCAAGCTCGATGGCGTGATCGGGTCTGATGTAATGCGGCGGCTGAGCGTCGTGCTCGACATGGGCGCGGGCACCATCGCGCTCGCGCAACCGGCGACGCACGCGCCGAAACTGCGATCACTCATTTGGATCGGTTTTCCCGTCGTGCGCCTGCTCACTCGAAATGGTCACCCCGTACTGTTCGGTCTCGACACGGGCGCCGACTCAACGCTCGTCACCGATTCCTGGATGGACAAGACGCCCGACCCGGAGCTCACTGCGGCCACGGGCAGCGTGGATGTGCTCGGCGCAAAGCATTCCGGCGGGCTCCCAGTGCTGCGCAGAGTAACAGTCGGCGATGGCGACTATGTGTTGCGGCTGGGGGACGTGCCGATAGTTCAGGAGCGCCGCCAGACGTTCGTCACGCTCGACGGCGTGTTGGGCGCGGACGTTCTCGCGCATGCGACACTGCACATGGACATTACCAACGGCATCTTTGCGATCCGGGCGCCCGGAGTCGCGCCGTTTCCGCGAGACACGGGGTTCGTGAAGGTGCGCTGACGGAGCTACTCGACGTCCCGCCGGATGTGCGTGACCGCTTCCACGGCCTTGCGAAAGCTGGGCGGATCAATCGCGGGGTAGCGAAACAATACCGGCTCGATCATGTCGTAGAGCTTCTGCAAGCGATCTCGCTCCACGAGGCCACGGTCCAGCATCGCGTGGACATCGAGCACGTCCCTGGGATGGCGCCGTTCGATTTTCGAAAGCGCCTGCGAGTAGAAGTCGTAGTGATAGAACGCGAGTCCGTGTTCGTCGGATATGAATTTGCTTCGGTCCTCCCAGCCGGGCACTTCCGGAATGAAATCCGATGGCGCCACCAGTTCCACGTTGATCTCGAGTTTCTCCTTGAGCAGCGGAATTGCGCGGAGAAGGTCATCGTTTTCCGGAACGAGCTTCATATCCACGTCGATGGTTGCGTCGCGCCAGCCCATAAGAAGTGCGCTCGCGCCGCCGGTAACATACACGCGCCCTGGCGAACGTGACCCGCGCCCCAGCTCCGTGACGAACTCACGGAGCCGCGCGAGATCTAAAGGGCGGCGGATTCGGCCGCGCGCTCGAAGCTCACGAGCGTCCTCACCAGAGCGTTGTAACGAGAGTGCGCAGAATCGGCGTCAGCGGTAGCAAGCAGACTGTACAGCGCCATCTCGGGTCCCCGCGAGTACGGCGCGTCCTGCGTTCCTTCTGGAATGTCGACTCCGAGGGCGTGCAGTCGAGTCGCACCAATGCGCACGAGCAACGCTTCTGCCGTACTTTCTCCCGCTTTAATGTCGCAAATCCCCTTGCGGATGAGATCAGCTCCAGGAAGCCCGAGGTCGATCGAGGAGGGCGCTCCTCGGCTGACGGATGTAGGCATACGCATGTCGAATAATACCGATTTGACGAGCGTAAGCCATATTTGGACATGCGTCTCGCACCCAACCCAACCATGAAGATCAAGCGAATAGTCGCCGCCGCTACCATCGTGTGTGGCGCAGCATCCGCCGGCGCACAGCGGACCGGATCAGCATCGCGGCCCGTCTGGCCTGACAGGGCCGTGCGACGCGACATCCCGCTCCAACTGGGAATACGGCGGGCGTACGCTCAGGGTACACGCGACTCGAGCGGAGCGCCCGGGCACAACTACTGGCAGCAGAGTGTCGACTACCGCATCAACGCGAACCTCGACACTCACTCCGGCATTCTGCACGGATCAGAAGTCGTAACGCTCCACAACACAACTCCCAACACACTCGACCGTGTTGTGTTGCGGTTGTATCAGAACTATTTCAAGCCGACGGTGCAACGCAACGATTATGTGACCGACATCACGGAGGGCATGGTGATGGAACGGCTTACGGTGAATGGGACCGACGTTCCGTTAAACGACGCGACGCGCTACAGCGTTCAGGGAACCGTCGCGTCTGTGAAGCTCGGATCACCCATCGCGGCGAACGCGAGCGCCACCATCGAAGCGACATGGCACTTCTCCGTGCCGCGAGTCGATACGCTTGCGCGCGCCGAACGAACGGGACGGTACGCGGACTACCTGTACCAGGTTGCACAATGGTATCCGCAGGTCGCCATGTACGACGATATGCGCGGCTGGGACACCGATCAGTACATGGGTATCGGCGAGTTCTACAATCAGTTCGGCAGCTTCGACGTGAATCTCACCGTGCCCGGCGGGTGGCTCGTAGGCGCAACGGGCGATCTGCAGAACGCCAACGAAGTACTATCGCAGCGGACGCGCGACCGCCTGGCTCTCGCAACTCGCGTCGACACCACCGTCCACGTGGTGACCGCAGCCGAGCGCGGCGTTAGCGCAACGGCGGCGGGGGCAACGCTCACCTGGCACTTCACTGCGCCACACGCCAACGACTTTGCGTTCGCCACGTCACGCGACTACGTGTACGATGCAACCCACGCGAACATCCCAACCAGGACGTCGGTGCCGGTCAACGTGTTGTATCTGCCTCAGCACACAGCTTACGCAACGAACAACACCGCGCAGCTTGGGAGGTTCGCGTTGGAGCATCACTCAAGATACGTGTTCCCGTACGAGTTCTCGCAGGGCACGATAGCGGATGGCCCCGAGACGGGAATGGAATATCCCATGATCATCTTTGACGGACCGGGGTTCGGTGTCACGGTGCACGAGTTCGGACACGAGTGGTTCCCCATGACGGTCAGTTCAGACGAGACCCGTTACGGCTGGATGGACGAGGGTTTCAACGAGTACATCGACGCCGCGGCGGCCGGCGATTACAACCACAAGCCGATCGATCTCAATGGCGGCTCGGAGGGTTACCGCGCTGTAGCTGGAAGCGAGCTCGAGGGTGCGATGATGTGGCCCACCGACTTCCTCGGCCCGAACGCGACGATGACGACATACGTAAAGGCGCCACTCATGTTTCACGCACTCGGAGGCGTCGTCGGCGACTCCGCGGCGCATGTCGCGTTCGCGAACTACGCGAAGGAATGGCGTTTCAGGCATCCGTCCCCGTACGACTTCTTCATGTCGATGAACAGGTCGCTCGGACGGAATCTCGACTGGTTCTGGTACCAGTGGGCGTTCGCCACGTACACGACGGATCAGGCGCTTGCGTCGGTTGTTACGCGCGGGGGGAATGCACTGGTGAGTGTGAACGACAGAGGAGATATGGCGATGCCAATCATCCTTCGCGTCGAATACACCGACGGGAGCTCAGATACGGTAGTGCAGGATGCAGATGTCTGGTTCACAGGAACCCGTCACGTGACGATGACGATCCCGCTGCGTGGCAAGACTGTCGAGCGCGCCACGCTTGACCCCGACAATCGCTTTCAGGATGTCGATCGAAGCAACAATTCGTGGTCAAGGAGCCGGTAGGTTGCGCGCGCAACTCCACTGAGAGGCAATTCAGCTTGAACCATTCCGCTTGTTCGGGTTACTTAGCGTTCGCAGGCTAACGCGAATTTCTCGTGCCACCGTACTGTCTCTTTCATCTCCATGGCCTCTCATAAGCAACTTCCCGCAGCGGAACGCTGGGCGCACACATTATTTCGGATCTTTGCAGGGGCCGTCATCGCTCAGCACGGCGCGCAGAAGTTATTCGGCGCGTTTGGCGGAATGGACGGCGCGGGACAAGCTGCGCACAACCTTACGCTTATCGGCATTGCGGGCCCGATCGAGTTTCTGGGCGGACTGCTCATCATCCTCGGCCTCTTCACGCGACCGACGGCCTTCATACTTTCCGGGGAGATGGCGGTTGCATACTTCCTGATGCATTCGCCGAAGAACTTCTGGCCGATTCAGAATCATGGCGAGGTCCCGGTCCTGCTGTGCTTCGCGTTCCTTTATCTCGCTGCGACAGGTGCGGGCGTATATTCGCTCGACTACGTGCGTACTCGGAATCGGCCGAGTCCGATCATGTAAGGACTGGACATCGGTCGGCTATGATTCATCCGCTAGCGCCCGGCTCGTTAGAATCCCGAACGCGCCCTCCGAATCCTGGATGGCTGTTCGGGTTCTGCCTGTGCGCATCCTCTGTGCTCGCCGCGCAACAGGTACATGGCGTGGTTCACGTTGGAGCCGGTGACGCACGATCGCCGGCGACCGCCGTGGTTCTTGCCGACACTACCGGGCGAATCGTCGCAGGAACAATGACTGGCCTGGATGGATCGTTCGCCATCACCGCGCCCTCCGCGGGTATCTACCGCGTGCGCATCCGGAGAATCGGATTCTCCCCCGATTCATCGGCGCTACTCCATCTCGGCGCCGGTGAGCGGCAGACGTTTGACTCGCGCCTCGATGTTCTTACGACACTTCAGTTGCCCGCTGTAGCCGTCACGGAGACCAGACGGTGCGTGATATCTCCCGAGGCTGGAACGGCGGCGTTCAGGCTCTGGCAGGAAGCTCAGACTGCGCTCACCGGTACCGTTGCCGGAGCTTCGCACGGCAAGCTTCAATTTCTCCTCGGCCGGTTCGAACGCGAGGTGGATATTTCCACGGGGGATGTGGTAAGGTCACGCGACTGGGTCGTCGCGGAAAATGGGGAATCGTTTCAAAGCGTTTCGGCAGAGTCGCTCGCGGTACACGGCTTCGCGCACGCCGAGGGTGATCATTCCGTCTATTATGCACCCGATGGCCGAACGCTAACATCAGAGGCGTTTGCCAGAACACACTGCCTCACACCGGTACTGGATCCAAGACATCCAGAGCTGGTGGGGCTTGGATTCAAACCCGTTAACGGTCAACGGGAACGGACAACCGACGTGAGCGGGGTGTTGTGGCTTGACCGAAACACGGCGCAGCTGCGCTTCCTTGAATACGCGTATACCGGAGAAGGATCGGGCGCGTCTGCGGGTGCGAAAGATACAGAACTGGCATCCGGACGAGTGGACTATCAGTTGCTGGCGAGTGGGGCGTGGATCGTCAACAACTGGCTGATCCGCGCCCCGATCGTGACGAACGCGCGAAAGTCCGAAGTGCAAAAGTCCGACGATTACTTCATCGTCCGCACTAGAACGACGGGCCACGTCACAAGCCGATGGGAAATCGGAGGAACGGTTCGAGCAATTCGGGATCCCTCGGCCCTTGGGACCACCACGGCGGTACTCGCGACGGTTCATGGACAGGTGGTGACGGGTGCTTCCGAAGCGGAGCGCAATGCAGGCGCGGTGTCTGAGGTGATAGTAGCGCTCATTGGGAATGCCGATACCGGCAGTAACGGCGCCGCGGAGACGGACAGCGCGTCAAAGTCGGCCCGACGCTCGTCGGTCGACGCAAGTGGGCGATTCAGTTTCGATTCAGTAGCGGCCGGAAATTACTTGCTTCGGACGACGTCGCCTCGCCTGGATACGCTGTACGTTCGCGTTCCCGACACGCGGATCGCGCTCGGCGCGGGGGAGACCATCTCGGCACGCATTACCCTGCCATCCCAGACTGATGCTCTGGCCAACTTGTGCCGGCAGTCGCCTGCGTCCGACAACCGAATCGTGCACGGCACCGTGCGCGATAGTGTGAATGGCGCTCCCGTACGCGCTGCTAGCGTACGCGCTTCGTGGCTGCATGACGGGATGATTAGCGGCGGCGGTAAGGGCATCTCGATGACCACGACGGAACGAGACACACAGACGGACAGCGCCGGTCACTACATCCTCTGCGCGTTGCCATCGAGCAGAACGGTGACGATTCGAACCTCTATCAAGAGCTTGCGGGCTCTCCCGGTTCGAATCGACGGCGGTGCAGAACCCGGCGCCGGCACGGTACTCATGCGCGACATTGTCATGGAAACGAGTAACGCGCAGCTATACGTCACGGATGCCAACGGGACGTTGACTCGTGGGTCGACTTCGCGCGCGAGCAAGTCAGTCGCTCCAACTGGCCTGGGGACGATCGAAGGGACGGTCGTCGACAGCGCTGGACACGGCCTGGCCGATGTTGGAGTGTCTCTGCTCGAGCCGAATGGGACAGTATCCCGAACGTCATCAAACGGTGGTTTTCGTCTCGACGGAGTAGCGGCTGGCACCCATGTCGTGCGTTTTCGCCGAGTAGGGCTGCAGCCGGTCACGCTGCGCGTGGATGTGAAATCCGGCGATGTCGTCCAGACCGACGCAGTATTGAGCGTCGCATCGAAGACGCTCGCAACTGTCGTGGTTCGTGGCGCCGGAATCGACACACTTTATCTTCCCGCGGGCGTTGGCGATCGCATCGCGAACGGAATGGGCACGTACCTCACGAGTCGCGACATCCAGCGACGCAAGGTCAGCCGTACGACGGATCTCCTGCGCGGCATCGCGGGGTTGGAGTTATCCAAGACCGGCGCGGTTGGGAACAGCCGTGGGCTTATTTCTATTTACACTCCAGGTTGCACTGCCGGTGCACCGATCTACCTGGATGGGATCCTGCTCGACAACACCAACTCAGGCACCGATACCAATGTGTCAGGGACCAGCGCAATCGACATGATTCCGCCGGCGGACGTAGCCGCGATCGAGGTCTATCGCGGCGCTGCCGAGCTACCAGCGGGCTTGCCGCGCAATGTGTGCGGCGGCGTATTTATCTGGACTCGGAACCGCTAGCGATCGCCCGCATTTCCGAGTTGCGCCGTCGCCCGCGTTACGCGGCCCGTGTACGCCGCGACCGTCTCGTCGTCGTGCGGGTGCGGTAGCACCCATTCCGGCCGTTCAGGCTCGGACGAGTCCGGCGAATCAACCATCAGATCTCCGCCAGCGTTTTCGACCGCGGCCTCGAACTCGTCGATCGCCGAGAGTAGATCAGCCAGCTCGGCGTCGGTTCCGGTGGCACTAAGCTGAACCCCCTTTTGATCCAGCCGCGAGATCAGCTCCGAGCGTAGCGAGGTAAGCTCTTCCCGACGCATCGAATTGTCGAAATCTGAAAGTTCTGGCATCTGTCCGGGGTTGGGGTACGCTATGCACCCTTCAAGTCTGATGCCGCTATGATTCCCAGGCTGTCAGGATGTCCGCGCCGGCGGACGCGGTATTGGGATGGACATGGCCGCCGCGGTCATGCCGCCGTCACATGGAACGATCGCGCCGGTCACGTACTTCGCCGCATCGCTGCAGAGGTACAAGACCGTATCGGCGATATCGTCCTTGGTCGCGACCCGCTGCAGGGGCAGCTTCTTTGCGAGCGAGTCACGGATGGGACCGGGTGGCGCAAGCCGATCCATCCCCTCGGTGTCAGCGACGGCGCCCGGTATCACGCCGTTCACGCGGACGCCAAGCGGTCCCCACTCGAGCGCAAGACACTTTGTCAACATGTCCACACCCGCCTTCGCAGCACACACGTGCGCCTGCATGGCCATTGCCTGCAATGCCTGCGGCGCGGAGATGTTGACGATCGATGCGCCGGGCACTGCCAGGTGCTCAAACGCGGCCCTGCAAGTATTGAAGGTGCCGAGGAGGTCGATGTCCACGACAGACTTGAACGCGTTCGCGGACATCGTGTTCGCGAGCGCGGGAAAGTTGCCCGCTGCGCCGCATATGACGATCGCGACAAGCCCGAACCGCTCTCTCGCCGCGGCAACCGCTTTGGCAAGTGCGTCGTAATCGCGAACGTCGGCCGCGAAGCCGGCAGCCACACCTCCGGATGCGACGATCCCCTCTGCAACTACATCGAGCTTCGACTGCGTTCGCCCGATCAGCGCGACCGTCGCTCCCTGGTCCGCAAGTCGCTCGGCGATCCGCTGATTGATCCCTGATCCGCCGCCGGTGACAATCGCGGTTCGGCCCGCGAGCATGGCCGGTAGGAAGGTTGCCACGTCAGCGCCCCTCGAAGTGCGGCGCGCGCTTTTCCGCGAACGCAGCCATCGCCTCGGCAAAGTCCTGCGATTGCATGAACGCCGCATTCCAGAGCGCAGTGTAGTGAAGATCGGAACGAAGCGACGCATGCGAGCTCTGGTTCATCACGCGCTTGACGCCCTGCACAGTTAACGGAGGGTTCGCGGCGATGCGCGACGCGATGCGGTGAGCGTGCTCCAGCGCAGCCCCGGGTGTGTCGTCCACGTGGTTGACGAGCCCAAGCGATGCGGCGCGGGCCGCGCCGAAATCCTCGCCGGTGAGACAGAGTTCGCGTGCCGCGCCCTCACCGACTATCGCGGGGAGACGCTGCAGGCTGCCCATATCCTCGACGATGCCGATGCGCACCGCGCGCGCGGAGAACATCGCTTCACTGGAGCAGACACGAACATCAGCTGCACATATGATGTCGATTCCGGCACCGACGCACCACCCGGAGACGCTCGCGATCACCGGTTTTCTGCACGACATGAGCGCGGTGATGGCCCGCTGCAT
>JALYTX010000040.1 GCA_030854055.1 Gemmatimonadota bacterium | reverse complement strand
CATAGTCGAGCGCCCGCTGTGCACCGCGCGGCCCGCGAGACCCACATGCCGCGATGAGCCACGACGTGGTGATGCCGCCGCTCGCGGCCAGAAAATCACGTCTGCGCATCGGCGTCGCTCCTCGCATCCACCTGCGTGCGTTTGAAAACGTGATAGAATGGCCGTCCATCGCGCAGCTCCGGCGCGCGGGCCGGATCGTACTTGCCGGTTACGATCGATCTGAGCGAGTAAGGATCAACGGCGAAAACCATGAAGATGTGGATCACCGACAACAGTACGAGCAGCACCATCACAAGAAAGTGCCAGTACCGGGCGTATACGTAACCGCCCAATAAGTTCGTGAGCGGCGCCAGAGTCACGGGTTTCCATACGGCCGCCCCTGTAACCACGGCAAGGACCCCGAGGATCGGAAGAGTGAAGTACGTGCCCTTCTGCAGCGCGTTGTGCTTTCCCTGATGCGGGTGATGCTTTCGCACGAACAGGTAGAACTTCATCATCTCCCACGAGTCGCGTACGTCACCGCGTCGCGGAACGAGGTCGCGCCACTCGCCGTGCAGGTAGATGAAGACCAGATACACGGCACCGTTCACCGCGAAGAGCCACATCATCGCGAAGTGCCAATTGCGCGCGCCTGCCAGCCAGCCGCCGAACGTCGCCCACTTGGGGATCGCCTTGGCGGCGAACGGATAACAGCAGAACGCGGCGCCGCGCCGCGCGAACGCGGGGTACGCGTTGAAGATCTGAAGCCCGCTTCCGATCATCACAACGAGCGCGAACGCGTTCACCCAGTGGGTCACGCGAATCAGCCAGTGGTGCCGCTCAACCGCCATCTCGTTCTCCCCCTCCCCGCCGCCCGAGGTCCAGTGCGGAAACGGCGCAGCGATTCCGGTGTCTAACATACAGTCATGCGTGTTAGCACGATCCCCAGTAGCGCAGTACGGCACTGGCTGCATATTGGATCTGTGGAGGCGTCGCGATCAGCCATGGCAGAAAAACGCGCTCAACTTTCTATAAGTGCGGTGCGGAGGCAGCCTGAAATACGGATGCCGGCCCGGTTGCGGACGCGAATTGCTAGTGTGGCGCCGGCTCTGCTGGCGCTCACACTCCTCGCCGCCTGTGCGTCCGCGAGACCGCTGGTCATTACGGCACCCCCAGCCGTGGTCCCTTCCCGCACGGACGTGCGGGACGTGCCCCAGGCAAAGGTGCGATTCTACGACAGCTACTGGCACGCGTTGCGGGAAGAGAACCTCCAGGACGCCTGGATCATGGCGGGCTCCAGCGAAGAGCGCAGCCTCTCCGACGCAATACAGGCCTTTTTGGACGGGCGCAGCGAGGACGCTGATTCGATTACCATGCGCCTGCTTGGCGCGCACGACCGCGAGGTGCGCGAGGCCGCGCGCGTGACGCACGGGGCGATACTCACCGCCAGCGGCTCCTGGTCGCGCCTTGCGGCGTTCAGCGATTCCGCCGGCGGTCGGACTCACGACGCCGCCGGCGTCGAGACCTGGGCGCCTGCCTTCAAGGGCGTCGTCACAAGTATCGTGTTCGGCGACTCCGTGTGCTGGGTGCCCCTCACCAGGTCGATGACAGGCGTCGCCATCGTCCCGGTGATCGTGAACGGGGTAAAGCGGCACTTCTGGCTCGATACCGGTTCCAGCATCACCATCCTTACCGAGTCGGTCGCAAAGGAAGCTGGCGTCGCTGGGATTGGAGGCGACACTCTGGAGCTCGTGTCGTCGGTCGGCCGGCTCTCGACCCGCGCGGCGGTGATCCGCTCCCTGAAGCTTGGAAGCGTGACGATCACGAACTCGCCGGCGATGATCGTAACCGACCAGGCGCTGGAAGTTCGAGAGGCCTCTTCCGGAATGCCGCCCCAGCCCATTGACGGGGTCATCGGATTCGATTTCATCCGGTCACTCGACGTCACGATCGACGACGCAGCCGGCAAGGTGCTCGTCCGCAAGCCCGTGATCCTGCCCGACCGGCTTCACCCGCGCAACCTCGTCTGGTTCGGCGTGCCCATCGTGACTCTGCTCGCCGAGGACGGCTCGCCCGTGCACATGCTGCTGGACACCGGTGCAGAAGAGACTTTCGGGACGTCGGGCCTGGCCCGGAAGAGCAACGCAAACTGGCGCGAAGCGGAACGGCGGACGGTGCAGGGCTTTGGGGGCACCAAGTCGGAATCGGGGATCGTGATTCCATCAGTGCAGCTGTTTCTGGGAGACGTGCGGCTGTCGTTCCAGCGAATCTTCCTGTACGACGCGAACTACCCGACGATCTTCACGCTGGACGGTACCCTCGGCGCGGACGCCGGCCGCGGCGGGTCCATGAGGATCGACATGACGAACGGCCGTATCGAGATCTCGGGCAAGTAGGGGCCATACCGGATCGGTAGCCGTGGAATCGCGGTTCCGTACGCGCTACATTTCGTGGATGCCCGCTGAAAACAATGAGAAACTGACCGGCCCGCACAGTGGGGTTTTCGCGATCACTTCCGTCCTGCTGCTGACATTGGTTACGTGGAGCTTCCTGTACTTTCTTCACGTGAAGCTCTGGCGCGACCCCATCAATCCCATGTCGCCCAACGAGCATTCGACGGTGATTCACGAGGCCAATGCGCCCGCGGGTCCCCGTGCGCCGGACGCCGCCACTCGGGCTCCCGATGTACCGCCGCCGACGACTCACTGACTGACTGACTGAGAGCGGTAGTCAGTGCCGCAGGCGACTGGCCGATGAATCGGTCTGAGTAGTCTGCAGTGTGACGTTGAAACGGAAGGGTTGTTCCACAAGCTGACGCACGCGGCGCCCATTCAGCCGCGCTGGCGAGAACCGCATGTGCGGAAGCGCTGCCCGTACGGACTCCTCGAACTGTGGAGCGGACGAGTCCAGGATCTCGACGGACGCAACGTCTGCCATACCCGTAGTATCCACGACGAATCGCACGACGACTTTCCCCTGAACGCGGCGCGCGAGCAGTTCGGGCGGATAGCGCGGGACCGCGCTGCCAGCCGAGATCTGCGCCGCGTTGTCAACCTGGAAGCTGGTGTAGACGTCATCGCCGTACGCGCTCGCCGAGTCGGGCGCGCTGAGAATAACCGGAGTAATCCGCCGCACCGCACCCGCGCCCGGGCGTCTCACCGTGTTGCGCGCCGTGTTCGCAGCGCCACTTTCCGGTCCGCCATTGAAACGGTACGACAGCGACACCATCGCGAGCGCGCCCGACGCTGCGCCGCGCATCGCGAGTCCGGACTGTGGCGGCGGGATGAACGCTGCGGATTCCGCCGCGTATCGGTCGATTGCGTTGCTCGCCTGCCAGATCAGCGCGACCCCGAGCAACAGATGCACGGCCGCGCTCGTCGCCACGGGCCACACTGGAGGTTGCGGATAGTGAAAGCGGCCGAGCGCAGCAGAAGGGCGGCCGCTACCGGTGAGCAGCGGTGGGCCAAGCGATGCGATGTTCGACCGGGCGTCACGAGATGAATTCGTCATTCGAATACCACTCGAGTACAC
>JALYTX010000108.1 GCA_030854055.1 Gemmatimonadota bacterium | reverse complement strand
CTGCACGCACGCGACAGCGGCGACGACGAGAACGGTGCGCAGGATCGTGCGCACACGAGCATACACCGCGTGCCGCTCGCTCACGCGAGCCGGCGCGGCGCGTCGTACGGCGGCTGGCGATCGCGGGAGAACGCCGGCGGCGCCGCACCGATCTCGACCGAGCTGAAAACTGCGTGGCCGGTGATCCGTATCGTGTGCGCTGGGTCAATCGCGTAACCGGGGGGTTCGGCGGAATGGTGATCGAAGCTTCCCATGAACGCGCTGCCGCTGTTCTCGACGCGAACACCAAGCGGAAGCGTCAGCTCCACATTGCCGAACGCTGTTGACACGTCGATCTCCGTAACGCCGCTCACGAACGTTGCATCGCGCAAATCGAGCTCCACGTTGCCGAACACGACAACGATCTTCAGGCGGCGAGGGACGGTCATCACGCCGTTGCGCTCGTTGTTGCTGAAGATGGTCACGATCCTCGCCTCGTGCTGCGCCCGCTGTTGCGCCTGTAATTGCGCGGCGTTCGGCTGTGATGCCGCCGCCGTCGGGGGTAACATGCGTTCCAGATCCGCGACGAGCGCGGTTACCTCCGAGGCCGTTCGAGCCTGATACGCGACCGAAACGCGCCGCTCGAACTCGTCCATCGAAAGATGATCGTGTGCGAATGCGGTCTGGAGCAGCTCCACGACACGCGTGCGCTCGCTCGGCGCGACAGGCACAGGCGCAGGAGCCGGCGGGGCGCCGGAAGAATCACTCTGCATCTGGTCTAGTCGATCTGGCATCGTGGTCCATGATAATACTTCCCGACCCGCGGAGCGTCTGGCATGGCGCGGGCGGCAACGCGGCGGCCACAGGGCGGCAATTGCGCGGCGCCGCGGCGCGGGATAGCTTCCGCATATAACTGCTCGCCCGACCCACCGGCCGGGCGTTCGTTTTTTTACCCTCTGCGTCAGCCGTCAATGTCGTCCCAGTCCCCGATGATCGAAGAGCTCAAGGTGAAGCTGGGAGCCGAAGTCGAGAAGCTCCAGCACGAGCTCAACGTCGTACTTCCCAACGAGATCCGCAAAGCCGTGGAGCTTGGCGACTTGCGAGAGAACTCGGAGTACAAGGCGGCGCTCGAGCGGCAGCAGTTCGTGCAGGCTCGGCTCGGCCAGCTGCGGCAGCGCCTTTCGAAGCTTTCACAGATCGACGTTTCTCAGATCGCGCACGACGCCGTGGGGCTCGGATCTGCGGTGACGGTTCGCGACGAGAACACCGGACAGACAGAGGTCTACAACCTGGTCTTCGGCGACGTGGACTTCGAAGAGGGTCACGTTTCCATGTCGTCCCCGATCGGCCGCTCACTTGTCGGAAAGAAGCTGGGTGACACGACGATACTCAGGCTGCCGGCATCCGTGCGGCATCTCAAGCTGATCGAGATAAAGACCATCCACGACGTATGAACGCGCCGGCCACCGTGGTCGTATAATCGAATTGATGGTTGTTGCTGGCTGGCCGGCCGGGAAGTTCCGGTCGCATCGGCGCCGACGTCCACTCGTGACTCGCTCCACAAACCGTTTTCTATTCGCAGGCTCTGCTGCTGTGGCGTTGCTCTCCGGCTGCGGCATGCACGGGATGGAGCACGCGTCCGCGCGCTCCATTCGAATTACGGCAGCCGGCGTTTCCGTAGTGCGAATCAATGCCGGCTCGGGCTAGCTACGAGTGCTCGGCGTAACGGGCTCCAACGAGGTAGCCGTCAACGGAACCGCACGCGCCAACTCGGCCGTCGCCCTCGCCCAGGTCCGATTCGTCACCCGGAGGGCCGGAGATACCGTGATCGTCTCCTGCGCGATTCCGCGGGCAACCGGAGCAAGCGGAGCAACCGGAGCAAGCGGATCCGAGGTCAAGATCTTCGGTGTCGGCGGAAACGTCACGATCGGCTCCAAGGTTTCGGGCGGGATCTCGGTCAGCAGCGTCGGCGGCAGCCTGCAGTTGGCGGCGAACGGCAACGGCTCCATCGAGTACCGGGATGTGCACAGTGCCGTCACCGCGTCCGGACGCTGAGGTCACAAATATGCCCAAATGGGCGTGATTGTCGGCTTTCCTTCGTGATTGCCGGTGTGCGCGCCGATCCTTACCTTGATCGAGCATGAATCACTCAGGCGGCACCGGCCGTTTCATACCTTCTTTGGGCGCAGCGGTTTTCGCGTGCGCCATGCTTGCATCGCCCATCAGTGCGCAAAGGATCACGGTGGGCAGTCCGCAGCCGGTGTCGGCACCCAGGCCGTTTCGGCGGCTGAGCAACTCGATACACGAGCTGCGTGATTCCATAGTAGCACTCTCTCGCGCTCAGCTCGGAGTCAGGTACAGGCGCGGGGCCTCGACACCGGCCAGCGGTTTCGATTGCAGCGGCCTGGTCAAGTACGTCATGGCGCATTTCGGTGCGGACCTGCCGCGCACTTCGCGCGAGCAGGCGCTCGTTGGCAAGAAGATCGAACGCGACATTGCTTCGCTCAAACCGGGCGACCTTCTCACCTTCGGTCGCGGCAATCGAATTTCCCACATCGGGATCTACATAGGCGACGGCAGGTACGTTCACGCTCCCACGCCGGGCTCCCGCGTCCGGGTCGAGAGTCTCGCGAACACGCAGTCGAGTTGGTGGAAAGGCGCTCGGCGTGTTTTCGCATTCGAAGATTCGCCCGGCTCTGACTCCGTCATGAACTGACGAACGGCCGCCAACAATGGCGGCTTTTTTGTACCGACTGCTCTGCTGCGCTCCGTAGCACAACGACCCGCGTCAGCCTAAGTTCCAGCAATGCCGACCTTTGGAAACGGGCGTCGCGTCGCGATCGTGGCGGGAGTACGAACCCCCTTCACGCGCGCCGGAAGCTCGTTCAAGATCATCTCGGCCATCGATCTGGGCAAGCTTTGCGTGGGAGAGCTGCTTCAGCGTACGAATCTGAGCGGCAAGGAAGTCGAGGCGCTGATATTCGGCACCGTCGTGCCGAACGTTCTCGCTCCCAACATTGCGCGCGAAGTATCGCTCATGCCGATGTTGCCAAAGGGCGTGGAGGCGTTCAGTGTGAGCAGAGCCTGCGCCTCGGCGAACCAGGCGATCACCGACGCTGCGGACCAGATCGCGCTGGGTCACCATGATGTGGTGATCGCGGGCGGCGCGGAGTCGCTTTCGAATGTGCCAGTGCTCCACTCGCGCGGCTTCGCAGATGCACTCGTGGCTGCATCGCGCGCGAAATCAATCGGCGGCCGAATCGCCGCTCTCGCACGAGTTCGGCCCAGAGATCTCGTTCCCGTCACGCCTGCCATCGCGGAGCCCACGACGGGGGAGACGATGGGCCAGAGTGCGGAAAAGATGGCCAAGATCAACGACATCTCGCGCGAGGACCAGGACCAGTTCGCGCTGCGCTCGCATCGGCTTGCGTCGGCCGGCACCGCCGATGGACGGCTCACCGCCGAGATCGTGCCGGTTCCGGTTCCGCCGCGGTACGAGACTACGGTGCTCGTCGACAACGGCGTTCGCGAGGACACGTCGTACGAAAAGCTGGCGGCACTCAAGCCGGTTTTCGACCGACGTTATGGAACGGTTACGGCAGGCAACTCGTCGCCCCTCACCGATGGCGGCGCGTGCGTCCTGCTCATGAGCGAAACCAGAGCGCGTTCGCTCGGCTACGTCCCGCTTGGCTATATACGATCATACGCGTACGCGGCTCTGGATCCCGGCGAGCAACTGCTCATGGGGCCGGTGCTCGCCGCCCCTGTTGCGCTGCATCGCGCTGGCCTCACGCTCGACGACATGGATCTTGTGGAAATGCATGAAGCGTTTGCAGCGCAGGTACTCTGCAACCTCAAGGGTTTCGAGTCGGCTGCATGGGCCAATCGCGCGGGCTTCGACAGCCCGGTCGGCGAAGTCGACCGCGCGCGGCTCAATGTCATGGGCGGCTCGATCGCCATCGGTCACCCGTTCGGCGCGACGGGCGCGCGCATTACTACGACGCTGCTCAACGAGATGAATCGCCGAGACGCGCATTACGGACTGATGACCGTGTGCGCCGCGGGCGGGCTCGGGTTCGCGATGGTGCTGGAGCGTGACGTATGACGGCATCGTCTGGCGGCGCTCCAGTCACGATGCAGGTCGAGGACGGAATTGCGGTGCTGACAATGGATCTCGTTGACGAGCCCGTCAACAAGATCACTCGTGCTGTTCGCCAGACGATGATCGAGCTGTTCGACCGCATCGATCGTGACGAGAGCATCAGTGGCGCCGTAATCATCAGCGGAAAGGCGGACAATTTCCTCGCCGGAGCCGACATCGACGAGTTCACGCAGCTCAAGGACGCTGAGGATGCAGAGCGACTGAGCCGCGATGGGCAGGCTTTGGTTGAGCATTTTGAGAAGTCGCGTGTGCCATTCGTCGCGGCGATACACGGCGCGTGCATGGGCGCTGGCCTCGAGTCGGCTCTGGCGTGCGCGTGGCGGATAGCGAGCGACCATCCGCGCACGATTCTGGCGCTGCCCGAAGTGCAGCTCGGGCTGATACCTGGCGCCGGCGGCACGCAACGGCTTCCGCGATTGATTGGTGCTCGCGCGGCGCTGGACATGATCCTGACGAGCAGGAACGTGCGTGCGAAAAAGGCATTGCAGATGGGACTCGTTGACGAGATGGTCCACCCCGCGATTCTGCGGCGGATAGCGGTGGACCGGGCTCGCGCGCTCGGCGCTGGCAAGCTCAGGCGGACGTCGCGCGCGAGCGGTGCGCTGGGATTGTTGCTCGATACGAATCCGATCGGACGCGCCGTGGTTTTCAGGAAGGCGCGCGAGGAGACTCAGAAAAAGACCCACGGCAATTTTCCCGCACCCCTCGCTGCGATAGACGCGATCGAGACCGGTCTTACAAAGGGAATGCCGGCGGGTTTCCGCGAGGAAGCGCGACTGTTCGGCGAAATGGCCGCGACCGATGTATCGAAGCAGCTGATCTTTCTGTTCTTCGCCACGACCTCTCTGAAAAAGGACACCGGGCTGCCCGCGGGTCACGCTGCAGCGCCCCAACCCGTGGAAAAACTGGGCATCATCGGCTCAGGCTTCATGGGCGCTGGAATCGCGGGCGTCGCCGTGCAGCACGAAACGACAGTCCGAATGAAGGACTCCGATTGGTCGCGGATCGGGAAGGGGCTGGCCGCCGTGAGCTCGGTGGTTAAGGAGAAACTCACCAGGCGACAGATCACCCGCTCGCAGTTTTCCGATACCATGTCGCTCGTTAGCGGCACGGTTGACTTCAGTGGATTCTCGAACGTCGATCTTGTCATCGAAGCCGTGTTCGAGGACATCGACGTCAAGCACGCCGTACTCCGCGAAGTGGAAGCGGTAGTACTTCCGAAGGCGATCTTCGCGAGCAACACGAGCACCATTCCCATAGCGCGCATTGCGGAAGTGTCACGCCGTCCCGAGCGGGTGGTCGGAATGCACTTCTTCTCGCCGGTGAACAAGATGCCGCTGGTCGAGGTTATCGTCACGCCTCAGACGGCCGATTCGGTGGTCGCAACCACGGTAGCGTATGCCAAGAGACTCGGCAAGACTGTGATCGTGGTGAACGATGCGCCCGGGTTCTATGTGAATCGCATCCTCACTCCATACATAAGCGAGGCGGGGCGGCTTCTGGACGAAGGTGCCTCCATCGAGTCGATCGACCGCGCACTTGTGAACTTCGGATTTCCCGTAGGGCCGATCACGCTGATCGATGAGGTCGGGCTCGACATTGCCGGAAAGGTGGGCCAGTTAATGTTCGACGCGTTCGGTGCGCGCTTCGCACCTTCCGAATCGCTGCGCGCGGTGATCGATGCGGGGCGCTTTGGCCGGAAGTCCAGGAAGGGATTCTACACCTACGACGAGGCTGGCAGAAAGGGTGGAGTCGATGCTTCGGTGTATGATACCTTCGCGCCGGGCCGTCAACGTGTGGACGTTCCGGAGGACGAGATTCAGCGCAGAACGGTGTACGCGATGTTGAACGAGGCCGCCCGTTGTCTGGAGGATCGCATCATCCGTTCGGCGCGCGACGGCGATGTGGGAGCGGTATTCGGAATCGGGTTTCCGCCTTTCCGGGGTGGACCGTTCCGCTACATGGACAGTCTTGGCTTGGATACCTTCGTACAACAGCTCGACGACCTGGACATCCGGTTTCCAGGCCGGTTTCAGGCTGCGCCGGTGCTGCTACCGATGGCGCGATCGGGATCGAAATTCTATCCCTAACCGTCAACAACAAACCAAAGTCATGATACACGCATTCGCCCGATTGGCGTGCGCCGCCGCCATGGTTACGGCTGCAGTTTCCGCAACCGGCTGCGCTGCGCGCATTGATCCATCGCGGCCCGTGTATCCGATACCGGAGACGCGGGCGGAGCAATCCAGCTACGCACAAACGTCGAGTTACGGTGACGTCATAGCCTTCATCAACGGCTTGCGGTCACGCAATGCGCCAATCGGTTACGGCTCCATCGGCCGGACCAGCGAAGGACGCGACATACCGTATCTGATAGCATCGCGGCCGGTCGTGACGACGCCCGCGGAGGCGCAGGCACTCGGCCGTCCTATCGTGTACGTCAACGCGAACATTCACGCTGGCGAGGTCGAGGGGAAGGAAGCGCTGCTCGCGCTGGTCCGGGATCTCACGTATCAGCGTGGTCCCAACGTCCTCGACTCGCTCGTGTTGATCGCGGTGCCCATCTACAATGCGGACGGAAACGAGAAGTTTGCGGACGAGTCGGTGAATCGGACTGAGCAGAATGGACCCGCGCGCGTCGGCCAGCGACCGAATGCGCATGGTCTCGACCTCAATCGCGATTACGTCAAGGCGGAAGCTCCGGAAACGCAAGCTGCGCTCGGGATGTTCAATCGGTGGGATCCCGACGTGTACGTCGATCTTCACACGACCGATGGCAGCTTTCACGGCTTTGCACTCACGTACTCTCCATCACTCAATCCGGCCGCGTATGCGCCGGGCTTTGCCGGCGACCTCACCCGGGATGTGATTCTTCCCGAGATCAGATCGCGGCTGGGCGCGCGCAACATCGCGGTATTTGACTACGGAAATTTCGATAGCGGTTACGAGGAGCGCGACATCACGGACACCGTGAAGCATGGCTGGTATACGTATGAGCACAAGCCGCGCTACGGTACGAACTATTATGGCATGCGCGGTCGCGTGTCCATTCTCAGCGAGGCGTACTCGCACGATCCTTTCCGGAAGCGCGTCGCGTCCACGTACGCGTTCGTGCAGCAGGTTCTTTCCGCCACCGCGCGGCACGCAGCCGAGATACAACAGATACGGGCGAGCTCGAACGATGTTCGGGAGCCCGACGTCCCGATTCGCTCACGGCTGACCACCAGTCCGTTCGAGGCCGCGATCCCGTTCGAAGTGCTCAAGCGCACCGGTGACTCCGTCGAGACGCAGCCAGGCGTTCCAAAAGGCGTTCGGCGTACGGGCCGATTCCTCACGCAGCTCATGCCTGTGTACGACCGTTTTCAGCCGACGCTAACGGTTCGGAAGCCGGATGCATATTTGCTCCCGGCGGATCCTGCAATCGTTTCGTTGCTGAGGCTGCACGGATTGACGGTCGAGCCGTACGCGGAGACCGGCGGCTTCACGCACGCGTCCAGTTTCACCGTCGATTCCGTGATCGCGGCGGCGCGCCCGTTCCAGGGGCACAAGGAGACGCGTGTCACCGGACACTGGAGCAACGTCGGAACGATTGGGACGCAGTTTGCGGGGGCGGGCGAGCGTGTGATTGTTTCCGCGCACGGTAGATTGGGGCCGCTCGCGGCGTATCTTCTCGAGCCCGAATCGGACGACGGCCTTGTCGATTGGAATTTCTTCGATTCCCGCGTCCGGCCGGGCTCTTCATTTCCCGTAGTTCGACTTTACAAGTAACGATACGCGCACCAATGATTCGAAACGCACTTCTGTATCTCTCCAACCAGCCGCGTGTCTTCAGGTTCGTCAAATCGAACAGGTTGGCCAAGGGGTTCGCCTCTCGCTTCGTAGCCGGTGAGACGCTGGACAGCGTGGTGCCCGCCGTCCGCGAACTGAACCGGCGCGGCATTACCGCCTCGCTCGACCTCCTCGGCGAGAGCGTCCACAACGAGGCCGCCGCTCGCGCGGCCGGCGCCGACTATCTGCGCATTCTCGACCGGATCTCGCGCGAAAAGCTCGATGCCAACGTCAGCGTCAAACTCACCGCGATGGGCCTCGACGTATCGGAGGAGCTCTGCATCTCCATCATACGAGACGTGCTCGAGCGGGCGCGCAAGTACGGGTGTTTCGTTCGACTCGACATGGAGGCGAGCAACTATACCCAGAAGACCCTGGAGCTGTTCGAGAACAGGTTGTTTCCGGAGTTTCGTGGTACTGTTGGCGTTGTGCTCCAGAGCTACCTGTATCGCACACAGGCGGACGCGGAGCACATGAACGCGCTCGGAGCCCGAGTCCGGTTGTGCAAGGGCGCGTACAAGGAACCTGCATCGGTCGCGTTTCCGGACAAGAAGGATGTGGATTCCAACTACATCAAGTGCATGCAGAACCTCATGCTCCACGGACACTATCCCGGTATCGCGACGCACGACGAGTCGATCATCGAGAGTGCCAAAGCGTTCGCGCGGCAAAACGCCATTCGCCCGGATCAGTTCGAGTTTCAGATGCTTTATGGTGTCAGGCGAGATCTTCAGGAACGAATCGTCCGGGAGGGATGGCGAATGCGTTGCTACGTCCCGTTCGGTACCCAATGGTATCCGTATCTCATGCGACGGCTCGCAGAGCGGCCAGCTAACGTTGCGTTCATGACCGGCAACATTGTGAAGGAGATGGTGCGCGGCCGGCGGTGAGCGGCTACCACTCCACCGATGGGCCAATTTCTCCCCGCGAACCACGACGCCGGCGATGCCAACACCATTGGCGGCTATCGCGCTGTGCATGCGAGGCCTGCTGCGTTCGAGGGACGTGACGGCGCTTCGTACAGCGTGGAGATCGTTACTGACGAAGTGAGGGAGCCGCGAGGCCGGTTCGGTGCATATCTGATCTTTGTGCGCTGGGGGCGTGGCGATCCCGTGGCTGCGGGTCACCTGGAGACAGCGTACCTCGCGTTTGGCGATACGGAAGACGCCGCGCGCGACGCGCTCGGCACCACGCCGCTAAGTGACGTCAAACGCGCGCTCGATGATCTCATATCGCTCGACGCGGCCCCGTCGCGACCGTGGTACGACGTCATGCGGGATTCATGACGCGCGTGGCGCGGGCCGTCGAGAGAACTATCGAGGGGCCGCTCCACGCGGGCCGCGTTCTCTCCGGGACCGGTGGTGTGTGGCAAGTGCGCACCGGCGAAGGCCAGATTCACGAGGCATCACTTCGCGGACGGCTCAAGCTGGTGAGTGACTCCGGCATCAAGCTGTCCGTCGGCGACAACGTGAAGCTGCTCGAAGGCGAGCGAGGGACCGGCTGGATGATCACTGAGATCGTGCCGCGCAGCTCACAGCTCGCGCGTCGCGAGCCTGGCGGGCGGGCGGGAGAGCGTGTGGTTGTCGCAAACCTCGATCAGGTCGTAGTGGTATTTGCGGCAGCGAACCCGGAGCCTCATCCACGCATGCTCGATCGGTTTCTCGTGATCGCCGAGGCGAACTCGCTTTCGTCTCGAATCGTGATCAACAAGTCCGAGTTGGTCAACGATGTCGCCGTGCACGCGCGATTCGCCGATTACGAAGCCGCCGGCTATCCCGTTCACTTCACGAGCGTGAAGCGAACCATCGGCCTCGAATCGTTGCACGCGGCACTCGACGCAAAGACGAGCGCCCTCAGCGGCCCATCGGGCGTCGGCAAGTCGTCGCTGATGAACTCGCTCTATCCCGGCCTCAACCTGCGAGTTGGCGAGATAAGCGAATCCGTGAACAAGGGGCGGCACACAACAGTTGGTGCAGTGATGCACCCCTTGCCGGGCGGTGGTTACGTGGCCGACACGCCGGGACTGCGCGAAGTTGGTGTGTGGGGGCTCAATCCTGTCGATTTACCAGATTGCTTCCCGGAATTCCGGCCGTTTGTTCACGAGTGCCGGTTTGGGAACTGCTCGCATATCTCGGAGCCGGGCTGCGCAGTAATCGCGGCAGTGAAGTGCGCCACCGTCAGCGCGGCCAGGCACGACAGCTATTCGAGATTGCGCCTGGAGCTCGAAGAAACGGAGAAGCGCTGGAGTAAGTAGCACTCGGCACTCGCCCCCCAGCGCTCAGGTTTCGTCACCGTCCGCAGTACGAAGCTGCGCGGCGTCTGCCACGCGCATGCGGGTCGAGAGGAGCAGGCCGGCGGATATCATCGCCGCCGCAAGTGTGATTCCAAGCGATACAGCGTTGCCCGCGAGGTGTGAGTGATGATAGGCCTGTATCATCTGGCGAACCCACAGTTTGTGCAACGCAACGTCGGCGGCGCCTGCAAACGCGCCGGAGGTACCGACGCCGAGCGCAAGCATTCCCTTACCCGAAAGGCGCCCGCGCGAGCGGCGCGAAATGGCGAGCGCGAGCCAGCATCCAAGCGCGGCGACGGCAGCGCGCACTACGAGCTGGTTCATTGAATTCCGCCACATGACAGCAACGGCGCTGGGGTTCACCATCTTCGCCAGCATCATGTTGACAGGAACCATCCCGATCGCGAAAACGATTACCGCAAATGCTGCCGCAAACAAGCCGATCACCGCGGGGATACCGATAGTCGCGCGTCCGGCGGTGGCGTACAGGTCGCTTCTGGATTCTGTCGTTGACATCACGAATTAGGACTCCGTAACCACGTGATCCGTCACGCCGGCCGCGCGATGGTCGCGTAGGCCGACAGATCGCGCGCCCATGCAATGAGCTGGCCCGGGTCCGACGGTGACGAAGCGTATGGGAAGCTGACAACCGGGACTCTCAGCAACAGTTCCTTGAGTACAGCCTGGTTCGTTCGTTCGGCCGCACCGCCGCGCTCTCTTGTGAGGGTGGTAAGGACCACCGCTCGAATCGGGAGATGGTGCGCGCGTGCGGCGTGAGCGGCCAGCATCACCTGGTTCACAGCGCCTACGCTGTTCGGTGATACGATTACCAGCGACAGGCCCCAACGACGGAACAGTGTCGCGAACGTCTCGCTCTCGGTAATTGGAGCGAGCAGGCCACCGGAATCCTCCACGACGACTGCATCGCTATGGGTGCAGAGCTCGCCGAATGCCCCGTCGAGCATCGCCACGTCTATCGGTACTCGCGCGCGGCGGGCCGCAACCAGCGGCGTGGCGTAGTCTGGAAACGTCAGTGGCTGAATCAGCTCCAGAGGGAACAGCATTCCCGAGGCCGCCCGTAATTGCTCTGCGTCGTTCGCCCGGCCCGGTTCGCTCTTGCGCCCGATCGGTTTCATGGGAGCCACGCGCACGCCAGCCTCGCGCATCGCCGTGATGATCGCCGACGCGACGACTGTTTTCCCCACTCCGGCATCCGTGCCGACGACGCCGAGCCGGGTCAGCGCGAGCGAAGGGACTCTGACTTGAATGCTGGCGGTCCGGATTGAAAGGGCACTCTGAAAGTTTCGGATTCAGACAGGCGGGGCTGCATTGCCGGACGCGCTGTCGCCGTTCAGGATCAGCGTCCACTCAACCGGGATGTCGGTGCGAAGGGAATCCTTTACCGAGCAGTATTTATCCACTGCCAGCGCTATCGCACGCTCCGCGTGCACGCGCTCAATACCGTTTCCGGTAATCGTGTAGTGGAGTGTGACGTGGACAACACGCTTGGGCGTCCCGTCAAACCGCTCTGCCTGCACGTCAATTCGGAGAGAGTCCGCCGGAGTTCGGCGCTTTGCAAGGATGTCGACTACGTCGACACCGGTGCAGCTTCCAAGTGCGGCAAGCAGCGCATCGACTGGACTGGGCCCCGTCCTCGCGGAGGAGTCCAATCGAACGGTAGGCCCTTTCGGCCGGCCGGCGTCGAACCGCCCTTCGCCCGCCCAGGTCACGACGACCGACGCCGGAATAGTTCCGCTCATGATCCCACCTCGATTGGCGCGCGAACGCGGTTTCCCCATTCCGTCCACGACCCGTCGTAGTTGCGCACGTTGGGGTAGCCCAGGAGAAAACTGAGCACGAACCAGGTGTGGGCGCTGCGCTCGCCGATCCGGCAGTAGGTGATGACATTGTCGGAAGCACTGAGCCCCTGCTCGCGCTCGTAGATCGCTCGCAACTCGAGCGCGGACTTGAACGATGCGTCTGCGTTTGAAGCGCGTGCCCATGGAACTGAGCGCGCACCGGGAATGTGGCCTCCGCGCAATGTTCCTTCCTGCGGGTAGTCCGGCATGTGGGTGCGCTCGCCGGTGAACTCCTGCGGACTGCGCACGTCGATCAATGGCCGCGAGGCAAATGACTGTGTCAGCGCGTCGTCGTAGAATGCGCGAATCTCGCTGTCCGCGCGCGGCGGTGCTTCGTACGAGCTGCGGGCGAACGCCGGACGGTCCGTCGTCATTGGTCTTCCCTCGGACTCCCACTTCGCCCGGCCGCCATCGAGCAGCATCGCGTTCGTGAAGCCGAAGAGCCTGAACACCCAGAACGCGTAGCTTGCCCACCAGTTGCTCTTGTCTCCGTAGAACACGACCGGCGTCGATTCGTCGATTCCGCGGGACCGAAGCAGTTCCTGAAACTGTTCGCGGCTTACATAGTCACGAACGACCGGGTCGTTGAGATCCTCGTGCCAATCCAGCTTCTGTGCATTGGGGATGTGTGCGACTTCGTACAGCAACACATCTTCGTCGCATTCCAGGATTCTAAGCGAGCGATCGTCGAGATGTTCGGCGAGCCATTCGGTGCTGACGAGCACTTCGGGATGTGCGTAGCGCTTTGCGGCGATGACCGGATCGACGACATTCATGATACAGCAGTTTGTTGGGGACGTTGATTTATTATGAGAGGAATATGGCATCGTTACCGCGGCCCATGGAACCATATTCCCGTCATGTCATCGTTTGCACGGGGAGCTACTGCTCGCCTGAGCGGCGGGGCCGGTCGCTGTACGCTTTACTGGCGTCGCTGTTGCAGCGGGAAGGACTTCTTTTCGGTCCGACGCGCGTCAAGCGCGGCGAGACCCCGTGCCTGGGCGTTTGCGAGGGTGGTCCCATCGTCGTGGTCTATCCGGAAGGCGTCTGGTATGGCGACGTTACGCCGCAGTTGCTTGAGCGCATCGTGGTCGAGCACCTGAAAGGCGGGCGAGTGGTCGAGGAGGCCGTCTTTCACCGGCTCGCGCCCGGCTCAGGCGCGTGACAGGCGCGGTGACTCCCGCGGATTTCTCGCAACAGTGGGGCGGCGACCCGGGCGCGCTGGTATCGATCCTAGTTCTCGCATTGCTTTACGGGGCTGGGGTGCAACGCCTCTGGCGAAGCGCGGGTGCGCACCGCGTGGTCGCGCGCGGCCAGATAGCGGCCTTCTACCTGGGTATCCTCACTCTTTTCATCGCGCTATGCTCACCACTCGACGCAATCGCTGACACGCTTTTCGCCGCCCACATGATGCAGCATGTGCTCCTGATCACGGTTGCAGCGCCGCTGGTGATCCTCGGTGAGCCGCTGGTGCCGGTGCTATGGGCGTTTCCCCGCCGACTCCGAGTCGCAGGAGCACGCGCGTGGAATACCACGGGCCTGCGGACAGGCGGATCCTTCGTCGTTCGGGCGGTCCCGGCCTGGGCACTTCACACAGCGGCACTCTGGCTCTGGCACCTGCCGGGCCCGTACGCTGCGGCACTCGCATCATCGCCGGTGCACGCGGCGGAGCACCTGTGTTTCTTTTCCACGGCGCTGCTCGTGTGGTGGGTTGCCCTACGCCCGTTGCACGGACGCGGGAGCACCGCCGCGGCGCTTTTCGTGCTCGTTGGGACACTGGCGCAGAGTGGCGCGCTGGGAGCCCTTCTCACGTTCTCCGGAACCCGCTGGTATTACGCACAGAGCGTTGGCGCGGGCGCGTGGAACCTGACGGCGCTGGAAGATCAGCAGTTGGCCGGTCTCATCATGTGGATCCCGGCGAGCTTCGTGTACCTGATCGGGATTCTGGCGGTGTTACGCCGAGTCCTGGCGCCCTCGTCGCCTATCATGACGCATTAAATTAGAAAGGCTTGACGAATCCCATCGACCCCCGACGGCTCGCCCTAGGGGCGGCTCAGAAACTCCTCTTCGACGGACGCGACCCGACGACGATCCTCGACCGGATCGCGAGCATGGGTGACCAGCCGTCCCAACCCGATTACCGCCCTATGTCCCGTCCCCGCGACAGAATTCTTGCCAACCTCGACGAGATGTACCGCGAGGCCTTCGAGCGCGCCAAGGAATCCGGTGATGCATCCCAGATGGCCACACTCGATTTTGCCTACCGCAGAGAGCAGCTCTATTTCGAAATTCTGCTCGATGTCCGGGATGCGACGGAACGGCGCTAGGGGCTGACCTGTGCTGGCGGGGATGATCCACTCTCCGCTGCTGCCGTGGATCGCGTTCAACGCGGTTGTGCTGGTGGCGCTCGCGATCGATCTCGGGCTGGGTAGTAGCGGAGGCAAGCTGTCGGTGCGGCAGGCGGCCGTACGCAGCGCGGTGTGGGTGTTCCTCGCGCTCCTGTTCGCCGCTGGAATCTTCTACTTCCGCGGACACGCGGCCGGCGTCGAATTCATCACCGGATATCTGGTCGAGTACTCGCTCTCAGTCGACAACATCTTCGTGATGGTGTTGATCTTTTCCTACTTCGAAGTCCGTGAGGAGTACCAGCACCGCGTTCTCTTCTGGGGAATCCTTGGAGCCCTTGTCATGCGCGGTCTGATGATCGCGGCCGGTGCGGCGCTGTTTGGACGGTTCGAATGGATCACGTACGTCTTCGGAATTTTCCTGGTCGTCACGGGCGTTCGCATGGGCATGAGCGACGGGAAGCATGTCGATCCGGCGGCCAATCCGGTACTCAGGCTCGTGCGTCGCATCATTCCAGTGCATGACGCGTACGATGGCGAGCGCTTCTTCATTCGCGCGCCCGACTCGGCTGGCGCGGAACGACTGATGGCGACGCCGCTTCTCGTGGTCCTGATCCTCATCGAGACCATGGATCTCGTCTTCGCCGTGGACAGCATTCCGGCCGTCTTCGCCGTGACGCGCGTGCCGTTCCTGGTGTATACCTCCAACGTCGCGGCCATACTCGGCCTTCGGTCGCTGTACTTCCTCCTCGCGGGTGCCGTTGGAAAGTTGCGCTACCTCACGATCGGGCTCGCCTTCATCCTCGCCTTCGTTGGCGTGAAGATGCTCGCTTCGGCATGGTTCGAAGTTCCGGCCCTCGCCTCGCTCTGCGTCATAGTGCTCGTTCTCGGCGCCGCGGCGGTGGCGTCGGTCTACGTGGACCGAAAGGAGCTGGCGTGAAATCCGAAGGGCTGTCTCTTGTCGTCGCTAACGTTCGGCTCGAGACTGGTATGGCAACGAGGCCCTGGGCTACGGCCTTTGGTATCCGTGACGGCCGACTTGCCGTGCTCGGCACCGCAGCGGAGATTCTGAAGATGGCTGGTGATGAGTGCGACCGCGTGGACGCGCGTGGCCAGTCTATGTCCCTTCCGGCCGGCGTAAGCGTCGGAGCGGCGGTGTCCGTGAGCGTCGCCGACGGCAAAGTGTCCATCCACCCTGCAGAGACGCCCAATGAGGCATGACCGGTTGCAAGACGGCAAGGCGCCACACCTGCCCCGCAGCAGCATGGCGTCCGCCTGAACGTGGCGTCCAGGAAAACCCATCCGCTGGATCAGATTTTGGGGACGCAGGCGGCTGTGCGCGTCCTTCGCGTTCTCATACGCGGTGGCGAGCACGCTCCACCGCGCATCGCTCGTGCGACACAAATCAGCCGGCCCGCCGTGCGCGAGGCACTCATTCGTCTAGAGGCTGAGAGCATCGTGGAACGCATTGGAGATGGACGCAACGTGTTGTACAGGCTCTCATCGGATCACCCACTGGCAAAGCGAATTGTGAAACTTTTCAAAGCCGAGGCGAAGCGCGCGGCGCTCGCCGTAGTGTTGGCCCTCTGTAGCGCGGCGATGCTGCGAGCACAGGGCGTTACTAATGCACCTGCCGACCTCATAGTAACCAACGCGCGGATACACACTGTGGACGACTCGCGGCCGGCGGCGCAGGCGTTCGCGGTCCGGAATGGAACGTTCACATTCGTCGGGTCGGAGCGCGAAGCGATGGCACTCCGCGGCGCGAACACGCGCGTTCTCGACCTGCACGGCGCCACTGTAGTCCCCGGACTTGCGGATGCGCACGGACATCTGGTGGGGCTCGCGGAGTTCCTGCGCGACGCCGACCTGACTGGCAGCCTCTCGTATGAGGAGGCGATCGCGCGCACCATGCAGCACGCGGCGAAGCCCGCCAAGGGCGACTGGGTATTCGGACGCGGCTGGGACCAGAACCGCTGGGCGGTGAAGCAGTTTCCTACTGCTGCGCTGCTCGATCGGGCATTTCCCGACAATCCGGCAATGCTCGAGCGCGTCGACGGACATGCACTGCTCGCGAATTCGCGCGCGATGCAGGCTGCTGGAGTCACGGCGGCCACGCAGGACCCGGTAGGCGGCCGAATCATCCGCGACGCCAGCGGCAATCCAACCGGGGTATTCGTCGATAACGCGATGGACCTGGTCAACCGCGCTATTCCGGCACCGACCGCGGCGCAGTTACAGCAGGGACTGGCCGCGGCAATTGCAGATTGCAACAGGTGGGGACTGGTCGCGGTGCACGATCCAGGCGAGCCGCGCGCTGTGATCGACGTGATGGAATCCATGGCGCGCGCGAACAATTTCAACCTGCGCGGCTACATACTCATCTCGGATGACAGCGCCGCGATCGCGCACTACTACACACTCGGTCCACGCAGCGAGATGTACGGCGGTCACCTCTGGGTGCGCGCAATCAAGCTGTACGCTGACGGCGCGCTCGGATCGCGCGGTGCCGCGCTCCTGTCACCGTACTCGGACGATCCGCGCAATACCGGGCTCCTCGTGTCCACCGAGGCGCATCTGCAGGCAGTCGCGACGTCCGCGCTGCGTCACGGATTTCAGGTCGCGACCCACGCGATCGGTGACCGGGGCAATCGAAACGTTCTCGACGCATACGACGCAGCGTTGAAGTCGGTACCGACGGCGGACCATCGCTTTCGAGTTGAGCACGCGCAGATCATCGATCCTGCTGACATCCCGCGATTCGCCGAGCTGGGGGTGATCCCGAGCATGCAGGCGAGCCATCAGACGAGCGACATGCGCTGGGCGGAGGACAGGCTCGGACCTTCACGCATTCGCGGCGCTTATGCATGGCGTTCGCTACTCAATACCGGCGTCATCGTTCCGAACGGGACCGACTTTCCCGTGGAGCAGGTGAATCCGCTCATCACCTTCCACAGCGCCGTCACGCGCGAGGATGCGACGGGCTGGCCCGACGGGGGATGGTATCCCGAGCAGCGCATGACGCGCGACGAGGCGCTTCGCTCGATGACCATATGGCCCGCGTACGCGGGATTCCAGGAGCACGTGATGGGTTCCATCACTCCCGGCAAGTACGCTGACTTCACGGTGCTCGATCAGGACATCATGACGGTGCCGGCTGGTGACATTCTCAAGACGACAGTCATTGCAACATACATTGGCGGAAAGAGCGTCTACGAGCGCAAGTAGCCCGTGTACTCCACATGTCTTTTCTGTCACGCCGACCTCGGCGCAAACGAGGTGGTGGAACACTTCCCCGTGGGACGCCGACTCGCGTTCGACGAGGCGAAGGGAAGGCTGTGGGTAATATGCCGGAGCTGTGAGCGGTGGAACCTCACGCCGCTCGAGGAACGGTGGGAAGCGATCGAGGAGTGCGAGCGTCTGTTCCGCGGAACCAAGCTGCGCATGTCGACGGATCACATCGGGCTGGCGCGCGTGAGTGAGGGGCTGGAGCTCGTTCGGGTCGGTGAGCCGCAGCGGCCGGAGATGGCTGCGTGGCGGTACGGCGATCAGTTCGGGCGACGCAGGCGACGCTACTACGTGGTCGCCGGCGCGAGCGCCGTGGCCGTGGGTGCGTTGGTTTCGGGGTCGATAGGTCTGGGGCTGTTCGCGGGTGGTGGGTCGACGATATTCAACGTCGGTTTTCAGGGCTTGAACGCAATACGAAACCGTCAGGTGGTCGCGCGCGTTCCAACCGCGGATGGCACCGTCGACGTGACACGGGCCACGCTTCCGCGCGCAAAATTCGTCACGTCGAGCGACATGCGGTGGTCGCTCTCCGTGGAGTACTCGTCCAGGCCGGCGAGGGGTGTGTATCGCTGGTACGAGTACCAACCGAATCGTTTCAGGGCGCAGAAGCGAACCGCGCTCGTCGGCCCCGAGCATGCGCTGCCCGCGCTCGCGGCCATGCTGCCAACTGTCAATGGCAGGGGTGGTGGCGCAAAGCAGGTGCAGTCTGCGGTCGAGCTGATAGCTGAGGCGGGAAATCCCAACAGGTTGCTCGAGACGGCTGCATCCCTTCTGCTGAAACCCGGACGCTTCGCGCCATCGGACGGCAAGATTTCGACGCTCCCAATCGAGGCGCGGCTCGCTCTCGAAATGATGACGCACGAAGACGCGGAGCGCCGCGCGCTCGAAGGCGATCTTTCAGTTCTGGAGGAGCGGTGGAAGGAAGCCGAGGAAATCGCGGCGATCTCGGACAACATGTTCCTTCCGACGTCTGTCACGGACTTCATAACGAAGCTGCAGTCGTGAGTATCCAAGTGGCGAGCGTGAACCGCGCAGGTCGCCTTGAGTGTATTACACTCTTCACTACACGGAGTTAAGGTGGCCACACCGCTGCTCGAGTTCTTCGGTCTGGTTCCGGGCGGGTCCAAGCGTGGAACCGTGGACGTGGTCGCGCCAGTGCGCACGTTTGCGGACGTCATCCTTCCGCCCAAGACGCGCCAGACACTCGAGCTGGCACTGGCGCAGGTTCGCAACCACGACCTGATCTTTCGTCAGTGGGGACTGGGCGAGCGTCACGCGACCGGTCTGGGACTGGCCTTCAACTTCGCCGGCCCGCCGGGAACGGGGAAAACGATTTGCGCCGAGGCGATCGCGCAGGCGCTTGGTCGGCGACTGCTCGTGGTGCGGTACGCCGAGATGGAATCGATGTGGGCCGGCGAAACACCCAAGAACGTTGCCGCCGTGTTTCGCGTCGCGACGGAGCAGGATGCCGTACTGTTCTTCGATGAAGCGGACGCGATCGCCGCACGGCGGGCGAGCTCTACGCTGCAGCCCATGCAGCGCGAATCGAATACGGTGGTAAACGTTTTGTTACGCGAGTTGGAGAACTTCAATGGCGTGGTAATTTTCGCTACAAACCTCGCCGCCAATTTCGATCCAGCCTTCGAGCGTCGCATCCGCACACACGTGCTTTTCGAACGGCCCGGCATCGAGGAGCGTGAGCAGATCTGGCGCGTGCAGATACATCCCGACAAGACACCACTCGCCGCCGATGTCGATTTCGCGGCGCTGGCGACGACGTTCGATGCGAGCGGCGGCGAGATCAAGAACGCAGTGCTCAAGGCAGCTGCGATCGGTGCCGCAGAGCCGGTGACAGCCGGACCTCGCGCGATTCACCAGGCACATTTCGAATCTGCCATGCGCGAGGTTCTGGGTGCAAAGAGTGTCATGCGCCAATCGCTATTCGAAGGCGAGCCGACGCCGCAGGACGACGCTGAGAAGCGCATCATGACCGCGTTCGAGGACGCGCAGACACGATGGGCCGCTGGAATGCGCACAACTCTCGTCGTCGCTGGCGTCGGCTTGCTGCTCGGCGGGATCTCGCTGCTCGTTGCTCTGTTGCGCTAGCTGCGGCGGTAGCAGCTGCGCTAGCTGTCGGGAACCTTACGCGCCGCGTGCGCTGTCAACGACGCGCAAAGCGGCGGCCTGGCGGGGCGCGGCGTTAACGTTCGGCGATAGCCAGCGTCATATGTTTTGTCACGTGCTACGGTTCGCACGTGCAACAACTCAAGGAGAATGTTCGAGATGAAAATGCAATTCTTGACGGTCGCGGCAGCGGCCCTGATGGCTGCGCCAATGCTCAATGCACAGGCGACAACGCCGGCTGCGCCCGCAAACGGTGCCCAGATTGGCGCGCGTCACGGCCACCATGGCATGATGCTGAAGGAATTGAACTTGACGGCGGATCAGAAGACGAGGATCAAGGCGATACACGCACGATACAAGCCGCAGATGAAGGCGAAGGCCGCAACCTTCAAGCCGGACCGCGACGCAATGAAGGCGGCTCGCGCGCGCGGTGACAGCGCCGGCGTGCGTGCGGCCCGTGCCAGGCTTCAGGCCGACATGGCGCCGACTCGTCAGGTTCGCGAGCAGGAGATGAATGACGTTCGTGCCGTACTGACGCCAGCGCAGCAGCAGCAGTTCGATGCGGAGCGCGCAAGGATGAAAGCTGGCGGGAAGGGACGTGGACAGATGGGTCGTCACGCGGCAAAGCCGATAGCATAGTACCGCGCGGCGCTGGCTCACCTAACGCGGGCGGGCCGATTTGGATTGCCCGCGTTGTTTTTTCGCCATCCGCGCGTGCGCGCGCCGACAGATATTCTCCATCGCCAGTTCACGTCAACGCGAATTCAGGAGAATATCATGAGTATATCGTACCACTTGCGGGCATTGTCGGTCCCGGTATGCTGCGTGCTCCTAGCCGGCTCGCTTCAGTCGCAGACGGCGCGCTCCCATCGCCAGTCCCGCACCGCAATGTTGGCAGAGCTGCAGCTGACGCCAGGTCAGCGGGCGCACGAGCAAGCAATCCACGCGCGTTTCGCGCCCATTCTGAAGGTCGCGAAGCGCCAGTCGCGCGATAGCGCCGCGCGAGTGCACGCTCGGGAAATGCGTGAAGTTCGCGAGATGCTCACCCCGTCACAACAGCAGAAGCTCGATGGCGCACTGGACTCCGAGCAAAGCCTGCGCGGCCGACGTGCGGGGAAAGTCATGCCGGCGAAGATAGCGTTACCGCACTGACCGTTGACCGCTACGTGGAACGCGTTGCGACGTTGCGGGCTTGCAGCGCCGCGAACAGCCTCTGGATCTGGCGCATGTGGTGATCGAAATGCTCCACGAGAAAGTCGGCTGTCTCTGTCGGAGTCAGCTTGCCAACGAGTGGGTGGCGGAAGCGGAGCGAAGCGGGCGAATCGGCGACGGCGAACGTGGTCCACCGGACTCCGGAGTCCAACAGGTGGCGTCGCGCATCGCTCCACGAGACGCCGGTCCGGGGGACGACGGCAGCAACGGGCACCGGAAATCTGAGCGGCGAGCGCAGGACGCTGCGCAGCACCGCTGACTTGAGCGCGCCAAGTTGCGGGCTTGCACTGTTCGACTGACGGGCGGTGCGAAGCATTCCCGATGCGACGAGTGACAGGTGCTCCACTACCTCGGTGAGCGACCATGAGCGGGGCGCGGGCTTCCACGTTCGATCCGCATCCGGCACTTCGCGCTCGATCCGGTCGATCAGCGCGCTGCCACGCAGCGTCAATTTCTCGACGGCATTTCCGGCGTTAGTTGCGTGCATGGTAGCCGAGTTGGGCGGAGAGTGAGCGCGCTGCCTGGCGGACCGCCTGGGCGTGGGCATCGAGTTGTTCCGGCGGCACGCGCGACACCGGCGCACCGATCGACAGGGCGCCAACGACGAGACCTGTGTGGTCCCGAACAGGTGCGCCGACCGCGGCGAGATCGTCCTCCAGCTCCGCCCAGGCGACCGAATAGCCGTTTACGCGGATAACGCCGAGCTCTGCGATTAACTCGTCCATACGTGTGATCGTGCGTTGGGCAAGCCGAGGGAGATCGCGGGGGAACAGACGGCGGACGTCAGCGGGATCCTTCCATGCGAGGAGCGCCTTGCCAGAAGCCGTGGCGTGACATGGAAGGCGTCGCCCTACCCATCCGGTGTGCATGATTGGGCGCGGGCTCTCGACGGCAGACACGTTCATCACCTCGCTGCCGACCAGTACGGCCAGGTTGGAAGTCTCGCCGGTCGCGGCGGCGAGCCACTGGAGCTCCGGAAGCGCGAGTCTGTGCAGGCTACTCGAGTCGCGCGCGAACTCACCGAGCACGGCCAGCCGTGTGGAGAGCCTGTATCGGTGGGAAACCGGATCCCGATCGACGAAGCCTGACTCTTCCATTGCACTGAGCCAGCGCGACACCGTGCCCTTACCCTCCCCGAGCCTGCGGGCTGCGTCGACGACACCGATCTCGCGCGCGGTGGGAGAGAACAACTCGAGCACCCGCATGCACTGCTGAAGCATCTCGCCTCGCCCTCGATGCGATTATGGCGGCTCTGACCGGCGCGGCAGTAACTGGCATCACGTGATAGGTCCAGGCGCGGACCGCTTGCGCCGGTCGCCCGTTTCGAAGATACTTCGTTCTACGGAAAGTGGAACCTGGTTGCGATATATGCAACTTTCCTTTATGACGGACACGGAAGTAGATAACCGATGAGCGATGACGCGAGGTTCGTTGCTCGGGGACCGATGCTGGTGCGGCGGGTGACGCTGGAAGGGCAGAAGGTCGCACTCCGGCCGATGACGGCTGGCGACGTCAGCGACCTTTTCAGGGCCGCGCGATTCCCGGAGATATGGGAGCACACCGCGACGGCCGCGATCGAGACCGAAGGGGACATGACCGCCTACGTTGCCACCGCGCTGGCGGAAGAGTCGCGGGGCGAGAGCCTCCCGCTCGTATTGATCGACCCCGTTACCCGCCAGGTGGTGGGAGCGAGCCGCTTTGCCAACATCTCGCCTGCGGACCGACGTCTCGCCATCGGTTGGAGTTGGCTTCGTCCCGACCGGCACGGGACGGGAATGAACGGTGAGGCCAAGGCGCTGATGCTGCAGCAGGCGTTCGACGGGTGGGGCGCGCTCAGGGTGGAGATCAGGGCGGATGTCCTCAATGGCAGGTCGCGATCGGCGATCGAGCGGATAGGCGGGACCTACGAGGGCACGCTGCGCCAACACATGATCGTGCGTGGCCGGGTCCGGGATACCGCCTACTACAGCGTAATCGATCTCGACTGGCGGGATCCGGCGCACCGGGCATACGCCAATGCTCTGCGGTACGGCATCACCCCCGGCGCGGCACCGGCGGCCGCAACACGCCTGTGACCCCGCGGAAGGCCGCACATCCGCGTGCGCCAATAGATTACGCCACGCACATGCGATCCACGGCCGCACCGTCATCGACGACATCGAGCAGCATCCGCGACGTCACCATAAGGCGCGTCGAGTCGGCACACGAGTACGACGAGTGTGTGGCTATACAGAACGAGATCTGGGGCAGGCAATTCAGCGAGTCCGTGCCCGCGACCATTCTTCGGATCGCGCAGGAAGTCGGCGGTGTAACGGCCGGAGCATTCAGCGCGGATGGTAGTATGCTGGGCTTCGTATTCGGAATCTCCGGGATTCGCGACGGTGAGCTCGCGCACTGGTCGGACATGCTCGCCGTCCGCGCGACAGCACGCGACCTCGGACTGGGTAAGCGACTCAAGTTGTTTCAACGCGATCTTCTGCTCGAGAGCGGGGTGCGCGTGATGTACTGGACCTACGATCCGCTCGTCGCGCGCAACGCGTACCTGAACCTGGAGCAGCTTGGAGCGAAAGTGTCGAAGTACGCGCCAAACTACTACGGCGAGGACACGGGCAGCGTGATGCATTCCGGAATCGGTACCGACCGTTTCATAGTGGTGTGGCGACTCGACGGGGCGAACGCGCCTGGCGAACGCGGCGCGGATCAAACTGACCGCGGCTGGGAGACCGCGCCCGTGGTGGCTAACGAGAATTCCTCCGTCGCAACGGATTCACGCCGCGTGCGCGTCGCAATCCCGGACGATATCATATCAATGATCGACTCAGACCTCCGTCAGGCGCGGCGTTGGCGTGAGACAACGAGACTGGCATTCACGACGTATCTCGCGCAGGGCTTCCGTGTCGTGGGCTTTGCGCGCGCGTCCGGTGACGCACAAGCCACGTACCTGCTTGAGCGGTGAAGCTCTTCAACCGAACCAGGTGATGATCCGAATAAAGGAAATCAAGCTCAATGAGATCCGGCTGCCGCTCAAGGAGCCGTTTCGAATCTCGTCCGGACTGTGCACTGAGCGCAGGATCCTGTTGCTCAGAGTGCAGGACGTGGACGGAGTTGTAGTGTGGAGCGAATGTGTCGCCGGCGAGCATCCCAACTACGCCTCCGAAACCATCGACACTGCGTGGGTTGTCATCACGGAATACGTCGCACCCCGCATGTTCGGCGCGTCGTTCGACCAGGCGACGCAGGTACATCCTGCGCTGGAGAAGGATTTCCGCGGCCACAACATGGCGAAGGCGGCCCTCGAGATGGCGTCGTGGGCGCTAGTTGCCGAACGTGATGGGATTCCTCTCGCGCGCCTCCTTGGTGGCACACGCACTGAGATCCCGACGGGAATATCGATTGGTATTCAGGAGTCGCCGGCCGCGCTCGTTGCGCGTGTGCGGCTCGCACTTGCGGATGGCTATCGCAAGATCAAGATCAAGATCGGTCCGGGCCACGATCTTGAATTTCTGAGGGCGGTGCGCGCTGCGTTCCCCGATGCGCCGCTCATGGCCGACGCGAACAACGCGTACACGCTCAAAGACGCAGCGCACCTCAAACAGCTCGATCCTCTGCACCTATTGATGATCGAGCAGCCGCTCGCACACGACGACATCGTACGCCACGCCGAGCTGCAGCGCACGCTCAGTACGCCCATCTGCCTGGACGAGTCGATAACGAGTGTTGACCGCGCCGAAGACATGATCACACTCAAGAGCGGTCGAATAATCAACATCAAGCCAGGACGCGTCGGCGGACTGCAACAGGCGCGCGCAATCCACGACCTATGCGCTAAACATGGAATACCGGTCTGGTGCGGCGGGATGTTGGAGAGCGGTGTGGGTCGCTCGTACAATGTTGCGCTCGCGTCGCTGCCCAACTTCACCATTCCGGGCGATCTCAGCCCGAGCGCCCGGTACTGGGAGCGAGATGTGGTGACACCTGAGTGGACCATGAGCACCGACGGATTGATGAGGGTGCCACTCGATCGCCCGGGAATCGGCGTGTCGGTAGATGAGAATCGCATCAACGATCTCACCGTCAGGTCTCAGACTCTACGCGCAAAGTGAACCAGCCCGATACGAGCACCATGGCTGAGGGCGAGAACAGGGATGCGGAGCGGTCCGGCACAGAGGGTGTGAAGTTGCCTTCGTCGGTCAGCGGCCTGTTTACCGAAAGCGTAGCGGCGCAGCTCTCCGCGTTGCGGCGCGACCTTCATCGCAATCCCGAGCTCTCGTGGCAGGAGGAGCGTACTTCGGGGCGACTCATCGCCGCGCTCGACGCGTTCGGAATCACCGATCATAAACGCGTCGCCGGGACCGGAGTCGTTGTGCGCGTCCCCGGCCACGATCGCAACGCTCCCGTCGTAGCGCTCCGCGGCGATATCGATGCGCTACCCATTCACGAGGACACCGGTCTCGACTTCGCATCGATCAATCCCGGCGTCATGCACGCGTGCGGGCACGATGTCCACGCGAGCTGGGCGGTAGCGGCGGCTC
>JALYTX010000035.1 GCA_030854055.1 Gemmatimonadota bacterium | reverse complement strand
GTGAGGGTGCGACTGCGGTCAGCGGACGTGATTCACTCCTTCTGGGTCCCAGAGCTCTTCGGCAAGATGGACGTAATACCTGGACAGATCAACGAAACGTGGCTCCAGGCTGACCGCGCCGGTACGTATCGCGGCGCATGTGCGGAATACTGCGGGCTGCAGCACGCGCACATGGCGTTCGCTATCACCGCTGACCCGCGCGCCGACTATGACAAGTGGGCCGCGCTTCAGCGTTCCGAGAGCGCAGACGCTCTCGCACCCAACGCCGCGCTGCCGCCGGACGCATCGCGCGGACAAACAGTGTTCGTAGCGAGTTGCAGCGGATGCCACGCCGTGCGCGGGACCAATGCGCTCGGCAGGCTCGGACCGGACCTGACCCACCTTGCGGACCGCAAGACGATCGGCGCCGGCCTCATCGACAACACGCCCGCGAATCTCATGCGCTGGGTCGCCGACGCGCAGGCGATGAAGCCGGGCGTCCTGATGCCCAGAATGGATCTCCGACACGACGACATCGCCGCGGTCGTGGCATATCTAAATACCCTCCACTGACGGGCGCGAGGATCAGACGTGGCAACAACGCTCGAAGCACAGACGGACAGATCTCTGCGTGCGACATGGGAAACTCCGTCTGGCTTGCGCGGATTCCTCACGACCGTGGATCACAAGACTATCGGGAAACGATACCTTGTAACCGCGTTCGCATTTCTCCTGCTTGGGGGACTCGAAGCCGCCGCAATGCGCGCGCAACTGGCGCAAGCCAACCTGCACATGCTGTCGCCGGAGCAGTACAACCAGCTCTTCAGTGTGCACGGCGTGACGATGATCTTTCTCTACGCCGCGCCCATTCTGTCAGGATTCAGCAACTATCTCTGGCCGCTCATGCTCGGCTCGCGCGACATGGCGTTCCCGCGATTGAATGCGCTGAGCTACTGGTTATATATCGGCGCCGGCATACTCATCTACTCGAGCGTGCTCACCGGGCAGATGCCGAACGCCGGCTGGTTCGACTACGTGCCGTACGCGCAGCGCGCGTACGATCCCGGGCGCAACATCGACTTCTACGCGATAGGACTGTTGTTGCTCGGCGTCTCTACGACGGTTGGCTCGGTCAATTTCATCGTCACACTATTCAAGACGCGCGCCCCGGGAATGTCGCTGAACCGGCTTCCGATAATTGTCTGGGGCACGCTCACCGCGTCTGTTGCAAACCTGTTCGCGCTGCCGTCGCTCTCGGTGGCGCTGATCTTCCTGTATCTGGACCGCCGCTTCGGCACTCACTTTTTTGATCCGGCGTCGGGTGGGCAACCACTGCTGTGGCAGCATCTGTTCTGGATATTCGGCCACCCCTGGGTGTATGTAATCGTGCTTCCCGCCATGGGCATCGTGTCGGATGTGCTGCCGACATTCTGCCGGCGTCCGCTGGTCGGCTACACCTTTGTCGCGCTCGCTACCATCACGACCGGAGTGCTCGGATTCGGAGTTTGGCTGCACCACATGTTCGCGACCGGCATCCCGCCGCTCGGGCTCGCCTTCTTTAGTGGTGCGAGCATGATCATCGCGATTCCGAGTGCCGTAGGTGTTTTCGCGTGGCTGGCAACCATCTGGTACGGACGACCATGGCGGACGACGGCGTTCCTGTTCATGGCGGGGTTCGTGTTGCTGTTCACGATCGGCGGCGTATCCGGCGTGATGACGGCAGCGGTTCCGTTCGACTGGCAGCTCACTGACACCTACTTCATCGTTGCACACCTCCATTACGTGCTGGTCGGAATCAACGTGTTCCCGGTGTTCGCTGGCTTCTACTACTGGTTCCCGAAGATGACGGGCCGGATGCTGGACGAGAAGCTTGGACGCTGGAACTTCTGGACGATGTTCATTGGCGTGAACGTTCTCTTCTTCCCGATGCACTGGCTGGGACTGATGGGGATGCCGCGCCGCATCTACACGTACGATTCAGGACTCGGATGGAGCACGTCCAACCTGATAGTCACGATCGGCGCGTACGTGTTCGCGACCGGTGTGCTTCTCTTCATAATCAACGTGCTGCGCTCGCTCAAGCACGGCGTGATCGCGGGTGACAATCCGTGGGATGCTCCGACGCTCGAATGGTCGACGAGCTCGCCACCACCTCCGTACAACTTTGCGTCGATTCCCGTTATTGCAAGCCGGCACCCGCTGTGGGAGAACCGGCTTCCGGATGAGGGAAGCGGCAGGTCTGTGTTGAGCAACGGTCCGCTGCTCGAGGATGGGCGCGAAACGTTCGGCATCACGCCGCTCGATGCGGAGCCGGATGTGGTGATGCGCATGCCTGCGGACAGTATCTGGCCCCTGGTGCTCGCCTTTGGGCTTACGGTTACCAGCTTCGGGCTGCTCGGCCCGTCCAACGGATTGACCATCGTAGGCGTGCTGCTCGCGTTCCTTGCAGTCGTCGCCTGGTTCGCACCCGCGTCCGGCGCGCGCCGCCATGAAATGGTCGATACGCTGTTCGGAATGCTGCCGGTAAACGGAGAGGGTCGCCATTCCGTCGCGTGGTGGGGAATGGTTTGCGTCATCGCAACGGAAGCTGCCTTCTTCGCCTATCTGCTGGCGAGCTATGCGTATCTGTCGGCGAGCTCGATCAATCCGTGGCCCACACTGCCGCCGGATCTCAAGCTGGCACTTCCCAATACTGTGATACTCATCGGCAGCAGCTTCGTGCTGGAGTACGGACGTCGTGCAGGAGAAGGCGGCAAACCGTCAAGATTGCGCGGCGCAATGTTCGTAACAATTCTGCTCGGCGTCGCGTTCCTGTTCATACAGGCCCTGGAGTTCCACAACAAGCTCGTGTCAATAAGGCCATCGAGCGACGCGTACGGCTCGCTCTTCTATACGATTACCGGCTTTCACGGTGCGCACGTGGCGGTCGGGTTGCTGATGCTCCTCACCGTACTGCTGCGGGGGTCCAACCGCGCGGAACGTGGAGACAACGGCGGGTGGCTCGCCGTGGCCAACGTGACGATGTACTGGCACTTTGTGGACGTAGTGTGGCTGTTCGTCTTCACAACATTCTATCTTATCCCTTACCTCCGATGAGCTCTCCGGTGAACGGCGCGACACCGGGCACAACGCCGGGCGCGGCAGTGGGCGGACCAACGAGCCCACCCACGGGCGCGCCTGATCTATCTCGTCAGGGCTTGGGTGCCAGACCGGCTGATCATCCGGCGCCGGGGCGCGCCGCGGTCGGGCCATTGGCGCTGTGGTTCGGGCTCTGTGGGGGAGCTTTCGCGTGGAGCGTACTCAGCATCGTGAACTACTCCGTCGCGGCGCAGGTCTGCTATCCGCGCATGCAGCCGCTTGCGGCGCCCACCATCGGCAGCGGCCGGCTAACTGCGATACTGCTGACGGTAGCAGCGGCCGCCATCATACTGAGTATGGCTGCCGGTATCGTCGCGCTCCGCAACTGGGAGCGCACGAGGCAGGAGGTGACGGGCGGTGCGCATTGGGCTCTGGACACCGGCGAGGGGCGGACGCGTTTCATGGCGCTCTCCAGTCTCATGACGAGTTCCGTGTTTATTCTGGCAATACTGGTTCACGCGATCACTATTGTCACCGTGAGCCCCTGCTGGTAACGTCGACGCCCGCACAACCGCCAAGCGCGATTGAGCAGCGCGCCTTCAGCCGCGCGCTTTCGGCGAAGCGCCAGTCAGCAGCTCGATGAAGTGCGCCTTCCTACTGCGGCTCACCGGCAGCAGCGCACCGTCTGACATCACGAGCACCAGCCGACGAAAGGGTCGCTGATTCCACTCCTTCACGCGTGTCACGTTTACGAGCGCGGATCGGTGGACGCGAACGAAGATGGCAGGATCGAGCCGCTGCTCCAGCGACGTGAGCGAGGCGCGCATGAGATGCCGACGCCCGTTCGCGATTATGTTGACGCAATAGTCGTCGGCCGCGATCCAGTCTATGTCGGTCACAGGGACGACCACCTGCCGCCGGCCGGTGCGAACCGCGAGCCGAGAAAGGTATGGAAGCGCCGTGTGCTGCACCGCCGTGTTGCGCGCGTCGCTCCCGGGTTCAATTTCCTGCGTCGCGGGCGCATGACCCGGGCGCGGCTGCGCTGGCCGCTCGCGTGCGACGAGGGCGTCGCCCTGTTCTAGTTGACTGCGGACGCGTTGTACGGTACGGCCCAGTTTTTCCTCACTAACCGGCTTGAGCAGATAGTCCATTGCCTGTACGTCGAATGCGCGCAGTGCGTACTCGTCGTGAGCGGTGACGAATATCAATATGGGTCGCGGCTTGCAGCCGATTTCGGCGAGTACGGCGAATCCGTCCAGCTCAGGCATCTGAACGTCGAGGAAGACGACGTCAGGAGCGTCGCGGCCTATCGCCACGACAGCGTCCCTGCCGTTCGCGCACTCGCCAATCACGGTTACGTCGGCGTGGCGCTGAAGCATCGCGCGCAGCCCTTCATTCGCCCATGGCTCGTCATCAACCAGCAGCGCGCGTATGTCACGCATCGTCGGCCTGCTCAACGGTGCCTGCAAATCGCAACGGAATTATCATCGTCACCTCCGCGCCGCCGCTCGCACTGTTCCCAAGAAGGAACTCGTGCCGGTCGCCGTACATGTGTTGCAATCTCCCCTGCGTGTTGGCCAGTCCCACACCGCCGTTCATGCTTGGCAGCCAGTCATTGGGAAGGCCGGGCCCGTTGTCCCGCACCTGCAGCACGATCCGATCGTCGTGCCGCTGCCCGGAAACCTCGACGCAGCCTCCCAAACTCGAGCGCGCGACTCCGTATCGAATGGCATTCTCCACGAGTGGTTGAAGAACGAGGTTCGGTACCATCGCATCGAGCAGAGCATCGTCCACGGTTATCCGGACCGTTAGCCGGTCGGGGAATCTGATCTTTTCTATGGCGAGGTACGAGTGAAGAAACGCCAGCTCTTCGTGCAGCGGTATTTCCTGCGCGGGTGCGTTGCGTAACAGTCTACGGAGAACATCGCTCAGGCTTGTCAGCACTCTTACTGCAGTGTCCGCGCGATCCACGCGGACGAGCGACACAGCGGTGTTCAGTGTGTTGAACAGAAAATGCGGATGCAGCTGTGCGCGCAGCGCCGCGAGCTGTGCCCGGGCCAGCTCGGCCGTGAGCTCCGACGAGCGCAGCTGTTGCCGCTGGTACTTGCGATCGAGATCCAATGCGTAGCCTGCGCCGAGGACTGTCCAGTACGTCAGGACCCCGGTGAGTAACCAGGACATGAAGTTGATCAGGTAGCGCTGAGCTGCGTGTGCGCCCAATGGGGCCACACCCAAAAGCGCGGCAACCGTCATTCCGCATACGACATCCGCGAACGCAGCAAAGATGCTCGCGGCGACATGAAGCAGTAACGCAGTCGGCGACACCGGCCACCCGATTCGCACAGCTCTCCCAAGCCGAAAGATGAGCGGTGTCACGAGCGCCCAGAAATACCAGATCGGGAGATTGATGACCAACACCGACCAGAACGCCACCGGGTTGCCCGTCACGCGCGTGAATGCGTATGAGGTGGTGGCGCTCAGCAGAGTTGGAACGAGCCAGACAACGGCGGCCACGCGCCACCTGACACGCAGCGTCGGTGGCTCGTCGGTCAGTATTGTGGCAGCGTCGCCGGATTCCTCCACGCAGCTTCTCCCGGGGGTGTACATCGACAGTGGCGGACCCGCCAGCAGCGAGCCCTGGAGGAATACTAGCGCGCGAACTCGCCGCGGCGGACCGACGACGGCGCCAATGGTGCTGCTCGCTGCGCGACACCGCGGTCTCCAGTCGCAATTCGTTTAATTCGATGAGATCGGGAGTCGGATTGATCGTCGCCACGATGACACGTAATGCGACTGTTCACGTAGCAATTGGAGGAATGGATGTCAGTGTTGAAGCGTCTGTCGTGTGGCCTGGCGTGCAGTGTTGCTCTTTCCCCTCTGATGCCTGCGGCGACAGCGGTCGCGCAAGGGACACCAGCCGCTCTGCAGTCCGTACTAGCGTCGAACGTGGCCGCGCGGGGCGGCCAGGCGCGGCTGGATTCTGTACGAACGGAGGAGTTGCGGGGGCACATCGTCTTCTCGGATGGAAGCGCGCATCCGCTCGCTGTGGATCTTGTGCGGCCCGGCCGGATTCGCACCCAGATAACCATGGACCAGGGGATGATAGTCCAGGCGTACGACGGCCGAGTGGCGTGGACGATTTCTCCGGGCACCAGCGGCACTGCACCGGCTGCGCGGCTGTTGCCGGAAGGCGACGCGCAGAACGTCGCGGCTGGTGGCGACATGGACGGTGCCCTGGTTCACTCCGAGGCGAAGGGCAATCGTCTGACGCTTGTTGGAATCGATACCGCCGATGGGCGCCCTGCGTACGTGATCGACGTCGTCACCAAGTCGGGGTTGAACGACACTTACTACATCGACACAGTATCGCATCTTCAGACAAAATGGCGCGGGAAGCGGGTGATGAACGGCGCGCCCGTGACGTTCGTTTCAATGTTCCGGGACTATCGGCGCGTTAACGGTGTGATGATCGCATTCAGGATCGATTCATTCACGGAAGGCCAGGCAGGTGGCCAGCATATCGTGCTCGACTCCGTCCACGTGAACGACGCGATTCCGGACGCGGAATTCACCATGCCCGGCAGCAGCGCGGCATCAGAGGGCGCTCCTTGAGATAGTTGCGCGCCTCCAGGGCCGCCATGTATTTCCATCTTCTCCAGCGTCGGGCGCGGACGTATCTTGCGTGATGTTGCCGTCGGCAACTGTGTACTCGAGTGGTATTCGAATGACGAATTCATCTCGTGACGCCCGGTCGAACATCGCATCGCTTGGCCCACCGCTGCTCACCGGTAGCGGCCGCCCTTCTGCTGCGCTCGGCCGCTTTCACTATC
>JALYTX010000096.1 GCA_030854055.1 Gemmatimonadota bacterium | reverse complement strand
GGACAGATCACACCGGGCTTCAGTGCTGATCTCGCTTTGTGGGACTGCGCGGACGTGCGCGAGATTCCGTACTGGTACGGTGACGCCCGCTGCGTCGCGACGTGGTGCCGCGGCGAGCCCGTGTACGCGACGGGAAATTCCTTCGTCTGAGATCGTGTGGACCCGATAGATATTTCCGGCGACGTCGCACTCGTCGCCATCACTCTGTTGACGCTCAACATCCTGATCGGATTGTTGATGTCAACCAAATACAACCCGGTGCGCCGCTGGCCGCACCGGCACATCAACACGCTCCAGCTGCACAACTGGACAGCGTACGCGGCGCTCGCGGCCAGTCTGGCCCATCCATCGATTCTACTGCTGTCGTCGACAGTACACTTTCGTGTGATCGATCTGGTGTACCCCGTCGGCGGGCCCAAGCAACAGATCATCAATACGCTCGGCGCGCTGGCGCTCTACGTGCTCGTCTTTACGGTCGTCACGTCCTACTTCAGATTTGAGATCGGCCGGCGGATTTGGAAGCCGCTGCACTACGCGACCTACGCCATGTTCATCCTGTTCGCCATCCATGCGGTGTTCACCGATCCCACGCTCAAGGATGCGCCCCTGGACCCGCTGGATGCGGAAAAGGTGTACGTGGAGCTCTGCATAGTTGTTGTCGCGATCGCTATCGGTCTTCGCGGCCGGTGGGCGTCGAGGCAGCCAGCGCCGCGCACGCATCGGCCAAAGGCGGCGCGGGGAAGGGCATAGCCGCGGACACCGCCGCACGTGTGACACGGGGCGCGGAGAAATACCTCCGCGCCCCGTGTTGTCCAGTTACTTCTTCGGATCCAGTATCTCTCCGATGCGGTGTTCGGCGGCGTCGAGATGTACCTGCGTTTCGCGATCGTCAGCGCGGCCCTTCGCGGCGCGGATGTCGGACCTGAGTGTGGTCAGCTCGCCGCGAAGCTCGGACTTGGCGTCCTCGGATAGAACCGGAAGCCGGACCCCGAATGCGGCTGCAGCGGCTACTGTCGCAGCGGGCGTCGCGGGGCCGTTCAGCTTGCGATTGATCTGCGCGAGATAGTCGTTCTGCAGGTTGCGGCGATATGCGTCGATCGACACTCGTGGCGACTCCAACTCGCTCCAGACACCGTGTCTGAGATCGCCGAGCATGTTGAGGAGCGTGTAAGTGTTGTGCTTGTCGGTGGCGAGCGCTTCGCCGTCGAGCAGGCGGTTCATGCGACCGTCGTCCAGCAGTGCTCCGAGGACGCGGTTCTGAGCGTTACCGATTCGCGTGAGCATGCCACCGGCTTCGATCCTGTCCGAGATGTCCGGACGAATCAGAAACGTCGGAGTTCTGAACACGTTCTCGTTGAGGAAGTGGACAGCGTCGGCCTGGCGTGCGCGCGATAGCGGTGTGTAAACCGCGCCGGGCTGAGTGCCGGACTTGTACTGTACCTCCGACCCGCCGACCACGGTGACCACGTGTCCGGCCTCGGTGGCCCACTGGCCGACCGTGCGATCGTAAATCTCACGAAGATCGGTGTTGTCCTCGCCATTCCGTGTTGCGGCGCCGTTGATGTAGCCCGCAACTCTGCGGAGGTTTCGATAACCGAGCCCGGTGGACTTTACCGGGTCCGCATCGCCTACCGCCTCGCTTTGCGTGCCGAAGCCGCCGGCTTCATTGTTTTCAGAGAAGCGGTACCATGGTATCGTGTCCTGCATTCCGGCCCAGCGATCGAGCGTCGAGCGCTCTGCGGCGGGCGAAGTTACGCCGGGTATGGGAGCATAGCCCCACATGATCGCGAACTTGTCGTACGGACCAACTCGCGGAATGATGTCTTCCAGCGGGATGTGGTCTTCCGGTTGAGCGACGTAGTTGAAGCGTGAGTAGTCCATGATGGATGGCGAGTGACCCATCTTGTGCACCCACGTCGCGCTGCGAATGCTGTCCGCAGGATACTCCGAGCTTCCGATTTGATCGTGGCGCAGACCGATGGTGTGTCCAATCTCGTGTGCAACGACAAACTCGAGCAGGCGGCCCATCAGCGAGTCCGGCATCGGGAATGTGCGTGCGCGCGGATCGACCTGTGCGGCCTGTGTGAAATACCAGTCGCGCTGAAGGTTCAACACGTTCTGGAAGATGCGCACGGAGCCGTTCAGAATCTCGCCCGTGCGCGGATCACTGACGTGTGGACCCACCGCGTTCTCCACGGTCGATGGCAGCCAGCGGATTATGGTGTGTCTGATGTCTTCCGGCGACCAATCCGGATCGTTTGTTGGCGGGTCCATCGCGACGATGGCGTTCTTGAATCCGGCTGCCTCGAACGCGGGCTGCCAGTCTGTGATCGCCTTCCGTATCCACGGCTTCCACTGATCCGGCGTTGCGGGATCAACGTAGTAGATGATCGGCTTGACTGGCTCGGACAGCGCCGCAGCTGGGTCCTTTTTCTCCAGCCGATAGCGCGTAATGAACTGGCGTTGCGCGGCGCGTTGCTCCTCGCCGAAGTTGACGTCCCGAACAGAGAAGAATCCGACGCGTTCGTCGAAGCGTCGCGGCATCATGGGACGCTCGGGAAGGCGTACGAGGCTCCAGTGCGCGAGCACGCTCTGCGCGGTCTGCAACCCGGGCGCGGTCGGCGCGGTCGGGAGGGCGCCGCGTCCACCGGCGGGAGCGGGCACGCCCGTCTGCGTCGCCTCGATCTCGAGGTTGTCGGGGAACGCGATGGCGCTCTCAACGTACGACCGACGCTCGTCGATGGTGCCGCGAATCGCGGCAAATTCGGGTACTGATGTGGTGTACAGGCGCGTGACGTCGATTACCGCGGCGCTATCGGGTCCGTACGCTTCTACGTTGAATACAGCGACGATGGGCGCGTAGTTGGACGACTGCACTGCGCGGTAGACAGCGAGCGATGTATCAGCGGTGATCGCGAAGCTGGGCGACCGAAGAATGACGCGATTGCCGTTCCGCTCCCAGTTCAGCGTGCGTTCGCCGAACTGATCGCCACCGTACTCGCCAAAACCGCCGGTAGGCGAATTGGGGTCGGCGGCTGCGGCGCGGGCATATCTGCCGACGAGCAGCATGTCCTTGTTGAGCTCGCGGCGAGGTATCTCGAAGTACAGCTTGTCGCCCACGCGGTGGACCGCAAAGAGCCCGCGTCGAGTTTTCGCCGCTGCAGTTATGACGCGCGAGTATGGTCGCGGATTGGTCGCGCCGGCGGCGGTCGGCCGGCCGGTGGAGTCGCGAGGCGCCGTGGCCATGTCTGACGTGGCACCCGGTCGCCCAGGGACGGGCGACGGTGCGGGTGTCGGCGCTGTGTGCGCGCAACCGGCGACGATGGTAGCGGCGATGGTCAGCTGCGTTAGCTGCAACCTGGTATTCATTGCTGTCCGCGTGAGGTGTGGTGGGATTTCGTAACGACGTTGCTGGCGTTGTTCGGCCGGCTTGCGGAAGAACATACGTTGGCGTGGCGCGTTTCGTTCGGCACCACGAGCGTCCAACTTTAGCATCTTTACGAATTCTTAATGTCTATTGCGCAGCGGCATCCATTGACGATCGCCGCCCGGCGGGTACGTTGGAACCTACCCTTGAGCGGGTCTGCTACCGAGTCGGCGCGTACAGCCGGTGAGGGACCAGCCGCAACGCCGGAGATACCCATGAAGGTTCTCCGGACGCGCCCGGTTTTTTGTCGAAGACCGGAGCCCGCCTAGCAACCACCCCTCGCTAGGAGCTCGTACGACGCCATGAAAAACCGCTATCTGAATCGAGCGACGTCAGCTGTAGAGGCGATGAGGGAAATCGCCGCGCGCTCGTCGCCGCCAGTCATCTCGTCCAGCCCGACGGGATGGTCCTCACTCACCACGAAATCGCGAGCGACACATGAGAGCTAGCCCCTTTCGCGCCAGCCGCATGCTGCTTGCCGCGATGCTGCTTGCACCGGCGACGCTGCTGGCACAGGGATCAATTACCGGAAGAGTGATCGACCGGACCGCGGGTATTCCGATCGTCGGCGTACGCGTGATCGTCACGAACACCACCCTCGCCACGACCACAAATCCGGAAGGCCGCTACACACTGCGCAACGTGCCCGCGGGTCCGCAGACGGTTCGCGCACTGCGCGTCGGGTTCGTGGCCCAATCCAGGCCGGTCACCGTGGAGGACGGTCGGCCAGTGACGGCCGACTTCACCATGGAAGCGACCGTAGTTCGGCTTCAGGAAATGGTTACGACGGCTACTGGACCACAGCGTCGTATCGAAGTCGGTAATGCCGTCGCAAACCTGGGCGACGTCACCAAGAGCGTCGAGACTGCGCCGGTGACAAGCATCTCCGATCTACTGGTGGGCAAGTCGCCCGGTGTGTCGGTGCTGCAGGGTAACATGACCGGCTCGACGCCCGTCATAAAGATCCGCGGGCTCAACTCGCTCTCGCTCAGCAACGATCCGATCTACGTGATCGACGGAGTGAGAATGAACTCGGGCAACACGTCGGTCGGCTTCACCGGCACGCGCGTGAGCTATCTGGACCAGCTTGATCCGAACGAGATCCAGAGCGTCGAGATCGTGAAGGGCCCGTCCGCGGCGACGCTGTATGGAACCGACGCCGCCAATGGCGTCATCGTCATCACAACCCGCAAGGGCCAGGAAGGACCAACTCGCTGGAGCTGGTTCGGTGAGACGGGCGTTGTGGACGACCGGAATACCTATCCAACGCAGTATGCCGACTGGGGGCATGATCCGACAACGCTCGCGCTAAAGCGGTGCGTGCTCGTGACCGTAGGGCAGGGCACCTGCGTCGTTGACAGCACGACGTCGTTCAATGCTCTGCGCAACCCATCCACGACTCCATTGCAGCTCGGTAATCGCAAGGAAGTCGGCATGAACGCCTCGGGCGGAAACGCCGGCGTGCGATTCTTTGTGAGTGGCGACGTGCAGAACGAGGTTGGACCGTTCCACATGCCGGTCTTCGCGCAGCAGACGCTCGACTCCATGGGGACGGCGATTCGGAGCGACTGGCTGGATCCGGAAGCGTTCCAGAGCGAGAACTTCCGAACCAATCTGAGCGCGACACTGACTCCAAGTTTCGACCTGAACGTGAACGCTGGATACGTCAACACGAATCAGCGGCTTCCTCAGGCGGACAACAACATCTTCAGCGTTTATTACAGCGCGTATAACGGACCGGGCTTCAATTACAAGTCCACAGCACCGTCCAGCTCCGGTCTCGCGTACAATCCGACCGGCTCTTTGGGCGAGAACAAGAACGGGTATGGCGTGTACAGCCCCGCGCAGATCTTCCAGTACGTGCCAAAGTCCGGCACGCAGCGCTTCATCGGAAGCTCAGACGGCAATTGGCGCCCGCTCGACTGGATGACGAATCGCGCATCGGTGGGTCTCGACCTCGCCGGACGGAACGACTTCCGGCTTTGCCAGTTTGGCCAGTGCCCAAACTCGGGAACGACGCGGCAGGGTCTCGTGTTCGACCAGCAGACCTACGACCGTAACATGTCGGCGAAGCTCTCAAGCACGTCGACGTGGCACGCGCTGTCGTGGGCGGTCCTCAAGACCACTTTCGGCGCCGATTACAACAACCTCGAAGAGGATTTCGTTCAGGCAAACGGCACGCTGCTACCGCCAGGCGCTCAGAATGTGAACCAGGCCGCCATCAAGAACGCATCGACCGAGCTGCAGACGGTGAACAAGACGTTGGGTCTGTACGGACAGGAAGAGTTCGCTTTCCGTGACAAGATGTTCATCACCGTTGCGTTGCGCACTGACCAGAACAGCGCGTTCGGTACCAACTTCCAGCGCGTCTACTACCCGAAGGCGAGTCTTTCTTGGCTCCTGACGGACGAAACGTGGTTCAGGCATCCGGGCTTCGTCAATTCGTTCCGCCTTCGGTCCGCGTACGGCGCGTCAGGCGTACAGCCAGGCGCGGTAACCGCACTGCAGACGTTCAACGCACTCACCACCAATCTCGCGGTAAACACGGGCGGCAGCGCGACCGGCACGGATACGCCGGGACTCGTCGCTGCAGCACTCGGCAACCCCGCTCTCAAACCGGAACGGTCCACTGAATTCGAAGGGGGTTTCGAGAGTCAGCTGTTCGCAAACCGAGTGAACGTCGATTTCACGTACTACAACAAGAAGACCAGCGATGCGCTCATCGCGCAGCCCATCGCCGCGTCGGCCGGTCCGTCGTCGCTCACCGTCACCCGCAATCTTGGATCGGTCGCCAACAGCGGACTCGAGCTTCAGGTCACCACGACGGTCGTCAGCACGGAAAACTTCGGATGGGATCTGACCGTTGGCGGGTCGCACAACACCAACAAGATTCTGTCGCTCGGACTCAATGCACAGGGCCAGCCAAATCCGACGATCGGAACGGGAACCACTCGTGATTCCATCGGTCTCTCGGTGAACGGATTCTTTGCTCACCCCTACACGTTCGCGGACAAGAACGGCGACGGAATCATTACTCCGGATGAGGTCACCGTTTCGCCCAAGTACGCGTATTACGGCTACTCACAGCCGCGTGACATCGTGTCAATTCAGAACGGTTTCGATCTGTTCAAACGCGCGATTCACATTCAGGCCCTGCTCGACTACCGTGGCGGAGCGTCGCTGAATAACAATTCGGTGAGCTTTTACTGCCAGCAGACGTCTACCTGCAATGACGAGACGCTCAAGGGTACGTCGCTCGCTGCACAGGCGCGACTTGTCGCGCTCCGATACGAGAATCCGTCCACGGCGGCCGGCTATCTCGAGAACGGGCAGTTCTGGCGCCTGCGTGAGGTGTCGGCAACTGTCAACCTTCCAAGCCGCTTCGCGCATTCGATTCGTGCGCAGGACGCGAGCATCCTGTTCGCTGGAAGAAACCTCCACGTGTGGACCAAGTACACAGGCGTCGATCCCGAAGCGAACTACAGTGTAGGCGACGTGCAGACCGACTTCTCCACCACTGCGCCACGCACGTATTACATCGCGCGTGTCAACCTCCACTACTAGACCCCGCCCAAGGAACATGACAATGACAAGCCTTTCCAACCGGGCGACGTGGAGAACCGCGGGATTTCTCAGTCTCGCGCTTCTTGCCAGCGCCTGCAGCAACATCAAGGACCAGCTGCTCGCACCGCAGCAGCCAAACGTGATCTCCCCCAACGACATCCAGAGCGCCACGGGCGCCGATGGATTGTACGTCGGCGCCGTCGGCCGCTTCGAGGTATCGCTTGACGGCAGTCCGAACAACAGCGGCTCCAACCAGGAAGCCGCGTGGAACTGGGCCGGCCTGTTCTCCGACGAGTTCAAGTCGGCGGATACCTTCTCCCAGCGCAACGACGCGGACCAGCGCAACCTGCAGGACAATGACGCGAACGTGACGCAGATCTACGCCGGTCTGCAGCAGGGACGCGGCTACGCCCGTACCGCACTACAGGCACTCCAGAAATTCGAGCCTACCTCCACCGCCAAGATTGGCGAGATGTACTTCGACATCGGATTCCTCGAGCTCACACTTGGCCAGGAATTCTGCAACGGAATTCCGCTCGGATTCACAGTCGGTGGCCAACCGCAGTACACTTCACCGCTGACGACGCAGCAGGTATTCGTCACAGCCTCCACGAAGTTCGATTCGGCGCTTACCGCGGTTGCAGCCGGATCGGACGCGGCGAGCAACGCCGTGCGCAACGCCACACTCGTCGCAAAGGCGCGTGACCTGGTCGACCAGGGCCAGTACGCAGCCGCAGCGACACTCGTCGGACCAGTCGCGACGAGCTTTCAGTTCACGGTCGATTATTCCAACACCACCGTGGACAACGAATGGTGGGTCCTCGGGCCCAGCGTCAAGCGATACTCTCTCGGTGACAGCATCGACGTATCCGGACCGGTGTTGAACGCGACGCCATTCGTGTCACTCAAGGACCCTCGCGTTCTCGTCGACAGGACGGTCAGCGGCGGGCCAGGCGAGGACAACTCCACCGTCTTCAACTGGCCGTCGGTTCTGTCAGGCCGCGATGCACCGCTGGTGATCGCCAGCGGGATCGATGCACGCCTCATTGAGGCCGAAGCCAAGCTCCAGACGGGCGATTACGCTGGAATGGTTGCCACACTGAACGCGCTCCGCGCCGTCTCGCAGACGATTGGAACGTTCGTGGTCCCGGTGCTGCCGCCGATCACAACCGTTCCGGCCACTCAGAACGACGCGATAAACCTTCTGTTCCGTGAGAAGGCGCTCTGGCAGTTCGGCCGCGGCGTCAGAATGGACGATCTACGTCGTCTCGTTCGCCAGTATGGACGTCCACAGAACACGGTGTTCCCGTCAGGCACTTTCTTCAAGACGGGCACGTACGGAACTGAAGTCGCGTTCCCGGTTCCCGACGCTGAGCGCACAAACCCCCTCTTCAAGGGATGCATCGATCGGAACGCGTAGCGGTCGGTACAAACAACAAAGGGGCACCCTCGGGTGCCCCTTTGTTGTTTGTACGGCAGGTGATTGCGACTACGCGAACAACTGCGAGTCGTTGAGCTGAAACGCGTCTTCTGCTGGGACGCCTTCGCGACGTCTCCGCACCGACCGGGGTTAATCGGTATCGGTTGCAGGCGCGGTGTGACTGTTCGGTTACAACGGTGCCTGCGGCCGCTTCGCGTTCGGGATTGGCTTGAGCTTGCCGCCGCGCGTGATCGTGAACTGTGGAAACCGAAGTACTTCCCTTATGGTGACTGCAGCGCCGCCGCCCATGCGGTCGGAGGGCTGCACGGGGGAGCCGGGCGAATTCGCGTTCGCGACGTCGAAGTCGTCCGCCGCTTCCGGCACCACCGTGTACCCGAAGTCGGCCAGCGTCTCGATCGTCACCAGACTGAGTGGATTGAGCCCGTTGTGTATCGTACCGGTCATCAACTCATGTCCGAACACGCTTGCGCGCCAGTGCGCGTCGCGCGTTCCGTCGCCCACGGTGCCGGTGTTTTCGATTGGCACGCCCAGCGACGAATCCGCAGTGAAGCCGAGCGCTGCGGATGCGACTCGCGCAGAGTGGCCAACGAAGACCGGATTCGTAGTGCCGAGTCCCGAGGCGAGGTTCGCGTAGGAAGGAATACCTTCCCACAACGTTCCAATCCCGAGGATGTGCCCCATTTCGTGCGTTACCACGGAGACGAGCAGGCCCTGCGCCGAGAGACTGGCAGCATCGGCGGTGTCGATCGTGAGCGTGCCGAGGGCGGTGGTTTGCGGCGAATCATCACGCAGCACGCAAGGGCCGCCTTCGCCGACAGTATTGCCAGGACCGTCGATCTTGTCCGTCGTGACGATGATCATCATGTTCGTCTCCGTCGTATCGACTGCTGGTATTCCGGTGCCGCAGTCGCCCGCCGCGGTGACGATGTGGTACGGGATCAGCGGAGCGGAGACGACCTGCTGCCAGCGCTGAACCGCCTGCGTAGCAGCGGCGCGCACTGTCTGCGACACGTTGCCGATGAAGCGCAGGTCGATCGTGAATCCGTTGGTTTGCAGCGTCGCGACCGAGACCGGAACACGGAGCGTTGCCGTCCCGGTGCCAACTGTGAGCGTCGCCTTTCCAGGTGCTACTCCCTGCACAACGCCGGTCGCGCTCACCGTCGCCACGGACGGATTGTCGATGGAGTACGTGTAGGAGCGGCCGGGAAACTTGGTCCCCTGCGCGTTGAAGGCCGACGCTTGCGTGCCGATGGTATGGCCGACGCCCATGTCGAGCACCGCGGGAATGAGCTTCACCAGCGCGATGTGTACGGGGTTCACGGTGAACGTGAGAACTGCGCGCGCCGTGTCCAACGTTGCGGTCACCGTTGCACTGCCGGCAATAACAGCGGTCACTACGCCAGTCGATGAGATGGATACTGCGCCGGAGCTCGAGATGTAGCTCGGCGTCCGTCCGGTCACGACGGCCCCCGTCCGGTCCACCACCCTCGGCGCCGGAATGGTCAGCGTGTCCCCCTCGGTCATGGTGAAGGAAGTGACCGGGAATGTGATCGAGGCGACGGCCGGCGGAGTGACAACGACCAGGATGGTCCTGGTAACGATGTCGGCAGTGAGGGTCACTGTTGCGGTCCCAACCTTGAGCCCCGAGACCACGCCCGCGCTCGAGACTGTCGCCACCGTTGTGTCGCTCGACGTCCATGCGGTGGTGCCGGCGCTGACAGGCGCCCCCGAAGCGTCGTAGAACGACGCAATCAGAGTGCTACTACGCTGGATCTCGACCGAGTCGATCGACTTGTTGAACCCGATTGAGGCCACCGCTGCGTTCGCCTTGGAATTCGGCGGAGCCGTCCCGGAGTCTCCCCCACAGCTGGCGCCAGCGACAATGCACGCAACGCCTACTACCGCTGCTCTCAATGCCGGGCGGAGCGTCCCGCCCTTGCCCGCCGCGGAGAAGCGGAACGAGGCTTGCCTTCTATATTCACTTCCCGAACCCAACCCCATGCCAGCTCTCCAATCGGTTTCATCCGCTCTCATAAGCCGGCACGCTGCGCGCAGGCTATCAAGAGTCGTACCCAACCCCATTTTGCGGTACGCCATCGTAACCATCGCGACGGCGGTTGTTCCCATCATCGCCCGGAAAATTGCCGAAAGATGGCGGTCCAACGGCCTCACGGTCAGATCAGGCCGCATCGTCCGGGCCTGACCGCAGCTGGGTTACCAAATCGCCGGTTGATCGTCCTGCCACGATTGGCTACGCGGCGGCCGCCGCAAATCGGAACCGGTCCAACGGAGTCGCCATGGCGCGGTCATACGGGTACCAGTTCGGCTGTGCGCTGATGGTCACCTTGGGAAGTACGGCCTGCCATTCGGCGGATCAGGACCGCACCGAGCGCCGCCGCGCCGCCGCCCGTCAGGTATGCGAGCAAGGCATCCTCGATCAGCTCGCGTCGCGTGCGACAGCGCAATTCCAGAGTGGCGAGGAGCACGTCTATTATGACTCCACCGGCGGGGCCGCCGTGGCGGGTACGGTCGTCACCACAACGGGTGTACGCAACTTTGCCTGCATCGTGAAGCCGGCGACCGACAGCACATGGCTGTTATCGGGCGCCAAGTTCATGGACTGACGCACTGCGTCGCATCCTCTAAGGGTCCATATACCTGTACAGGTTGTTGATTCTGATCGATCTGTAAATGCTGATAGCCGGCGTTCCGGGCGCGCTCCAGATCTGCATTCTGCTCAGCACAACGCCTGTCGGCGACACCTCATCAACCAGTCCGAAGTTGGTCCACCCGGCGATCGTATTGCCGTTTGCGAGACGTTGCGCGGAACCCGTGAACGTATTGAAGATCGGTGGCGAAGGCGTGTACTGCCAGACGAGCGTCGCCGTCCTTGCCCTGGCGTCGAGAGTGTATTCGACGATGCGCGATAACTTCGGCGAATGATTCGTTCCATTGTCGAGCATGAGCAGGTGGCCGTTCGGAAGAACGCGAATGCTATGCTGCCCGCTGAATCCGCCTAGCGGGTCGTTGACAAAGGTGAACTGGTTCCGCTTCCCGCCCAATTGCCAGATCACTGCATGCGTCATGGAATCGACCTTGATGATCGCATCCTCGTTGCGGTACGAGATCATCGGCTGCCCATCGCGGTCAAATGTGATTGCATTAGGGTGGTCCAGGTCGTACGCGCTGAATGCATCCGCGTAATCGCTCGGCGCCCACTGTGACCAGCCGTTCACGAGCGTGTCCACCGTCCCGCCCGCCGCGATGCGGAGTACCTGATGGCCTGCCCACACGGCGTGCGAGGGGCCGCCGATACTCGTGAGGTCGATCGTACGGATATCGTAGCCCGAGAGATAATCCGCTACACGATTACCGCGAGCGTCCACTCGGACTATCAGCTCGTGCGGGTCGGTGTATGGGCTGCCGGTAGCCTGTACCCATCCGCACGGAATCGCCAGTGGGCGTCACTTCCAGATACCCGCCCGGAAGCGGGTCGAAGCCGCGGCTGCTTCCAACATAGATCGTGATGTCGCCGTTGGGCTGCTGCTTTGTCTCCATGACATCGTGACGGCCAATGCCGCGATACCAGCGCAAGGTTCCGCTTGAGTCGAACGCAACCGCGTAGCCATTCCCATCGCCCGCTATCAGGGCGGTTAGCGTGTATCCGCCGGACGGACTGGCCCCCGACACACGCGACATGGACACGCCCTGCAGCCCAACCGGGAGGGGGCCCGTATTCTGAGTCACGGTGTTGCCATTGGTGATGCTGTGTCCGCGCCGCGACTGAAGCGTGATGAGGTACGGTGTCGACGCCCGCAGCCCCAGCACGGGCAGATCGCCCGTGCTGCTGGGATACCAGGGCGTGTCGCCGGCGTCCGTGCCGTCGGCGGACTGGTATTCGGCGCGAACGGAGTCCGCCGATGGGTCCTGATATGAAACGGTCAACGCCGTGGCCAGCGTGGGATCGGGAGCGACGACCTCTGCGGTAGGGCCCTGTGGAGGCGCGACGGCGTTGGTAGGATTCGAATCGCTGCACGCGGCGAGAGCGACGGCCACGGCTAGGGCGATACTGCGGCAGACCGCGGGGTGTGGAAACGGCGGAACGAATTCGCGTTCGAAACAGCAGCGAGGGTAGGGAAAACCTCGGTCGTACATTACTTCCTCCGAGCCCAGCCGCACGCTGAGCGCTTACATGGGACACCGACCTTCGCCGGTAAGACGCATGCAATCGAGGCGTGTTACATGAAGATTCCACTCAGGAATTCTGCGTGCCGCGGTACGTTCGGGACTGAGACTGCGGGCGCGCCACCGCGCCGGAACCTGGGTCGGGCGCGGGAATCCGTCAACGATGCGGCGGTGGGAAACCGGGAATGCGGCCGGCGTTGTATGTAACGCCAAGATATGCGGCGTTGGCACCCATGTGCGCGACGTTCAGAATTGCGCCGGCGTCGAGCACAAGGGATGGCATAAGCTGCAGTGTCGGACCGATTATAAATCCCACCACCGTCGGCGCCCCAGCCGGTCCACCCGTACGCGGAAAGGTGAATAACTCGGCAACGCCGCTCACCGGTCCATGAATGGGCGTGCCGAACGAGGCAGTGAGTAGCGTCGCGCTTGTTGGGATACTCGTCCCGTCACCGGAGCGGTGCGTATATCCGGCATTCAGATCGAGCTCGGCCGCTCCGATCGGTCGGCTGGAGATTAGCACGAGCGACAGGTCCGTAGTTCCCGTTCCCACACCGCGTGCACCGCTCGGGAACTTGAGAGCTGCCTGAATCGAAAAATCGTGCAGTACGGGCGCGGCGCGTAGAACGCGTTGCTTCAGCGCGACTGCAAGATCGGTCACGCCAGTGTTCGCGCTGCCAGCGTGTCCGGGCACGCCGTAATTCTCGTAGCCGCCCTGCAGCTCCAACTGAAGTCGCGGCGTGATGCCCAGCTTCGCAACGACGGGAGCGACAAACTGCGATGCACCTTGTGGCCTCGCCTCCTGCACACCGGCTTCAATCTCGACGTAGCCAGGCGCGACAGTGTACGCGTGAGTGGCTACCGTCGGGCGCTCCGGTTGCGCGGCGCGCGGATCCACGATTGCTGCGGGCGACGAGTGCGCCGAATCCGGCGACGGGACGCTGTGCGGCTGCTGGCTGGAGATGGTCGGCGCAGCGAGCGCTGCCAGCATAACAGCGAGCGCGATGCGATGCGGAACAGCCACGCTTGGGATCATCGGGGCGTGACCAGCAGCGCGTGGACAAAAGCATAGCCAACGATCGGTATGGCGACGATGACGTACACGCGCAGAACGATCAGCAGGGCCACGGTGCCCGGGCCAAGTTTGCGGCGCGGCAGCGGCCGCTCTGCCGCTACCGTGAGCTGGTTCGCTTCGAGAGCAAGTATCAGTTCGGGATCGAATTCCACATCGTCTCCTATTTGCCCAACAGGTTTGGGAAGACTGTGATCACGCCATACAGCGCGCCAATCAGGGATATTGCCACCACGATTGATCCTCCGGCCAGGTTCGCGCGCCAGCCATTCGCAAGATCGCTCATGATTTCGCGGTCGTTGACGAGCAGCAGCAGGAACAGAAGTGCAGGCGCCATCAGCAGAGTTGCGATGACGTTGACTGTCAGCGTCATGGCGAGCAGCGGTGCGCCAGGGATCAGCACGACGGCCGCGCCGATCAGCGTCGAGCCGATAGCCGCCCCATAGAACAGTCTGCCTTCGGAAAAGTCGAGATTCAGACTATGCCGTGCCGCCACGGTCTCGGCCAGCGCATACGACGAGCTCGTCGAGATCGTCATCGCAGCAAGCAGACCTGCCTCAACGATGCCGAGGGCGAAGAGTGTGGCGCCGGTGGTGCCGATTAGCGGACGAAGAGCCGTTGCAAAATCGGCCCCGCTCGCGAACTGCGAGACGTCAACGTGTGCGGCAAAGAGCGGCGCGGTGGCGACGACAGTCGCGACGGCAGCTATCGCGGCGACTATTGCGCCGATCGCAGTGTCCGTGCGGCCCTGAGACAGGTCTGCCCGCGTGAGCCCCTTGTCAACGACCGCACTCTGCTGGAAAAAAATCATCCAGGGCGTGACAGTTGCGCCGACATTGGCGAGGATCAACGTAATGAACGCCACGCCGAAGCCACCGGGTAGCGGCCCCCACTTCGCGACCGCCTCGGCGAGTCGCGCACCGCTCGGATGCGCGAACAACGCCGCCGGAACGAAAAGTAGATTGCCGGCCGCGAGCGCCATCAAGACGCGTTCCCAGGTTGCGTAGCGGCGCAGTGCGAGCGACGAGATCACAAGCAGTCCCCCGACCGTCACAGACAGCCAGGCCGGAACGCCGAAATAGAGTCCGCCGGCCTGTATTGCGATGAACTCGGTGACCAGAGTCAACAGGTTCCCGAATACGAGATCAACCATCGCGAAATAGCCCCAAAACGGACCAAAGCGCTGGAAGATGAGCTCTGCGTGGCCGCGATGAGTCGCGATGCCAAGCCTTACTGTCATTTCCTGGACCACGAAGGCCATCAGGAAAGTGAGAAGGATGAACGGGACGAAGAAGCCAATCCCGTAGGTCGCGCCAGTTGTGGCGTACGATACCATGCTCGGACCGTCGTTCTCGGCCAGCATGACCAGCACGCCCGGACCGGCCAGCAACCAGAGCAAACGAAACCGTCGCTTGGCGGACCGGGTCTCCAAAATCTTGCGACGGTCGCGTGCCCGGAGCACGTCCTCTCGCGTGACGACATCCGCCATTCCTTCACGGGGCGGCGTGCGAGATGATGTCGACGGTGTCGGCGCAGACGCGGGGCCGGATGCGGGGCCGGATGCCGCGCGGGCTTCTTTGGAACGAGCGGTCACGTGCGCGGCGCCGCCTGGTGCACTTTGCGCTGCGTTGCGCTGGCTGCCGGATCGACGAAGACGTTCTCTGCCGCATGCGGAGTGAGACGGACGATTTTCCCGCCAATCTTGAGCACCAGCGGGCCGTCGAACGGCTCTTGCGTCACGAATTCGATCGCGATGCCTGGCGTGATGCCGAGTGTCTGAAGGTGTCGTAACAGCTCGGCGTCCTGATCGCGGACCCTGCGGACGATGAGGCGCGCCGAACTAGTCTGTCGTGCTATCTGCTGTGCGAGCGTGATGTTGGACGTGGACGCGATCGTTCCGGCTCGTGTGGGGATCGGATCGCCGTGCGGACAGGTTGTGGGGTGTCCGAGCAGCTGGTCAATTCGGTCCTCGAACTCCTCGCTGATGTGGTGCTCGAGTCGCTCGGCCTCTTCATGGACGCTGTCCCAGGAAAAGCCCATCGCCTGGACAAGGTACAGTTCGATCAGCCGGTGATGTCGAATGATTTCCAGCGCCATCTTCTCACCGGCCCGCGTAAGCTTTACGCCCTGGTACGGCGTGTGTGACGTGAGGCGCATCTCCGAAAGCCGCCGCAGCATCTTGCTCACGGCGGGGGAGCTGACGCCGAGTCGGTCAGCGAGCTCCTGCGTCGCGACGTTGCCGTTCTCGGCGTGGGCCTTGTAAATCGCTTTGATGTAATCTTCGACGGACGGCGACGACATTGGGTAGAAAAAAAGTATTAACTGGTATTAACTACGGTTAACTCACGTTAGAATCATGGTTAACATTTGTCAATGGGTTCGGCAAAGCAGAAGAACCGGCATCCCGTGGGATGCCGGTTCAGTGAGGAATTTTGATTGACAGCGATTTACCTAATTCGGCCGGAGGAAGTCGGCTTTTTACCAACTCACTGTCTGGCGGCATGATATTTGGTACTGGGGGCTATCAACGTGGTCTCACGATTGCAGCCATTTTCCCGTTAGACCTGCTTGGGTCCGGCCGCGCACAACGCCACGCTGACGCTGTACAGGACGTAAAGCCGGCAACAATCGATCGCAACGAGCTGTAGCTAAGCGGTATCAAGGAGGCGTTGTGCGACTGGCAGACTTTATCGAAGCAAATTGCGACCCCATCCTGGCCGAATGGGTGGAGTTTGCAAAGACGTGCGGACCGGCAGCAAGAAAAATGAATACGGCGGCGTTGGGCGATCACGCGCTCGAGCTGCTGCAGAACATCATCTCGGATCTTCGCACACCACAAACTGAGGCAGAACAACAAGACAAATCCAAGGGAAACGCAGATGCGGAGGATACCGGCGCGGAGCCCGACACCGCCGCCGAAGGCCACGGGGCTGGCCGTGCTGGAAGCGGGTTCACGGTGGCCGAGATGGCGGCGGAGTATCGCGCGCTAAGGGCAAGCGTAATTCGGCTTTGGACCCAGGCGAATGGCACGCTCACCGGCGCTGATCTGGATGACCTGATGCGGTTCAATGAGGCGATTGATCAATCGCTCGCAGAATCCATTACGCGTTACACCCAGGACGTTGACCGGTCGAAGGAGATGTTCCTCGCGATTCTGGGCCATGATCTTCGAACACCGCTCGGGGCTGTGATCACCTCGTCGCAGTTCATGCTCGACACTGGCGACCTGGAAGAGCCGAACCTGACGCTCGCTACGCGCATCGTGCGGAGCTCCAAGCGCATGAATCGCATGGTTGGTGATCTGCTCGACTTCACGCGCGGCCAGCTGGCGTCGGGCGTGCCGATAACGCGCCAGGAAATGGACCTGGCCAAGGAAACCAGGCACGCCGTTGATGAGATTGAGGCCGCGCACCCGGACCGGTTGCTCACGCTTAGCATTTCTGGAGACTTGCACGGCAACTGGGATTGCGCGCGGATAGGCCAGGTATTGGCCAATCTTCTCGGTAACGCCGTGCAACACGGCTCACCCGACTCTCCCATAACGGTGACCGCACGCGGCGAGGCAACAGAAGCGGTGGTGACGGTGAGTAACGGTGGCACTCCGATCCAGGCTGCCGATCTTCCCTACCTATTCGATCCGTTCAAACGCCTGCGCTCTGGAGACACATCCGCTCATCCCTCCAGTAGCCCGTCCGGCAGTCTCGGATTGGGCCTCTATATCGCCGAGCGAATCGTCAGCGCACACGCCGGCATGATCGACGTCAGCTCGAACGAGGATACGGGCACGACGTTCACGGTTCATTTGCCGCGGTGAACCAATGACGGAGCAGCGAGGCTCATGTAAACTCAGTGCGCCCGGAGGAAGTCGAATCCCCAACCTTCTGATCCGTAGTCAGATGCTCTATCCAATTGAGCTACGGGCGCATAAAACCGGATTCTCTACCGTGGCGTCTCCAACCGCCTTACTCATCCTGCATGAGCGGTACAAGACTCGAACTTGTGACCTCCACGATGTCAACGTGGCGCTCTAACCAACTGAGCTAACCGCCCGATATCCGCCGGCCATCCCGCGGCCGGAGACGCGTAAGGGCAGGCCTCCGTGCCTGCCCAATTTCTTGCACTCCAAGCGGGAGACGGGACTTGAACCCGCGACCCCAACCTTGGCAAGGTTGTGCTCTACCAACTGAGCTACTCCCGCGAATCACTCGACATCAAGCGACGTCCTGCATAAACAACCGTTCTGCCCAGTGGAGCGAAGGGGGATCGAACCCCTGACCTCTTGAATGCCATTCAAGCGCTCTACCAACTGAGCTACCGCCCCAAAACCGGGTAAATTTCTGGCGCAGTTTTCGCGCCCGACACCCTGCCCGGCAGGAACCGCGAAGGATATCCGGGGGTATCCTGAAAGTCAAGAAATGTCGTCGAGTTTCAGGGCTAGACATGAGCCCTCCGGCCGGTATCTTGCACCGCGACCCACTGTCCGAAGTGGGTTAGCAATCCACACGACTTCAGCGCCGCGAGAGCGGCGTCTGATACATATAGAGTAGAGAGGCTACCATGGCCGAAGTCAAACCACGCCGCCGCCGGGGAACAGGAACCTCGCCAGCCGGCATCGCTCCCAGTGAACCAGAGCGCGACATTCTGGATCAGTACCTGTACGAAGTCAGCACGTATCCGCTTCTCAAAGGTACTGAAGAAATCGATATCGCTCGCAAGATCCGCGCAGGCGACGCCGACGCGTTGCAGGAGCTCGTGAAGCGCAATCTGCGCTTCGTAATTTCCGTCGCGAAAAAGTATCAGAACCGCGGTCTGCCGCTTATCGATCTTATCGGTGAGGGCAACGTCGGCCTGCTCACCGCCGCGCGCAAGTTCGATCCGGATCAGGGCGTCAAATTCATCTCGTACGCCGTCTGGTGGATTCGCCAGGCCATCCTGTCGTCGCTCGCGCGGCAGGGTCGCACGGTCCGTGTCCCGCTCAATCGCACCGCGGATCTATCGCGCATCATCAAGGCGTCCGAGATCCTGCGTCAGAAGCTTCGCCGAGAGCCGACCCCGAACGAGCTCGCGCAGATCACGGGACTCTCCGTTGACGTCGTGCAATCGCTTGCCGCGCTCAACACCGGCGACGTACGACTCGACGCACCAATGGACCCCGAAGGCGATCGTTCGCTCATCGAGCGCTTCGTCGCCGATGAGATGCCGGACACGGAGGAAGAGGCCATGAACCGCTTCCTCAATGATGAAATAGAAACTGCGCTGCGCACGCTCCCACCGCGCGACGCAAAGGTACTCAAGCTGTACTTTGGTCTCGAAGGCGGCCGCGAGCACACGCTGGAAGAGATCGGCTCCATGCTTGGCGTCACGCGCGAACGCGTCCGCCAACTGCGAGACCGCGCGCTCAAGCGGCTTCGCGAGGGAGACGTCGGACGCGCGCTGAGCAGCTTCGCTGCCTAGCATAATCACGTACACGTTTCATCGGCGGCCAGCGTTCGGACAGCTCCGGACGCTGGCCGTTTTTCCG
>JALYTX010000076.1 GCA_030854055.1 Gemmatimonadota bacterium | reverse complement strand
GTGCACGGCGGCGTCGCGAAGGGCGACACGGGCTACTTCATCGAGCCGACTCTGGTCGAGACGCGCGACCCAGCGTTCAAGCTGTTGTGCGAGGAGATATTCGGGCCGGTGGTTACTGCTCACGTTTACCGCGACAGTGCGTTCGAGGACATGCTGCGCACCGTGGACGCGACATCGCCGTACGCGCTCACCGGCGCGATCTTCGCCCAGGACCGCTCTGCTGTGCGAACTGCGATGAGAATCCTGCGCGACAGCGCGGGCAACTTCTACATCAACGACAAGCCTACGGGCGCGGTCGTCGGGCAGCAGCCGTTCGGCGGCGCGCGCGGATCGGGGACGAACGACAAGGCGGGATCGCAGCTCAACCTGGTGCGGTGGGTGTCAGCGAGATCGGTGAAGGAAACGTTTTCTCCGCCACGCGATTTCCGCTATCCCTTCATGAGCGAGGCGTGACGGCGCTGCTACCCGTCGTCTCGTCGAACAGGTGGATGCCGCCGGCGTCGAGGGACAGCCACACGCGCGCTTCCACGCTTGGCGCGTTCGTACGGTCCGTTCGCGCGACGAGCGCGACGTCGCCCATTCTCAGGTGCACGAGCTGGTCGTGACCCAACGGCTCGACCAGCTCGACCACCGCACTGAGTTTATGCGGGTCGGACGTCTCCGGCCCCACGCGCAGGTGCTCCGGCCGCACACCGACTATCACGCGCGATCTGCTGCATAGCTTCGCGGGCATGACCGAGACATTGGCACCAGGCTGTGCATCGGGTCGAAACGACGTTCCAGCCTGGGACGAGACCAGTGATCCCGCGAGCAGGTTCATCGGCGGGCTTCCGAGGAACGTCGCCACGAAGATGTCGTTCGGAGAATCGTACACCGCTGTCGGCGCGCCGATCTGACATACGCGTCCCTGGTTCATCACGACTATGCGGTCGCCGAGAGTCATCGCCTCGAGCTGGTCGTGTGTGACGTAGATCATCGTCGTACCGAGCCGGCGGTGCAGCGCCGCGAGTTCGCGGCGCATCTCGGCGCGGAGCTTCGCATCTAGGTTCGAGAGCGGCTCATCGAAGAGAAACACCTGCGGCTCGCGCACGAGCGCCCGCCCGATTGCCACCCTCTGACGCTGGCCCCCTGACAGCTGGCGCGGCGTGCGATCCAGCAGTGTCTCGAGACCCAGCACTTCCGCCGCCGCAAGAACCTTCTTCGCGATCTCGAGCTTCGACCGCTTCTGCAGTCGGAGGGCGAAACCCATGTTGTCGCGGACGGACATGTGAGGGTACAGCGCGTAGCTCTGGAATACCATCGCAATGTCGCGCCTCGCGGGCGGGACGTCGTTCACGACGCGATCGCCGATGCGGAGCTCACCCGCACTTATGGTCTCGAGTCCTGCTATCATCCGTAGAGTCGTGCTCTTGCCGCAGCCGGACGGGCCCACGAGGACTACGAACTCACCATCGGCGACGTCCAGGCTCACGTCGTGTACGGCGACCGTACCGTCGTCATACATTTTTTTCATCCCGCTGAGCGTTACGCGTGCCATAGGATGGTTCTCAGGTTATGACCAACTCGAATAGTGCGTCCGGTATTGCGCCCAGTAATGCTCCCAGTAATGCTCCCGATCCCACGTCCGATCGCACTCCCTCGCCGTTTCCCGCAGGGTTCATCTGGGGCGCGGCGACCTCGGCGTACCAAGTCGAAGGATCTCCGTTCGCGGATGGCGCGCTTCCAAGCTTCTGGCACCGCTTCTCGCACACTCCCGGACTCACACATGAAGGCGATACAGGCGACGTCGCGTGCGACCAGTACAGGCGCATCGGTGACGATGTGCGTCTCATGCGCGAGCTTGGACTGCAGAGCTACCGCTTCAGCATAGCGTGGGGACGCGTACTTCCGCGCGGCATCGGCGCCCCGAACGCGGCGGGAATAGCGCACTACGACAGGGTCGTGGATCTGTTGCTGGAGAACGGCATGATCCCCAATGTCACGCTCTACCACTGGGACCTGCCCGCAGCGCTGGACGATCGCGGCGGGTGGCTCAACCCCGACTGCGCGAACTGGTTTGCGGACTACGCGCGGGTAATGTACCGCGCGCTGGGCGATCGTGTCCCGATGTGGGCTACGCTGAACGAACCGTGGGTGGTAGTCGACGCCGGATATCTTCACGGAATTCACGCGCCCGGCCACCGTAACCTGTTCGAAGCGCCAATCGCGGCGCACAACCTGATGCGTGCCCATGGTGCGGCGGTGCAGGCCTACCGTGCGGAAGCAAGCCAGAGCATCGGCCTCGTTGTCAACATCGAGCCCAAGTACGCTGCAACCGGCCGGGACGAAGATGTCACAGCGACCGCTCGCGCCGACGCGTACATGAACCGTCAGTATCTCGACGCAGCACTCAAGGGCCGCTATCCTCCGGAGCTCGCCGACATCTTCGGCGACGCGTGGCCGCACCACTCGGCGGACGACATGAAGCTCATTCAGCAGCCGCTGGACTGGGTGGGCATCAATTATTACACCAGGTCGGTCACCAGAAACGAACCGGCGGCATTTCCCGTGCGTGCGGCGCGAGTGCCGCAACCGCAGAACGTGCACACGGAGATGGACTGGGAGGTGTATCCGCCAGGCCTGTCCGACACGCTGGTATGGTTCCGCGACAGCTATGGCGACACACCCATATACGTCACGGAGAACGGCTCCGCGTTCGCCGACCCCGCCGCCGGTGATGACGACACGATCGACGACCCTCTGCGCGTCGCGTACCTGCGAGCGCATGTGAGGGCAGTACGTACGGCGATCGAAGCGGGAGTCGACGTGCGCGGTTACTACGCGTGGTCGCTGCTCGATAATTTTGAATGGAGCGCAGGCTACGCGAAGCGGTTCGGAATCATCGCCGTCGATCGCGCGACGCAGAGGCGGACACTCAAGTCCAGCGCTCGCGAGTATGCAGAAATCGTGCGCACTCACGGTGCGTCACTCACCCGTTGACGCCGCTGCGTTCTGCACTCGGCTCGCGAGCTTCGTTCCGTTCCTCGTAACGCGCACGGACATCGCGGCCGATTGAGACATCCACCCGGTGACGGTGGCCGTCCCGTACCAGCGCGACCCGCGTGACGCCGTTGACGACGGCGACTCCACGCTTAATGCCGTTTAGTACAGCGGACGTCGGCGCACCTGCTACAGTGCGCGTCACGACGATCTCGTACACCGTTCGGCCGTCTGACGCTCGGTAGCGGACCGTGAAGCCGGCCCAGCTGTCGGGTATGCACGGGCGAATACTGATCGTGTCGCCGCCTTCCACCTCGATACCCAGTACGGACTCGAGCGCGACGCGGTACATCCACCCTGCGGACCCGGTATACCACGTCCATCCACCACGTCCGACGTGCGGGGCGACGCCGTATACGTCGGCGGCGATCGCGTACGGCTCGACCTGGTACGTGGCGACGGCGTCGACGCTACCGCCGCGAGTGACGGGGCTCAGCATCTCGAGAAGGCTTGCTGCACGCTCGTGTCTTCCCAGCTCGGCGAGCGCCTTCACCGCCCACAGCGCCGCGTGGGTGTACTGGCCGCCGTTCTCGCGCACGCCCGGTAGATATCCCTTGATGTAGCCCGGATCATGACTCGTCCTGTCGAAAGGCGGCGTCAGCAGCCGGATAATTCCGTCGCGCTCCGCGACGAGCTGCGCTTCCATCGCATCAATCGCCTGCGCCGCGCGCGCCGGCGGCGCCACGCCGGAGATCACCGCCCACGCCTGCGCTATAGCGTCGATCTGGCATTCTTCGGCTGACGCGCTACCGAGCGGTGTGCCGTCGTCATAGTACGCCCTGCGGTACCACCGACCGTCCCAACCGGCATCGTTCAGCGCGACGTCGAGCACATTCCTGAATGCTGCATACCGCGCGGCGCGGGCGGTGTCGCCCCGCGCGTCGCATAACGGCGCGAAATCGCCGATGATCTGCGACAGGAAAAAGCCCAACCAGACACTCTCACCGCGGCCCTCGCGCCCGACGCGATTCATTCCGTCGTTCCAGTCGCCGGTCCCCATGAGCGGTAGCCCGTGCGGGCCAGCGGTGAGCGAGCGGTCGAGCGCGCGGCAGCAGTGCTCGTAGAGACTCGCCGGCGCAACTCCGGTCACCGGTCGAAGAAATACCTCGTCCTCACCACGTTCGAGCTCCGGCCCGCTCACGAATGGTACCAGCTCGTCGAGGACTGCCCGATCTCCCGTCGTGGCGACGTAATGCGCCGTCACATACGGCAGCCAGAGCAGGTCGTCTGAAAAGTGAGTCCGTATCCCCTCACTCGCTGGGGGATGCCACCAGTGCAGAACGTCGCCTTCAACGAACTGATGTGCAGCGTGCAACAGAATCTGCTCGCGCGTCCGTCTTGGAGCGAGGTGAACCAGCGCGGCAGCGTCCTGCAGCTGGTCGCGGAAACCGAAGGCGCCCCCCGACTGGTAGAACGCCGAGCGCCCCCACATGCGACAGCTCAGATTCTGATATGCCAGCCACCCGTTCATCATGAGATCGATGGCGGGCGACGGAGTCTCGACCCGCACTCCGCCCAACAGATCGCGCCAGAACTCAATCGCTTCGTGAAGCGCCGCCTGGACTGCGCCGGGCTTCCGGTACTTTCGTACGAGCGAGTCGGCCTCGGCCGTGCCGGTAGCCTGGCCCAACATGAAGGCGCACTCTGAAGTGGCGCCTGGCTCAACGAAGAGCTGAAGCCGGAAGGCCGCGCAATGATCGCCGCTGCCGGACGCCGCATTGTCGAGCGACGCGCCCATCGCCAGCGCCGCGGGCGCTTCAGCAGACCCGTACGCACCGAGGAAGGCTCGCCGGTCGCTGCACGAGCTGATCGCCGTGACATCCCCTGGCGCTACGACCGCGGCGAAGGCGACAAGTGACGAGAACACGCCTGCCCGCTCATTCACGGCGAGGATGACATGATCGTCGCTCGCGGCAGTGCGCACGTGCGGCGCGGTATCCCACGCCGAGCTGCCCAACACGAGCTGAGAGTAGGAGTAGACGGACACGCGTCGCGCCGTGGGCCCCTGGTTCGTTACACGGATGCGCGCCAATTTCAGGGGATCCGAGCGCGGAACGAACACCGTGGTATGTTCGGTGAGCGACTCGCGGTCGTGCGTGTACGTGGTGTAGCCGAAGCCGTGACGCACTTCGTAGATGCCATCGCCGGCGATGGGGCCAGGAGTCGGGCTCCACACCTCTCCAGTGTCGTCGTCGCGCAGATACAGCGCTTCGTTCTGAGGGTCTGTCACAGTATCGTTGGACCACGGCGTCAGCCGATTCAGGCGGCTGTTCAGACACCATGTAAAGCCCGCGCCGCGCTCGGAGGCAATGAAGCCAACGCGCTCGTTGGCTATCACGTTCACCCATGGCTGTGGTGGAAGGTGCAATGCGTTCCCGCCGCCCACCCGGATCACATACTCCGTGCCGTCAGCCGTGAAGCCGCCGTAGCCATTGGGGAACAGCAATGGTTCGCCCTCATTCGGGCGCGCGTGCGTTCCGGACGCAACGCGCGTCGGTGCAGCCCACCTGTTCGCGGCGGTCGTGCGTGCGAAGGACTCGTCGCCTCCAGGCGCCAGTATCGATTGTGCCTCGATCCAAATAGACGCGTCGGTATCCGCGACATCCCTCGATCGGATACGTGGCGGGCGCCTGGGTGAACCATAAATCGCTGCACCGACCGCGATATGGAACCGCTGCGAGTGCTGCGCGCTTCCGAGCACCAACGCGGCGCGGTGAGCGGCGGCGTCGAAGACATGCTGCATGCCCGTTTCGACCGCTTCAAGGGCATCTTCGACGGCACTCTCGGTTTCCGACAGCTCAGCACCCGCACCGAGCAGCCAGACAAGCTGCGCGCTCGCACCAGGGCCGATCGTCATCACGCGGCGCAACGCGAGAACCGGATCGAGGACGTTTCCCACCGCGCATGACAGTCTCTGGCCAGCGTTGAGCGCACTTGGCGCCGCGAGAGATTGCCCTCGGCCGATGAACCGGGCGCGATCGCTCTCGAGTCCGGCAAAGTCGCCCGCTCCCACGAGCTTGGTGACGACGTACAGCGGCGCGTCCGACGCTCCGCGAAGGCGTCGCTTCGCGATTAGACCGCACCCGTCGGCAGTGATCTCGGTTTGGACGAACAACTTCGAAAATGCTGGATGGCCCGCATCAGCTGCAGGGTCGTTCAGTACCGCTTCGGCGTACACGGTTACGCTCAGCCTGCGCGTGTGAGTAGCGTCGTTTGTAAGCGTAAGCCGGCGAATCTCCACGTTCGATTCTGGTGCGACGCATACTTCTGTTCGCGTCCTGATGCCGGCATCGCTCCGCTCGAGCAGGGCGTACCCGCAATCGAAGCGCGCGACGTACGTATCCGGCTCACGACGGACGGGCGACAGGCTGGCGGACCAAACATCATTCGAATCCTCATCGCGTACGTACGCGAAGCAGCCCAGCGCGTCGTGCGTGCGGTCGGGTACCCAACGCGTGAGCGCGAGGCCGTCGTACGCGGAATAACCGTTACCCGCTGCAGTGATTACGGCAGTATAGCGACCGTTGGAAAGCACGTGGGTCGCCGGCACAATGCTCGACCGGATCTCATCCAGACTGAACACTGCGCCCGTCGAATGGCACGGAGCGTGGATTGGATTATGCACCGGGTCGTGCACCGTTGAATCGGTCACTTGAAAAACTCTATCATCGCCGGCAGGGACGTCACTCGTACAGCGCCGTCCGTGACAGCTGAATTTGCGCCATTCACGGTGGCTTGCGACGCATGGAACGGAAACGGCGGCCGGACGAAGATTCCGCCGCCCGGAATCACTTTGAGACCCGACACAATGACGCGCATCGCGCCGCCCATCGCACTCTCCTCCAGTGTCAGCTCACCATAGGACGTGCGAACATCACTGACGCCAGTGCCGCCGGGCGAGCGCGCCCATGACTCGGGCACACCCGCGCCGACTACGAGCGCTGCGTCCTCCTCACGCTCGTATACGAATATGTCGAGCACGGAGCGAATGAAGTCCGAGCCCACCCATGTGTGCGGCATGTCGCCTATGAAACCCGGCGTCCGCGGATCTCTTCGTACGACTTCCGCCCACTCATTCCACGGCTCGGGCCGCTGGCTCTCGTGAAAGAAGCGCAACAGCGCGAGCGCACGCTCCGGCACGCCGAGGCGAACGAAGCTTCCGACGGTGCGCAGCTCGTACGGAGTGTAGTCCTTCCAGTACGTGCGTCCGCTCGCGCGGCGTGAAGCGTCGTTCCAGTACCGTTCGAAAGTGTTGTGCAGCGCGGGCTCCGGAAGTGCCGCCAACTCGCCGGCCGGCTCGACGGCGATCGTCGTGGACGTCGCATCGAAATCGCCGAGGTCGGCGGAGCCAGGGATGTAGTCTATCGCGTGAGCTCGCATGGCGGCCTTGATGGACGCAACGAGGTCCGCGCCGAACTCCCGCGCGATCACCGAATAACGTGAGCTATCCGACTGGCCGAGCACTGCCGCGATGGCTGCTGCGTCGCGAAAGCCGCGCAGCGCCCAGAAGTCGTCCCAATACGAATGCATTGGTCGCGCCGAATAGCCCTCATGGCTTATGGATGGCGGAAGCAGTCCATAAAATTCCGAGCGGGCGGGAGTCTGGTTGGCTGCGACACGCTCCATGTGCCGCAACGAATCCAGATAGCTCACTGCGAGTTTCACGCGTGGCCAGTTACGCGCCAGCTGCGCGGTGTCGCCAGTGTAGCGATACAGCTCGCGGATCAGATAGATAAACTCACCGTCGCTGTCATGCTCCGGCACCGGATCCGCACCGCGACTGTCGACGCAGCACGGCACCTTGCCGTTGGAGTACTGAAATGGCGCATACCAGTCGAGAAACGCCGCGACCCGGTCGGCGTGCCCCGTGCGAAGGAGTGCTTCAGACGTCAGTGCGCCGTCGCGAATCCACGAGCGTGCGTACGCCCGCGAGCCTGGCTGGATCCGGGGCCCATCCTGGTTGATGAGAATGTATGCCTGCTGCGATCGCACGGTACGCTCGAGCCACGCCGCCTCGGCCGGAACACGCAGCCTCACGCGTCCGACGATGCGCTCCCATTCCGCGACCGTCGCATCGAGCGCCTGCTGCGCCAGCGCCGCCGCCGAGTCCGCACGCATTTGGCGCAACGTAGCACGCTCGGAAAACGGCACCGATACCACGACATCGCGGCTCGTGCCAGGGGCAAGTTCCAGCGCGTACGACAACGCGCCGTCGGCGCGTCCTGTCGTATCCGTTGATGAAGACGCTGCCGGCACACGTCCGGAACGCAACGGCCGCATCACCCCACCAGCATCGAACGTAGACGCTCCGAACGCCGATGGAGCCGTGACCGGGACGACGACCGAAATTGAGCGTCCGTCGCCGGCGCGCACAACGTTGCCGTCGTAACCTACCCCGCGCACGGTCGCCGACCCGCCAGGTAGGTTCAGAAACTGGAACGGACCGTTCACCTGAAACGGGCGGAGCGCCACAAAAAGAGTGACGTGCCTCGCGGTGGGAGCGTGATTCGTCACCCTGTAACGCACGTACAGGTTCTGCGTATCGCCCGTGCCAGCCACGAACGCTGTCGTGGTGAGCGATAGTGATTTCAATACACCGGGAAGCGTCCATTCCACGGATGGAACCGGAATGTCACCTCGGGCCAGCGCCTGGCTTTGGCGCGAATTTGCCCACGTCACCAGCTCTCCGTCCACAAACAGAGACGGGACCAGCGATAGCCGCGCCTTCCCAATTTCGACTTCGCCATCCTCGCCCATCAAAGCGTTTCGATACGACGCGGGGCTGCCCAGGACAGTCCAGTAAGTCTGGACGCTATCCGTGAACGCCCGCGGGTAATCGCCGCGAGGTGCTCGCTTCGCAGCGGCGAAATAGAATGAGTTGAGTGTCGCACTCCACCTCAACGGCATCACGGCAACGTCCCGAACCGCGAACCCGCCGCCGCTGGACGAGCGCAACACGAGCCGTACCCACCGCGCTTCGGATTCGGGCATGTAGAGCATGTCCCGCGGACCAGCGCCGTCATGAACGGTGTACGCCGTGACCCACTCGTGGCCGTCCTCCGAGAGTTGGACGTCGTAATCGCGCGCGCGCGAAACCGGGTCCCACGCAACCGTCAGCCCGCCGAACTCGCGGTCCGCGCGAAGATCGATCGTGAGGGTCGCGCGGCTCGATTCACCGCTCCGCCAGATGGTCGCCTGGCTTCCGTCCACCGCATACGCGGCGGGCGATCCCGCAATGCTCGCGCTCGCCGTCGCCCGCGGTGATGGCGGACGAAGCGGCACGACAGGTTCGGGTGTCAAGACCAGGTTACCTATCCGGATCGATCCCTTTCCGCCACTCCCAGCGGTTACTGATATCTCCAGCGCGGCCGCGTGCGTCAGCTCTCCACCGCCGCGCGGGCCCCATGCGAACGAAACCTGCCGGCGCTTTATAGTGAAACGTGTCCACCGGTCGCTGAACGCGTAGTCGCGCCGGTTGACCCACCACACGTTTTCGCCGCTCGCGTCGACAAACTTCACCTCCACATTCTCGGTCGGCGCGTTGCCGCGGATGTCAAAGCTGAGCTCGTAATTCGCCGGAAAGTCGAGCGAGACGGCGCGGTGCGCAACCGCGTAGCCGCCGCCACCGTGGAAGTCGAAATCCAGCCGCATGGCGCGCTCGCCGCCCATACTGTCCGATGCGAGCGCGAGCGATACCCCGTCGGAAGGCGCAGCCTTCCAGTGACTGACGTCACGAAAGTCGTCGATCACCACCGGTGAACTTGCTCCAGGCGGCTCGATTGCACGGCAGGCCACAATAGTCGGCGCGCGGAGCACGGTGGCGGCGCTGATTAGCGTGATCGCGCATCGTAACACTGCGAGAGTCACCGCCGATGGCTCACTTTACGCTGCCGGCCGTGACGCCGCTTATGTAGTACCGTTGCAACGCCAGAAAGACGATGAGAACGGGGAGCACCGTGACGACTGAGCCCGCCATCATCAACTCAGTGTCCTGCACGTGCTCACCAACGAGACTCGCTAGCGCGACGGGCAGCGTATAGCGCCGGTCGTCGCTCAGCACGACGAGCGGCCAGAGGAAGTCGTTCCACGTAGCAAGAAATGTCCAGATGGACAGCGTCGCCAGGATCGGACGGATCACCGGCAACACGACCGACAGAAAGACGCGAAGCTCGCTGGCCCCGTCCATTCGCGCCGCATCCAACAGATCGTCGGGGATGGACAGCGCGTACTGCCGCACGAGAAAGATTCCGAAAATGCTCGCCAGACCAGGTATGATCACGCCCCAGTAGGTGTTAACGAGGTGCAGCTCCTTGAGCAGCAGAAACAGCGGAAACATTGCGACCTGGGTCGGTATGAGCAGGCCGAGCGTCAGAAGTCTGAATGTTCGCTCTCGGCCGCGAAAACGCAGCTTCGCGAAAGCGTATCCGGCAGCCGCGTTGATGAACAGCGACAGGACGGTCACGGCAGTGGCGATGAGGACGCTGTTCCAGAGCGAGTGACCGACGTTCAGGCGCGTGAACAGCGCGCGGTAGTGCTCGAACGTGACTTGGCGGGGGATGAACCGCGGTGGATAGGCGCTCGCCTCTCCCGTCGCCATTACCGACGCCGATAGCATCCACAACAGCGGCCCGAGCGCAACGATACTTCCGAGCGCAAGCGCGATGTACGTCGCGGCGCGTGCAACTCCGGCTCGCGAGCTGCGCGTCGCGCTCATGCTACGCCCCGGGCACGCGACCGCCACGCATGAATCGCCGACGCGCTTCCTATGATCGCGAAAAGGACGAAGGCCATGGAGGCGGCGCTTCCCATGCGCCACCAACGGAAGCCCTCCTCGTACATGAGCAGCACGAGGCTGGTGGTCTTTCGCAATGGGCCGCCCTGCGTCATGACGTACGGCTCGGCGAACAGCTGGAAGTAGCCTATCATCGTGACCACGGCCACGAACACGAGCGTTGGCCGTAGCATTGGGAGAGTCACGTATCGAAATCGCTGCCAGGCGGTCGCACCGTCCAGGGAAGCCGCTTCGTACAATTCCTCCGGCACGCTTTGCAGCCCCGCAATGCAGATGAGCATGTTGTAGCCGAAGTTCTTCCATACTGCCATCAGGATTATCGCGGGCATCGCCCAGCGCGGATCGCCGAGCCAGTCTATCGGCGCGACATGGAGCGCGCCGAGCGCGTAGTTCAGCAGGCCGTAGCGCGGGTGATACAGGTAGCGCCAGACGACTGCCACCGCGACGAGCGTCGTTACGAAGGGAACGAAGTAGATCGTCCGGAACACCGGCTTGAGCGGCGTGAGCCTGGAGTTCACCAGCAGAGCGGTTCCGAGCGATGCGCAGATCGTGAGCGGACCGCCGACCAGTGCGAAGTAAAAGGTGTTCTCGAGCGCAGTCCAGAAAAGCGGATTCCTGAATAGCGCCACGTAGTTCTGCAGCCCGATGAGCCGCGTGTTGCGCAGGTCGGCTATCGCGTAGATATCAAAGTCAGTCAGGCTGAGGAGCAGCGACGCGATCACGGGCAGCAGAAAGAACACCGCGATCAACCCCAGCGCTGGTCCGGTGAAAAGCCAGCCAGCGCGACGCTGCGCTTGCTCCACCGTCCGACCCGTCAAGAGCCGCCTCGGCGGGCAGCTGAAACGCTATCGCGCTGAAGGCGATCCAGCACCCAGCGCCGCTTTGCAAGTATCCCGTCCACATCGTGGTCCAGCTGCGCGAGCGACGCGTCGATGGACATGCGCCCGCGCGCGGATTGTTCCGCGTACTGTGAAACGCGCTGCGCGATCTCCTCCCACTCGGGTACCTGGGGAAGCGGTACGGAGCGTTGAAGCGCGAAACCGAAAGCGCGCGTCGCGGGGTCGTTGGCAATCGCAGGCGACTTCCAGGCCTCCGTGCGCGCCGGAAGATCACCTGTCAGTTCGTAAAACTTCAGCTGCTGCGCGGGCTCGGAGAGATACTCGACGAACTTCCACGCAGCTTGCTTGTGCGACGATTGACGGAACACCACGAGGCTGGCGCCGCCAGCCATCGAAAGCCCGCTGGTCGTCTCGGTTGGACCCGGCAGGGGCGTCGTGGCCCACTTGTCCTGATCCGATGCAGGAAGCCTACGTCTGAACTCACCGATGTTCCACGGCCCGCTTGGATAGAAACCGAACCGTCCGCGATCGAACTCCTGGTACACGTTCGATATCTGCGTGTTGGACACTCTGGGCGCGAGGCCGCTCCTGAACAACCCGACGTAGAAACTGAACGCCTCGCGGAATCGCGGATCCTCAAACGCGCCCTTTCGCCCACCGTCAGCCAGAAGAGTCGCTCCGTTCTGCAGTCCAAAGATCACCGGCTGGTTCCACTCGTCGAGCGGAAGCAACACGCCATATTCCGTAGGCTCGCCCAGCGCCTTAACACGCCTGAGCGCATCGATCCAGGTCGTCCACGTGGTCGGCGGCGACGAATATCCGGCGCGCGCGAGGAGGTCCTTACGGTAGTATAGCACTCTGGTGTCTACGTACCACGGCACACCAAACGTGTGGCCGTTCACCACGTTGGTCGCCCAGATCCCGCTGAAATACGCAGCAGGTGCGATCTCCGAGGACCCGTGCAACGCACCATCGAGCTGCTCGAGCGCGCCGAGCGCGGCGAACTCCGGTACCCAGGTATTGCCGAGCTGCGCGACGTCAGGAGTAGCGTCCCCGACGAAGGACGTGAGCAGCTTCTCGTGTGCGGCGGTCCATGGGATCTGTTGCACGCGCACATGAATCCCCGGATTCCGCCGCTCGAACTCCGGCACGAGCGACTGCACCACTTCGCCTTCACGCCCCAGTCCCCAGAAGCGGATGGTATTGGCATCGCCGGCTCCCGAGCACGCGACCGCAGCAGCACTCGCAGCGGCAATTACAGCGAGCGCCAGAACAAGCAGCATGTTGCGACGCAACTTGCTGCGTCGCAACAGCGCACCAGAGCCACCGGAGAGCTGCGCAGCTGTCACAGAGTCATTCCAAACCGCCGCAACGCTGTTGCAGCCATCCACCTCGGAAACCAGCGCGACAGAGTCCGCGCACCACGTACGGGTTGTCGCGCATCATGCGCCAGACCAGAGCCGTGCGCTCGTTCTCGATCATCGATACGATGGAGCCCTGATCGATCCCCAGGTAGTCGTGATCGAACCACGCGAGACCCGGAACTACGTAGCCGTGATGCAGCGGCGTTACGTCGAAATCCAGCGTCGGATTGAACGCGTCGACAAACCCGTAGCGTGAGAAAAGCGAGTCGCCGTACTGCGTTCGCATCGCTCTCAACGAACGTATCGTCAGCTCGGGTGCAAAGGCAATGGACCCCCCTATTGCCGTTGGGGCGATGGTGCCGTCGTCGCGCACCTCCGTCGCTGATGCGCCGCGCGCCCAGTAGGTGTGAAACGTTCGGCTCCTGCCGCCCACCATGAACGTGGAGTCGAGAGGGCCGTCGCTCGCAGACAGGCCCCATGTGCTCGCGTCGTACCCTCGCCACGCACTGGGATTCGCGATCGCGTACCGCCACTGCGAGAGCACAGCCTTCCGCGAGTTCTGGAAGTAATCGGAGCCGCGCTCGCGCATATACGCGTCTGCGATCCCCCTGAAATCGATCCATACGTGCGAGTACTGGTGGCCAAACAACGGCGGAAACTGAAGAAAGCCTTCTCCCTCGAAGTCCGCCCACCTGTAGGTCGCGGTCCAACCGTCCCATGCGCTCGCGCTGATTGGATGCGTCGGAGAGCCCATGGCGAGAACGTAGACAAGCATCCCCTCGTCGTAGCCGCGCCAGTGGGTTGTTATGAAGCCGCGATCGTTCTGGTACATTGCCGGATCGGGACGCCAGCCCATGCTGAGCGTACTGTCGCCATCGCGCGCCCAGCTCCAATCCGCACGGTAATACAGCGAATCCGCGAGTGCGCGGATCGTTGAATCACTCGCGTTCGCGCCGCTAAAGTACTGGCGGCAGAAGAGTGCACCTGCCAGCAGCAGCGCCGTGTCGATAGTTGAGAGCTCGACCTGCTCGAAGCGCTCACCGCGCTGCATATCGAGAAAATGGTAGAAGAATCCGTGATAACCCGTGACGCCGGACCGCTGCGGCCCCTGTGGCGCGTTCCAGAAGAAGCGGAGCGTGGTGAGCACACGCGCCTGCGCCTGCTCCCGGGTGACCCAGCCGTGCTCGACTGCAATGGGATACGTCGTGAGCGCGAAACCAACGGCCGCCACGCTGGAGAATGACGGCGTCGGCCAGCGGTCGGGCACCAGACCGTTCCGGCGATTTGCGGTGTCCCAGAAATACATGAACGTGCGTTGTTGAAGCGTGTCCGCGAATGCGCTGTCGGCACGCGTGAGCCTTGCAGGAACTATCGCGTCGGAAGCGCCTGCGCGCCTCGCGCCAGAACACGCCACGGATGCCGCGAGCGTCAACAGCGTCGCACTGCCGAGACGCGCGATGCGACAGTATCGGAAGACCAGCCGCGCGACACCTGCTGAGAGACGCATCGCTTCTTGAGGAGCGGAGGTGGTGGGTGTTACGCGCTGCCAGGCAGCGGCCAGCCAGTAGCGTCAATGGCTACTGCGTGGCTGCTGCCGGGCAGCGGCGGTCACTCAATAATCGTAGGTCAGACCGACCTGTAGCCTGCGCGGGTCGCTGATGGTGCAGCCAGCCATCCCAAAGTGCGTATTTGGTACCGTCGCGCCGGCCGACGATCCCGGGTTCGCGAAGGTCCCGTCGTAGCAGCCGAGGTTCTGCACGTTGAGCACGTTGAAGACGGACGCCGTGATGCCCGCCCTGTTACCGTTGAGGTTGAGGAAGTCCTTGCGGAAGCGCAGGTCCACGTTCTTGAACCACGGAGTACGCACGTAACCGACGATCTGGCGCTGGTTGCCCTGATTGTTCGGCAGTGGCACAAACTGCGCTTCCTGATATGCGGCGCCCGATTGCAGCTGAGCCAGCCCGCTGAACTGGATACCCCAGGCGTAGGGAATATCCGTGATCCAGTTGAACACAAACTGGTTACGGCGGTCGTTACCCGTCGGATGGCGCGAGTTTCCGTATGCGCGCACCTCCGGGAAGCTGAACAGGTCGTTGCCCTCCTGATCCGCACGTGAAAGGGTGTACGCGATGCCGCCGCCCCAGCCCCAGCCATCGGCGTTTCTGGCGTACGGCCGATTGAGCTGCATCAGCAGCGCGTCGTACCAGGTGCGCACGCTGTTGTTGCCTACAAGGACGTTCTGATAGGCCGGAACATTCGAACTGATGCAGCAGTCGTTCGTCACCGGGTTGTAGTTGACGTTCGCCCACTCGAAGCTGAAGCCGTTGTAGCTGCGCGTCCCGTTGTACGTCAGGGATCCATTGAATCCGCCAAAGTCGTGTCGAACCCCGACGCTCCACTGATTCGAATTCGGCGGCTTGAGGTCATTCGGTATCAGATATACCTCCTGCGCCGGCGGAGTCGAGCTCGTCACGAGACTGTTGAGCCCCGACCGGCTGAAGTAGCTGGGACTCCAGGCAAACGTGTTGTTCGCACCGGTCGCGCCAGGCGCGAAGTTGATGCGATAGATCGGATGCTGTCTGCGGTACGTTTCGTCGAGCGTTGCGTTGTACTCCAGACGATCGTAGAACTTGCCGATGCTGGCGAACACCGCGGTCTTGCCTGCCTTGTCGAGCAGATAGTTCGCCCCGAAACGTGGCTGCACGCCCCCGAGGAACAGACCTCGCTGTGTGCCGTTCGTGAAGTAGCGGTTCGGATCTATCGGTATGTACAGTTTGCTGGCGTATGCCGTGATCGAGTCACGGACCGCCTGCGGCGTCACATAGCTCCGGTTGAACATTCCGGTTTCCACATCCCAACGAACGCCGATGTCGAACGTCAGCCGTTGCGTCGGGTTCCACGTGTCCTGGCCGTAGAAGCCGACCTGGTTGTTGTTCTGCTTGATGTCGCCGTTGCCGTAGCCGTAGATCGCCTGTACGGGGGTCTGATAGTTGTTGCTCGAGTTGTAGACGAACGTCGGGTTGTCATTCAACTGCTTGTTCATGTCGTAGCGCGTGAAATCATAGTTCGCGCCAATCTTGATGACGTGATCACCCGCCGCGTGGAAGTTGTGATACGTCCAGTCATCGCGTAGCGACGTCCTGTTCTGCGTAAGCGCCTGTGCTGCATCGTCCCCACCAATCCAGTACTCGCCGTAGGATACCTGAGCCGGATCGGTAAAGTTGATCGGGTTCTGGTTCCACAGGTAATGCTGATAGGCGAGGAGAGCCTCGTTCGTCCATCCGTTGCCGGAGTATGTGTCCTTGATTCGCCCAGTGTAAACGTTGTTGATGTGATTCTCGCCGCCGCTGTATGCGCGCCACACATCACCGAACTGACCGCCGAAGCCGCGCGTGTCAGTCTCGTGCCGCAGATCGCCCGAAACCTCGACCTGGTTCGCGCTGCTCGCGATCCAGGTGAGCTTGCCGAAACCAAGATTTTCCCGAAACGGAGCGACCCTCGCCGAATTGTTGAACGGCTGCACGTACGACGGGAAGTTGGCGGGCGTGCCTCCGAACGTCGTCAGCGCGTTCCGGTCCTGGTAATTGCCCTCATAGGAGCCAAAGAAGAAGAGCTTGTCCTTCACGATCGGTCCACCAGCGCTGATGCCGGTCAGGTAGCGCTTGTAGCTCGGCTTGGTCTGCTTTGCTGCGATCTGGAACGTGTCCAGCGAGACGAAGTTCTGGTTCTGGATGTCGGCGAAAAGGCTGCCGTGCCACTCGTTCGTTCCCGACTTCGTTACCGCCGTGATAATCGCGCTCGCCGCTTTCTGGTACTCGGCGCGGAAATTGTTCGTGATGACTCGGAACTCCTGGATCGCGTTGCGCGGAAAAGGATTGCCGCGACTCGCATCCTGGCCAGCGACGCCTCCGGTGATGATGTCGTTCTTGTAGCTGGCGCCGTCGATGAAGACATTGATCTGCTCAGCGGGAAGCGCGCCCGCGGAAAATTCCTTACCCGTTCCGTTGAGCCTGTCCTGCGTGACGGTGACGCCAGGCGCGAGCTGCGCCAGATCGAGGAAGTTGCGGCTCGGCGTTGGAAGATTGTTGATCTGGGCCTGCGTGACGTTGATGCCCGTCTCGGTGGAACGCACGTCGCCACCGCTTCCGGCGGCGGCCGCTGTGACCTGAACGCCGCTCAACTGGGTCGCTACGGCCGAAGAGCTGAGGTCCAGCTTGAGCGTCTGACCCACGAACAACGAAACCCTGCGCGTCTGCGGGGCAAAACCTATGGATCGAAGTGTCACATCGTACTGGCCCGGTACCAAGCCGCCGATGTAGTAGAAGCCATTGGCGTTGGTGGTCGACCCGCGAAGCGCGTTTGTGCCCACGGACCGCGCACCGACCTCCGCTCCGCTAAGCGGCTCGCCATTGGCATTCCGCACGTATCCGCTCAATGAAGCGGAGGATGTCTGCGCACTGGCCGGGACAGCATCGACCGATATGCCAACTGCGGCTACCAGCGCGAATACAAGAGTTCTCGCACTTCTGCGCCATGCCCAGCGAGACACGCTGGCTAACTGGATAATCATGATACGGGCTCCTGGTTGGCCGCAATTGGGTTGGTTGTCCCCGGCGGCGTTCGGGGCGATGTAATGCCGGCGCCTATACGAACGCCTGGACCTGGTACTGCACTCACTCGCGGCACTGCTACATCGCGCGCGCTCGAGCCACGAATTACAAGCATGCTCGGAACCACCTGCCGCGATCCGGTCTCGGAACGTCCTGCGTTGCCGGGTTGAACCTGGTCGATCATCCGGCCGACGAGCAGCTGCGTGGCACGCGCCCCCAGCGCCTCGACATCGACCCGGACCGTCGTCAGCGATGGCGTTACGTAGCGCGCTGCCGGAATGTCGTCAAATCCGGCGATGGCGATGTCGTCTGGCACGTCCATGCCACGATCCCGCACGCACGCCATTGCTCCCAGCGCCATCATGTCGTTCGCGGCGAAGATCGCAGTTGGTGGCGCAGAGAGATTCATCAGCGTTGCCGCCGCGGACCTGCCCCCTTCTTCCGCGAAATCACCGCGAGGCTGATACTCGGGCGGCGCAGCCAGCCCGAGGCTCTTCATCGCGTGACGGAAACCGCGCTGTCGCTCGGCGGAATCCTCGTTATGCGCCGCGCCGGCGATGAAGGCGATCCGGCGATGTCCGAGCGACGCGAGGTGCTCCACCATCGCAACCGACCCGCCGAAGTTGTCCACCGCGAGAGAATCCACGCGAAGTTCCGTTGGGACACGCACCACGGCGCAGTTGACCAGAACCGTGGGAATCGTATGCGGCAAAGCCTCGATCAACCCGTCGGCAGGGAGATCGGGTGCCATGACTATCAATCCGTCCACCCGCCCGTGCATCGCGCGAAGGGCCTCGCTCATTCCTCGGGCGCCGTGATGCGAACTTGAGACCAGCAGATGGCGACCATGGGTCTGCGCGGTCCGGTCGATCCCGCGAAGCAGTTCCGAGAAGAACTCACCATGCAAGTCGGGAAGCACGACACCAAGCGCCGCGGTGCGTCGCGTGCTGAGCGAGCGGGCCGACGCGTTCGGGGTGAAACGCAGCTCACATGCGGCGTCAAGTATGCGGCGCCTGGTAGGCTCGAGCACCGGCGCACTCCCGTTCAGCACCCGCGAGACCGTGGCGACGGACACACCAGCAGCGCGCGCAACGTCCTTGATGGTCGTCGCTTCACCTTCGGTACGTGGCCCTCTCGTCGCCTTCTCCACCATGCTCGGCGCCCTCGTTAGAAACCCGTGTAAGCGGTTTCATGGAATCTTATAGATTATGAAACCGCTTACACGTCCCAGAAAGTGTGCGACTTCGCTGGGCGCGTCAAGAGGCAGCTACCAACCACCCGGCTGCCCGAGCGACTCGCCCCAACGCGATCAGCGACTGCCAGGAGAAGCGGACTCGCGGGCTTCCGGGATCGGCCGCAAGTCCTGGACTACTGTTCGCCCCCGGCCCGGCCATCACCGCACGATCTGGCTCTCCAGCCGCTGAAGCTCCGGCTCGGGCACGTCGCCCGAGAGGACCAGAAGCGTGCCGTCCTTGGCAACCCATGAAATCGACGGAGTGCGTTTCAGATCGGCAGCAGCAAGCGCAGGCGGCCGAAGACTGCTCGATCCCGCGCCGAACGCCGGCCTACGTTCCACCAGGGTAACACGCTTCCCTGACGCGAGTTGGAACACCGTGCGCCGAATTCTTGCGCCGACTTCGGTGGACTCGGCGCTCGAAATCGTTCGTGCGCCCACCAGCGTTGGAGCTTTGACGGTCAGCGACGCACTGTCAGTTGCAGCACGGACCGTTGCGGCATTCACGGCCGCAACACGTACCGTCGCACCATTCACGGTTGCAGCACTAACGGGAGCAACGTTTGCTGAAGCAGCAGTTACTGCCGACGCTTCGAGAGCAGGCGGAGCGACCGTCCGCGCCTCGGCCACGCGCCCCGCAATCGTGACTGAGTCGGTGGCGCCCGCGACGGCCGTTGGCACTGCAGCAACATCGGTGGTCGCACGCACTTGTACAGCGCGAGGTTTCTCGACTCGCGCAACCTCTCCGGCTGTATTCGACCTGCCTGCGCCCGCCGACCCTCGCGCCGCATCCACCGCGCGAGCCAGTGGCAGCGACGAGGCGTCCGGTCTCCGAGCTGCGGCTACGGATGCCGCGCTATTCGGCTTGTTCTCATTGGTATTGATGGGCGATTGCGTGGCCAACGGTACCCGCGGCGCCATCACCGGACTCGGACTCCGCTGCAACACAAGCGCACCGGCCAGCAACAGCACTGCTGCTGCGGCACTGAGTGAGTACAACCGGCCGTACCGCCTTCGCTCAGGCGGGACATTCGCTGCCGAGGCCACCCTGAAACGATCTCCCGGAATTACATCTCTGGGGATGTCGTCCAGCGCAGTGAGTATGCGCGTCGAGGCTGCAATAATCCCTCGCGCCTCGGCGGCAGCTCGCGAGCACTCACCGCAAGCAGCCACGTGCTCGTCCACGCTGTCGCCCTCGCCGTGGTCCAACGCCCCGTCGAGCCACGCGTGAATCGTGCCTTCGTCAGGGTGCGCCGATTTTGCCTTCCAGTCTTCACCCATGATTCTCTCTCCCGGATCCCGCTGCTCGCGTCTGCAAATCCTCGTACGCGCGCACCAACCTGCGACGCGCGCGCGATAGCGTAGTTCCCACCGATCCCGCCGAAAGATCCAGCGCTGCCGCGATTTCGGCGTAGTCCAATCCTTCCTCACGCAGCAACAGCGCCATCCTGTCTCGCTCAGCAAGACTGTCTACTGCCTGGCGGGCGCTCGCTGTCGCGCGCGCGCGGTCGGCCGTCACAAACTCGCAATCGTCCACATCCTCGCCAAGCTCAGCTTCAACCGCCTGCTCGTCACGCAGCAGAGTCAGACGCTGACGGTGGCGCATTGCACGTCTCGCATCGTCCCTGACGAGATTGTTAGCAACGGTGAACAGCCACGCGCGCTCGTTCCGGAGCGTCCCCTGCCGCAGCGCACGTACGAACGTCTCCTGTGCCACCTCTTCCGCCCAGTCACGGTCACCAAGCCGCCGCGTCAGATAGCGCACGAGCGTCGCGTGATACTCGCGAAACAACCGATCGATGTCGGTCACCGGCCGGTCACCATCCAGCGCACACGAGCGCAGCCTCGTGCGCGCCAAGGCTGGTCAGCCCAGCAGGGGTGACTTCCAGTATCACGTTCCTGCCCGCGACAATCACGTTCTCTCCAAGTGCGAGCATGGGCTGCAGCAACGGTACGAGTTCCAGCACCCTGAAATATGCCGGCGAGAACGCCTGGATGCGGACGCGCGCCATATGGACGTTTGCGGCGCCGCCCTCACCCGAGGGTCCGAGCAAACGTACATCGGTCCACACGCCGCCTGACAGTGCGAATTGAACGCTGCCCGCGCGCACCACGGAATGCGCTTTGCCGTCATTCGCCGCATTCATCGGGATAGACGCTGCATCTGCCGCTGCCAATGTCGTCGCGGCCCGCAGCGAGGTCGCCTGTCTTGCAGCCTCGAAGGCGGCTGCAGGTGCAGCATTCAATGCGACGACCGATCCGCGTCCTGCTGTCCCAGCACGCACCTCGTGCCCCTGCGCAACTGTCACAGTCGCGGGCTCCTGGACCAGGAAGGACGTGAGCTCGGTCGGAATTCCGTATGTCACACCAAGTGATCGTATCTCGTCATCGAGTTCGCCGCTGGGACCCGCTCGTCTCCTCTCGGCGCTCAGATATCCCACCCGCTGCGTCGCCCAGAGTCTCGCGATGAACTCGTTGCCGCGTTCACTTCGCGGAAAGTTCACACGCTGCGCCCAGTGAACCGGGCCGCTCGCAGAGGATCCATCAAAATGCAGCGTTACCGGTCCGGCGCCCGAGTAGCGTGCAAGGACGATTACGTTCTGGTCAGCGAACACGTCTATCGGTCCGCCCGGCAGGATCTTTGAAAGACGCGCACCATCCGCCGTGATTCGCACATCGGTAGCAACGGGGTTGGTGAGCCTGCCCGCGACCACGGACACGGCACGCTCCACATCCTCGCCTGGACGGACGAATTGCGCGGTCCCGCGCCCCTGCAACGCGAGCTGCTCCAGAAGCGACGCGTTCACGTCGGCGCCAAGTCCGAATGTGAATACGCGTGCGGACCCTCGCGTGTTCGTGACCTGTGCGGCGATCGCATCCGCATTGTGCTCACCAATGGTCGGCATTCCGTCGGTGAGGAACAATACAATGCGAAGCCTCCTGACGTCCGAGTCGTCGCGTTCGTAGCGAAGCGCTTCCGACAGCGCGCCGGAGATGTTGGTCGCACCACTCGCCGAGAGCTGGTCGAGATACTGCAGTGCGGCGTGCACATTTTCGGAGTTCGCAGCAACGAATCCGGTGCGAAAGCTGCGAACGTCGGTTGAGAAATCGATGAGCCGGAACCTGTCGCGCGGAGCAAGCGTGGCGAGCAACTGCCTTCCAGCTGCCCGCGCCTGCTCAATCTTGCGACCCGACATCGAGCCACTCACGTCCAGAACAAACGTAATGTCACGGGGAGCGACAGCCCGCGCTGCTACGGGCGGGACGAGATTGATCAGAGCGAACCCGTCGTCGATCCCATTATTGCTTGCGAGAAGTGTTATCGCCGGCTCAGTGCTCGCCCGCGCCGCAGGAACGAGGATCGTTATCACCGGCGCCGCTCCCGTCGCGACGACGCTCCTAATACGATCGTGATTGTCCACGCGAAGCTCGTGCGTGGGCGAATATGCTGTCCCGTACTTGCCGAACTCGTCATACTCAAGCGTGAATGACGAGCCAGTTGCCGAAGCTCCGTTGCTCACATTCCGTATGAAGGGTTGTGTCAACGGACCGCCCTTCACGTAGTCGATGCGTAGCGCGTCTCCTTCGCGTTCCGCGATCTGGTCGAAATGAATGACAACTCGCTTCTGCTCGCGCGGAAGAATGGGAAAGATCCGCGTACGGAGCATGCCATAGCCCATCCACTCCACCAGAGCCGGATCGCGCTGGCGTCTGACTATCTCCTCGTAGATCGCGCGTGCGTGCTGGGCGTCCATGGTTTCGCCGCCGACCAGCTCTCCGTTGATCGAGAGTTTCAGGTCGGCAAACGCCGCGTTCTTCGGGAGTGGAAAGATGTAGTCCGCCTCGCCGATGCGGCCGCCGTTGTTCACGAAGGTCTCATCCACTTCGTAGTGCAGCACACCGTCGCTCAGCTTCACCGTCACGTTCGACGCGGACCTTGTTACCAGGGCGCTCCACGGCTGCTCGCACGCTCTATCGGATACGCATGGCCTGGGAATGCAGTCCACTGAGGGTCCGCAGTGCGGAATCAGTACGCCCTGCGCAGATGTCGCAGCGCTCGACATGGCGACTGCGGCGAACAGCATGGCGGCGTTACGGGTGACAATCTCGGTGGCGCGCATTGTAATCTCCAATCGGAAGGATCGCTGCATGGAGACGCCACCGGCTCCCGATCTTGCACACTTTGGCCCACAGGTGCTTACGTGCCGCCCTGGTCGCTACACATCGCGGCTGATTTGGACGCGTAGGGGATCGTGTTTCGTCAGGATGGGATGTATTTCGTCCACCGACGATTCGAAGAGCGATAACTGGTCGGTTGCGGCGAACAGGAGGGAAAAGTCCTCCGGCTTGAACGCCCGGACCAGCCGCTCCGCGTAGCTCGTGCGCAGCAGCTTTGCGTAGTATTCCGCGTCGTAGTCACGCGCATCGCCCGCAGTGGCTTCCTCGCGTGAGAAGGCGACCGTCGCTCCCTCCCCGGTCTGCTTGCGGTACACCCGAATGCGGTCCCCAACGCTCCACTCGTTGCGGCCACTCGTGAGCAGCGCCTCATACGGCAGCTCTCGCCGTTTTATTCGTGTCGCCAGGTACTCCCCGGGCGACTTGGTCAGTCGCACGCGCGAGGATACTTCATATGTCGGCAGCGCATGCGCCCGCAACGCCGCGATCGTCAGAACAAATACGTCGCGTACGGCGACGATGTCGCCGACCAGGAGATGGCGTATCGCGTGTTTGAGGAACGCCTCCCCGAATGGCTCTGACCGGCTCGATCTGAACGCGACTCCCTTCAGCAGCAGCGTGCCGTCGTAACGCAGCAGCGCGTAGTTCTTGGGCTCGTGCGACAGCATCGCCGCGTACCGTCCCTCGAACTCCAGCTGCACCAGCGTCGGAAGGAGCGCGGCGACTTCGCTAACCACACGCCGCTCGTCGGTCTCGCTCCAGTGCTCGGGAACCGCGAAGTAGACTCCGTCCGTATCTGCCTCGAGCAGCGTCACGCCCCGCACCGCCAGTTCTCGACACATCAGCACGAGCACCTCCCGGCCGCGCCGCGTGACTTCGTTGGCGGCGTGAATGTCAGCAAAGCGCGTGAGCCCACCCGCGCCCAGATAGCCATACGCGGAGTTGACGACGATCTTGAGCGCGGCGGACATCGCTTCTTCCGTGTAACGCTCAGCGGATCCGGGTGCGGCGTCGCGGGCTTTCACCTTTGCCGCAAGCCGGCGATCGACGAGCGTATCGACGAGCGCCAGCAGCGCGCCGAGTCGGTCGCGCGACGGACCGATGCGGTACGCGCGCATGAGCGATGGATACAAACTCGCGACATCAGCCTTCACCACGCGTTTCGCGACACCCGACGCGAAGAGATACAGCGCCGCGCCGCTGTGCGTAGTACCGTCGCTGTCCCGATGGGCAGGAAGCGCCATTCCCGCGTGAAGATACGCTCGCACAAGCAGCGGGTCGATCACGCCCGTCGCCGCACCGGCGTCGGCGAGCCGGTCGTATCTGCGCGGGACCATCTGCGCGAGCGCGAACGCGGCGCCGCCGAGCAGCCGCGAGATCGCGGCGACTTCGATCACGTCGTCGGTTGCATAGCGGCGAATACGCTCGGGATCGGTGACATACGTGCTGTAGATCAGATCACCGCGCACATACTCGCGTTCAGGCGACGCGACACCGAGATGCTTTGCAACCGCCTTGAGACCATGGCCCGGGAAATCACGCGTAGAGAAATCGTGCCGCCGCACTGCGTCCATCGTGTCGATCAACTCCCGGCCCGGCGCCACATAGCGAATGCGCCGCCGCTCCGACGGGTCACCGCCGTACGTGCCGGCCAGTGTGCCGCGTCTTGCCGCGCGTTGCGTTAGACCCGACCCGCGCACGCGTCCAAGTGCGAGCGTGATGCCCAGCTTTCTGGCACGTACAGCGAGAAACGGAAGATCGAACCCCTGCAGGTTGTGATTCTCGATAACATCCGGATCGGCTTCCTGCACGCGCTGCAGCAGCAATCTGATCAGCCGCTCCTCGGCCTCGCTCGTATCGTCGGCCGCTTCGAGCACTTCGGTCTTGCCACTGTGGTAGCGGACAGAAATCATGAAGATCCGGTCGTGCGCTGCATCGAGACCCGTCGTCTCGAGATCGAACTGGAGCCGCTGCAGTTGCTCGTACGGCAGACCGCGGAAGTACGTGCGGCCGGACGCGACGAGGTACTGCTCCTCGGGTGGGAGAGACAGTACATTTTGCTGACCCAACTCGGCCAGGTGCCCCACTCTCTTTCCGAGTCGCGCAGATGCAGCGCTGAGCACCGCAGCTGTGAGCGCGCGCCCGTCGTCGGCGCTTACGAGATGACGCAGCTCGCCGGGTCCGTCGAGCTCGCGATGCTGGAACCCTCGAACCCCGTTCACGGTGCGCCCCGAGTCGCTCGACGAGCTACCGGCGGAACTGTCTGGAGGTAGGTCGGCGTGCGCCAGCAGCAGCCACGGCCTGAAGCGCTCGGAATCCCGAACGAGCGCCCCGGTCTGCGGGATCCGGCGCCACACAGTTGCCTGCCCCTCCAGTGTCGCGTGCACTGACACTATTCCGGGAGTGGCATCCCAGCCCCACAGCCATTCGGCTTCGACAGCGCTCATGATGGGAGTTCGTCAGCTGACCCCTCAGTCCACAAACAAAGATTCCCGCTCTCGCGGGAATTGGTCACACCTTGTGGCGGTAGGTTATTCGGCCACGTGTGAGGTCGTACGGTGACACCTCGACGGTCACGCGATCCCCTTCAAGGATGCGGATCCGGAATCGGCGCAGCTTCCCGGCAATGGTCGCGAGTACTGCCGCGCCGTTGTCGAGCGTAACACGGAACGACGTGCTGGGCAGTACTTCCGTGACGGTCCCTTCGAGCTCGATCAGGTCTTCTTTGGAGATACGGTCCTCTGAGTATGGGCTACGGCGCTTCTGATACAGCTATGGAGGTTAACCTATCTAGAAGCGGGCGTCCAGATACAGGCTCGCCCTCACGCCGCCGCGGGGCCGTATCCCCTTGGCAAGGTCCATCCTGACAAGCCCGTCCATGAACGAGCCGCCGATGCCGGCCCCGCTGACGGGGACCACGCCCGAACGCCATGAATGCCGGTCGCCAGCCCAACCCAGGTCGCCAAACACCACCGGTCGCGCGAACACCGAGCCTGCGGCAAGCTCCAGGCGCGTTAACCAGTAGGCGTCTCCAACCGCGACACCCACGTCCTGGCCCCGCACTGTGGAGGTTCCTCCGAGATACCAGAGCCGCTGGGTGGGCACGGTTCCAGCCGAAGTTCCGCCACTCAACGTGAGCGCTGCATCGAGCAATCCAGCAACCGGACGCATCAGCGTGACATCAGCCATCGCCCGCGTGTAATCGAAAGATCCGGCCGCGCCCTCGATTCGAACGTCCGAGAATGCGCGGAATGCGTCGGGGTCCTCGCCGAGCGAGCCGCGCCGTCGGAGCGCGAGCCCCGCGACGCTTCCCCTCGTCACCGCAATGTTGTCCGGGAAGTAGCCACCGCTGAGCCGTCCGGCGAGCGAGTACCGCGTGGTCACCTTCGCGTTGAACTCCTGCTCGCCGAACAACCTCCAGCTGTCGAACAGGCCGCCCTGCTGCTCGTGCAACAGCTCGACGCCCCACGATCGGTAATACACGCCGTCGTCATGGCCGAAGAGCAGCGCTGAAAGTGAAGAGCTCAAACTGAACGGGTCACGTGCCCAGTCGTTCGCCGAGTTGAGGCGGCGGTAAGCGTTCAGCGAATACGTCTCCCGCCCGTTCGTGCGCGACAAACCGACCTCCGCATTGGGCGACAGATCCATTCCTATCCGTCCGAGCGCGTGTCCCGAATATCCGCTGCCGAGATCCTGGTCGACGCGGATCCCGGTGGACAGCCCCTCGACGCGATTGTACCGCGACATCGTGAGGCCATACTGAAACACTGGCGCGGCCGTGCCGTTGCTTCCGGCCTGTCGCTGCAGCGACAGTGCGTTCGCAATGAGCGCGTCGACGTCCCTGTCGCCAAACAGCGAATCCGGCCGGTCGTAGATGGAGCCAGGTAGCGACGGCGATCGCGCGAGCGACGCCGTGTCGCACGGTACACGCACCATTACCGCGATTGCGTTCTCATGAGCCAGTCTGCGCGTCTCGCGGTACGTCGCTCCGCTCGCGCAGGCGCTATCACGTTCCGTGCGCCGCGCCTTGCGTGCGTCGACGCCGTGAGCGGTGTCCGTCAATGCCAACTGGATTGGTGGCACTTTCATGTCCGCGTTCACACTCTGGTAGTCGAACCGCTGTCTGAGCTCGAACGGCACGCGCATGATCCCCGCGCGTCCCTTCCCTTCCACGGTCTGCGTGCGTGGCAGCCAGAAGCGTCCCTCGTACAGTCCGTAATCCACGGTCATGACGTCGATCTCGCCCGTCATTGGGAGAATCATGGGCTTGATCCAGAACGGCATGTCCTTCTTTGGATCCTCGCCGTCGTCTTCCTTTGCGACGGTCATCATATCCATCGGCTCGGCCATGCGGAACACGGCACGCACGAGCTGACCGGTCGCGACGTCGAACCACAACGACCCGACCACCAGGTTCCACGCCGACACGCGCGGCTGAACTCGCAGCTCGCGCACGAGTATGCGCTTTCCTCCGGGTAACTGGAACGAGACCGAGTCACCGCTCGCATATCTGTAATACGCTTCCGCACCGTTGCCGAGCGGGTGGATCATTGCGCTCGCATCAGCGTCGGCGCGCGCGAGTCCGGATCCCATCCAGAGTGTTTCGCGTCCCGGATAGTAGGGAATCGGTACGCTTCCGGTACCGAGATCGACGTTGGAGTCGCCAGCTCCCTTGAACATCGGAAGCGCGGAGCGCGCGCCAGTCACGTCTACCACTGCGCCATTGCCGCGCTCCCAACGGATGCGCGTCGCACGCTCGGTGCGGAACAGCAACCGCTCACGTCCCAGGCTGCTCAGCTTGGACCCTACCGAGATACGCTCGTATGTAGTCGCGTCGTACGCTCTGAGCGCCGAGTCCTGATTCATTCTTGCAGCGCGGGCGCGCTCCAGAAGATCCCGCGCGGCAGGATCCGCGAATGCAGAAGCGAGTAGCTCCGGCGTTACCGCGATATGCCTTGCAGCACGGCGCTTGGCTCTCGCCGAATCGCGGACCGTGCGAACTGAGTCCATGCGAACGGAAAGGGAATCCTGCCGAGCAAGTTCCGCTGCGCGCTTCGCACTGTCGCGCGGCGGCTTGCTCGCGCCCACCGTTACCGTGAGCTGCGCGAAAATCAAAAAAGTTGCTGGCGTCATGTGCTATTGGTCACCGCGCCAGCCCGGTTGGTTTGTCGGGGAGCCACAACGCTCCGGGTCGCTTACTTGGCCGCGATCAACCCTTTCAGGTCGGCTGGGTTCCACGGCGCTGTCTGCGCCTTGGTTGCCGCCCGGACCGACGCCACCTGCTCGGCGGTTACCTTGGACGCACTGTTGCCCCAGCTCGACCGCTCATATGAAATGATCGCGGCGATCTGTGCGTCCGTGAGCTGGTCTCCGAACGGGGTCATGGCGTTGTTGAAGGATGTGTTCTTCACCGTGATCGATCCCTGTAGTCCGTGCAGGACGATGCGGATCGGAACCTCGGGATTGTTCAGCAGCCATTCAGATCCTGCAAGCGGCGGGTACGCGCCCGGCACGCCCAGCCCGCTCGCCTGGTGACACGCCGCGCACCGTGTGAAGAGTTCCGCGCCGTTCACGGCGCCGCCCGCGGCTCCAGCGGCGCCACCCGCACCCGGGACCACCGCCTGGGTGGAATCGAAGTACATGACGTTCGTGGCTTCGTCCGGCGGTCTGTTGGCCGCGACGGAAGTGCGGTCAGTGTCGCGGCTATCAGCGCCGCCACATCCGACGAAGAACGTTAGCGCCGCGCACATCGCGACACACGCGACGGCTAGAGGGTTGATACTTCGGCTGTTCATCGCTGGAAGATATCCTGACCGCTAGTGCCTGGCCAGATTTGTGAACGTTATCCGGACGTTGTTACCGCTGGGCCCCGCCGCGCAATCACGGCCGCTCGCCGAACCGGAAAGCTGGCTCGTGAGCTGGTCCGTGCCCGAAACGGTGAACGACCCGTACAGCACGCCACTGCACGACAGCTCCACCAAGGTGAAGTCGGCGCCGGCTGACGTCGTCCGACCAGTGATGCTTCCGGAGTACGTCGTCTGATCGGAAACCACGACCGCAGTCCACGTCCCGGTAAAATCCTGCCCGAGCTGTGACAGCGTCATGGAGTAATTGATCGGCTGTAGTGCCGCGACCGTAATATCCGGCGCTCGCTGCAACGTCCCCTGGCCGGAGTATGTCGCGTTGTAGACCATCTGGTCCAGACCCGTTGCCGCGGCGCCCGAACAGGCCGAGAGCACCAGCGCGCCGGCTGCGGCAAGTGTGATTGCGAGTCTTTTCATGGCTCGACGCAATATAACGGACGTGGCTGCGCCGGCCGGCGGCGGGGACCGCATACCGCCCGGCTGCCCGCACTTCCAGAACTGACGGAAATGCCTAAAGTGCGGCCAGCGTACCTACTGCTGGCATCTGGCGAATGGACTATCGGGCTTTGTCTTGTCGACAACGACGCGGTGATCCAGATCGGCAACCCGAACCGCGATGTCGTAGACAAGCTTGTCCACGCGAGCCATGTGCTCGTACTGGATGTACTGCGGCTCGTCCGTTACCTGGTGGTAGTCCGCATGGCCACCGGTCGTGAAGAAAATGACGGGGATGCCATACCGCGCATAGTTCGCGTGGTCGCTGCGGCAGTAGATGTTCTGGGGATGTCCGTTGGCGTCCATCGCATAATCAAACGTGAACGGGACGGTCTCACTGCTGTCAACGCTCTCCGCGATATCCCCAAGCTCGGTCGACAGGCGGCGCGACCCGACGAGCTGGAGGTAGTTGTTCGAACCGGTGAGTTCCTGATTGGCCTTGTTCCGCCCCGTGACGTCGGTCGGAGCGCCGCGCCCGACCATGTCGAGGTTTAGATCGGCAACAATCGAATCGCGCGGCACTGTGGGATGATTCGTGAACCACTCCGAGCCCCACAATCCTTTCTCCTCACCCATCTGCCAGATGAAGATCAGTGATCGCTTGGGCTTGACCGGTCCCTGCGCAAACGCCTGCGCGATCTCGAGGATGGAGACTGACCCCGAGCCGTCGTCGTCCGCGCCGTTGCTTATGGAGTCGAGCCGCGGCGGATAGATGCGGCGCAGCGAATCCTTCACCGCGTTGATACGAACCCACTGCTCAGGTGTCGGATCGGGCGCGTTCCGCGTGTCTGCTCCTTCAACTCGCGCGACTTCGTTGTACGCCTTGAGCGAGTCGTGCTCCGCAACCGGACGCACACCCGAGACGCCGATATGATCCGCATGCGCGCCGATCACGACGTATTCCTTGCTCAGCTTCGGATCGGTGCCCGGCAGAATGGCAACGACATTGCGTGTCGGGGCAGCGACGGTGGCGACATGGATGTCGATTGTCGCCGAAGGTCCCGCATCACCATGGACAGCGCTTGCTACGGGCTTGCCGAGCAGTGCGCTGGCGACCTGCGGCGTGACCGTGATGTTCAGCGCGCCGCCGCCAAATCCGCCGCGACCGGCGTTCGCGTTGGCATCCTGGGGATGACTTGCCGCGAATGCGGCACGCCCCTCGGTCTGGACGGTGTCGTTCAGCGTCGGCTGAAAGCGCGGCCTTGGCAAGGTCGAAGCGACCGTAACGACCGCCGCCGCGCCGGCCAGGGGATTGACGGCACCACGCGCGCGACCGAACCTGCGGGCGCCGCCTGCGGGCGCCATCATCAGGACGATCTTCCCGTTGGCCTGATCCGCCGTGAGCGAGTTGGTTGTATCACCCAGAGTCCCGCCGAAGACGACCGCAGCCGAGACCTTGCGGTCGGCGGGAGGAGCCGCAAGAACGAAGTCCCGATCGGCGTGGAATGTCTTGCCGTTTGCCGTCATCGTCGATGCCGCCGTTACGCTCCGCGCCGTAACTGCCAGGTACTGGAGGTACGATCCGTGGTCGCCGGCCGGCCTCAGCCCCAGCTGCCGGACCTGGCCTTCTATGTACGCCGTCGCGCGCATCGCATCGGGAGTGCCCGCTTCTCGACCGCGAAGCGAGTCATCGGCGTAGATATAAAGGCGTGTCATGAGGTCGCACGCTGTAATCGCCGGAACCGTGGGACCGCCCTGATACTTGAGCGGCATGGTCGCGCCCGGCTCGACGGCCGGACACTTTTGCTGTGCCGCCAGCGTGGGTGCGGCCAGGGCGACCATGACGCTCATCGCCGCGGTGCATCGAGAAATGAAGCGTTGGCTCACTGGAGTCTCGTACTTGAGTTGAAGGCTGGAAAACTTCCCCTGCACCCCATACGTGCGACGACGGGACAGCGTTATCGTGGTCCTGGTCGTGATCGTGATGCCAGCTGCGTCAACCGGGCTCGTACGGCTCCATATGGACGAGCACACCGTCCACTGCAGGCATCGCCGCGCGAATTGCCCCCTTCACCTTTCCGCTCACGATGTGCGCGTCGTGCAGTGACATGCTCGGGTCGGCCTGAACGTGGAGATCCACCGCGTACTGAAGGCCCACCTTGCGCACCTTGAGTTTCTCGATCGCGCACACGTCAGTCACGCTCAGCGCTGCAGCGCCGATGTTCGATACCACACCCGCTTCTGGCACGCGATCCATGAGATCGTTCACGGCAGGCCGCACCATCTTCACGCCGTTGTAGCAGATCACCACTGACGCGACCAGCGCGGCCCAGTCGTCGGCCTGCTCCCAGCCCGGACCTCCGATCACTGCGATGCTGATGCCGATGAATGCCGCTGTGGAAGTTATGACGTCGCTGCGGTGATGCTGCGCGTCGGCCGTGACCGCCGTGCTCCCCGTCTCTGATCCGATTCGAAGTACTCGGCTCGCCAGAACCTGCTTGACGATGATGACGCCGACCAGTACGCCAAGCGTCCACGCGCGCGGGATATGATGCGGCGTTCGGATCTCGCGCACCGCTTCGATCGCGATGCCAATTGCGGCCGCGACGAGCATGACGGCGACGAGCGCACCGGCCAGTGCTTCGGCACGGCCGTGCCCGTAGGGATGGTCCTCGTCCGCGGGCTGTGCGGCGATCCGAAGTCCGCCATAAACCACTAGTGACGAGAACACATCTGCTGTCGATTCCACGGCGTCCGCCACGAGCGCGTACGCATGACCGACAATCCCCGCGATCAATTTGATGACCGCGAGGAGCAGGTTCACCAGCATTCCAACCTGCGCCGCGCGTATCGCGCGGCTGGTGGGCGACTCCACCGGCAGAAATCTACGGCGTCGGCTTTCCGAGGGCTGGCCGCGGCGGACCCATTGCCGGTTCCCTGCCCGGCGCGTGTGCGGTGTCGCTCTCCCGGGCGCGCCGGCGCGCGAAGGCGTGCCCCAGGTTCTCTCGCCACTCGTCCAGGATCTCGTAGAACGTCGGAATGACGATCAACGTGAGCAGTGTGGAGGTTATGACGCCGCCTATGACGGCGCGGCCGAGCGGCGCGCGGAAGTCCGCCCCTTCACCGATGCCGAGCGCTACAGGAATCATTCCCGCAATGAGCGCGAATGTCGTCATGAGAATAGGCCGAAGACGTACACGTCCGGCTTCGATCAGTGCTTCACGCAGCGACAGCTTCTTGGATTCCCGCGTCCACTTGGCGAAGTCCACAAGGAGAATCGCGTTCTTCGCGACGATTCCCATCAGCAGGATCACGCCGATCATCGACATGATGTTCAGCGTGCCACCGGTTATGAGCAATGCGAGCACAACACCGATCAGCGACAGCGGCAGCGACAACATGATCGCGAGTGGATCCAGGAACGACCCGAACTGGACTACGAGGATCAGGTACATCAGCAGCACCGCGAGCCCGAGCGCGGCTATTATCGAGCCGAAGACTTCGTTCTGGTCCTTTACCTGTCCGCCCTGCGACAGGTGGACGCCTGGCGGCAGTGCAACGCCGGCGATCGCCTTGTTCACGTCCGCAGACACCTCGCTCAATGGCCTGCCCTGCGGGTTCACACCAACGGTGACAACCTTGTCTTCATCAAAGTGATCGATCTGTGCCGGCCCCGTGGTGAGCCGGACATTCGCGATCTGCCCTAGAGGAATGGTTTGCGGTCCTGAGCTCGTGGGATTCACTGCGACCGCGGAAGGCTGGCCCGACCCCGTTGGCGCAGCCCCCGACGCGGGTGGGACGGCGATCGGAAGCTGCTGGAGATCGGTCACGCGCTCTCGCGAGCCGGCTGGCAGCCGCACGGTTACGTCCCGTGTCTTGCCGGTGGGATCGACCCAGCTTCCAGCCTGCACTCCGGCGAACGCCGGCCGCAACGCCTGCGCAAGCTGCGCAACGGTAATCCCGAGCGTGCCGGCCAGTCCGCGGTTGAGCTGCACGTCCAGCTCGGGCTTCAGACCCTTGGTTGAAAGCCCGACGTCTGCAGCGCCTGGCACCTTGCGAACCTCGGCCTCCATCTTTTCCGCGACTTCGTTGAGCTGCTGCGCGTCGTTGCCGCGAACCTGAACCTGAATCTGCTTCTGGTTGCCGGCGAAGCTGCTGTTGAACGTGTAGGCTGTCGCGCCGGCGACGTGCGATATCTCGCTACGAATGAGCGTGCTCAGATCTCCCTGGGAGATCGAGCGATCCGATTTCGGGACCATCTTGATGTAGATCGTAGCCTGATCCACTTCGCCCGACCCGTTGGCGGTTCCAACCGTCGTATATGTGTATTCGACTTCCTTGTGGGTGCGTATGATGCGCCCGATTTCCTCGGACTTGATGTGCGTGTAATCGATGTTCGAGCCCGGCGGGGTCTCAATCGACACGTTCAGCTCGGAGTTGTCAGAATCCGGGATGAACCCGCCGCCCAGCTTGGCCCACTGCGGCTCCGGCAGCATGAGACCGACGAACATCGCGCCCACGAATACACCAACCGCGATCATTCCCTTTATGAGGCTCCAGGTTCGCGTCTTCGGGAAGCCGAGTGACATGAGCCATATGATCACGAAGACACCCGCGATCAGTGTCAGTGCCGCGAATAGTCCCTGTACAGGAATCAGGATACTGGCGAAGAATACGCCCACGGCGATGGCGACCATGTCCGCACGATGGTCCAGCGCCCACGCGATGACTGACTTGTATCGGTCCGCCTGATGATCGAACCACTTGTTGAACGTGTCCAGCTTGCGCGATATCCATGACCGATGTTCGTGTTGCTCGATCGCGGGATCGGGCCAGTACGCCGAGAGCATCGGGTCGAGAGAGAAGGACACGAACAGCGACACGAGCACGGCGCACGCGATTGTGAGTGCGAACGGCCGGAACCACTGCCCGGAAATCCCGCCCATGAATGCGATCGGGACGAACACCGCCATGATCGACAGCGTCGTCGCTGTGACGGCGAGTCCGATCTCGTCCGTACCCGTGTGCGCAGCCTGGAAGTGGTCCTCGCCCATCTCGATGTGCCGCACGATGTTCTCCCGCACCACGATCGCGTCGTCAATGAGGATTCCGATCGCAAGCGAGAGCCCGAGAAGCGACATCGTGTTCAACGTGAAACCGAAAGCGTTCACCGCGATGAAGGACGAAATCGCCGACACGGGCAGCGCGAGTCCCGTGATCACCGTCGAGCGCCATGAGTTGAGGAAGAGAAACACCACGATCACGGTGAGTATCGCGCCCTCGACCAGCGCCTCCTCGACGTTGCGGACGGAATTCCGAACGCGCGGCCCCGCATCGCGAACAATGTCGAGCTTCACGCCCGGTGGAAGCGTCTTGCGGATCTGATCGACCTGCGCCTTGATCTCGTCGCTCACCCGTGTCGTGCTGGTGCCCTTGGACTTGGTGATGTCGATGCCAATTCCTTCAACACCGTTGAACAGTGCCAGCGACCGCTGCTCCGCGGATCCGTCGGACACGTTCGCGACATCGCCAAGTCTTATCACCTGGCCGCCCCGCTGCGCTACTACAAGTTGCGCAAAGTCACGCGCGTTCTCGATGCGTCCGCGCAGGCGAATGGAGCGTTCATCCAGCGCGCCGTTGATCATTCCAACGGGCACTGCCAGATTCTGCGCGTTGAGCGCGTTGACGACGTCCGACACGCTCACCTTGGCCGCATTGAGACGCGACGGTACCACGTCCACCGATATCTCGCGGTCCACGTTGCCCGACAGCGTCACCTGCGCCACACCCGAGAGGCCCTGTATCTGACGGGTGATGTCGGGATCCGCCAGGATGGACAACTCGCTCGGCTTGAGCGTATTCGACGACATGGAAAGCGATACGATCGGCTGATCGTTCGGGTCGAACTTCTTGATGATCGGCTCTTTCATCTCGACCGGGAGCTTGTCGCGAATGCCGGAGATTGCGTCGCGCACATCCTGTGCGGCCTGATCTGTCGGCTTCGAGTACACGAACTGCACGATGATCTGCGCGAACCCGTCTGTCGACGTCGAAGTGATCTGGTCTATTCCGTTGAGGCCCTGGAAGGCCTCTTCCATGCGATCGACGACTTCTCGCTCGACCTGATCCGGAGACGCGCCCGGATACGGAACAGCGACGAACACGATCGGCTGCTGGATATCCGGCAGCTCGTCCACGTCTGTCCTGAATGCAGCGAAAAGACCGAATATTACCAGCGCGACCATGAGCACCACCGTGATGATCGGGCGCTTGATCGCGAAATCGGATATGAACATGATTAGCTCCTATCTGCCGCTGTTGGTCTTCGCCGTTCCCGGCGACGGAGCCACGCCAGCCGCTGGAGTTGGCGGTCCGGCGTCCGACGGCGGAGCCTGCACGCGCACCGGTGTTCCCGGCGTGATCCCCTGCGCTGCGGCGACGAGCAAAGTGTCGCCCGCGGCCACGCCGCTCGTCACCTGGACGGTCTCAGCGTTCGGGTCCCGCATGCCAAGAGTGACTTCCATTCTCGCCACCTTGCCATCGACGATCTTGGCGACGGCGGGACGCTGCATGCGCGTGTCAACGGCGGACAACGGAACGACGATCCCCTGCTGCGTGCTGCTGGAGATGCGGCCGTCCGCATACAGACCGGTGATCAGCGTGTGCCCCTTGTTCGGGATCGAAACGATAATCTGAACCTGCCGCGTGGTCGGATCGACTGACGGGCTGATGCGCGTAACCGTCCCGTGGAAGTCGCGGCCGCTGTAACCGGTCACCACGAACGACACGTCGGTGCCGAGTCGTACCATGGACAGTTGGTCGGAAGGCACTGCCGCGACGAGACGCATCGTTGAGGGGTCCACGACGGTGAACAGCGCACTGCCCGGCTGCACGACGTCTCCGGGACTCACGCTCTTCTGGCTCACGATGCCGTCGAACGGAGCCGCTATCCGCGTGTTGTCAAAGTTCTTGAGCGCGGTCGCAAGACGCGACTTCGCGTCTTCGAGCGCCGCCTGCCCGCTCGAGCCCTGAATCTGGGCCGTCTCGAGATCGCGCTGAGCTATCGCGCCCGCCTGTAGCAGTGTCTGGCTGCGTTGGAGGTTGCGCTGCGCAACGGCGTAGTTGGCCTGCGCCGACGCCACCGCGGACTTGGCGCTCAGATACGCGTCCTGCAACCCCGACGCGTCAATACGGCCGAGCGTCTGGCCCTTTGTTACCACCTGTCCAACGTCCGCGTTGGTTGCGATCACTGAGCCCGCTATCTGCGCACGGACTGTCGCATCGAGCGCGGCATCGAGCGACCCTGATATTGCCGGACCGTTAGTCACGGATCCATTCCGCGCGATCGTTATGTTCTCGGTACCAACCACCATTCGCTGGACGGGATCCGCGGCCTCGGCGGTCTTGCGCTTGCAACCGGTCGCGAGTGTGAGTGTCGCGAGTGCGAGTGGAACGTATGTCGAAGTGCGTCGCATGTTATGGATTGTTCCCGGATGAGCCGGACGGTGTAGCGCCCGCCGACGGTGCAGCCGCGCCGGTCGCTCCGGCTGGTTGAGTCGACTGACCTGGCGTTTGTTGTTGTTGTTGCTGCTGTTGCTGTTGTTGTTGTTGTTGCGGCGAAAGGTTCGTCTGACCCGCGGTCGCGGTCTGCACGGGGAGATCCGGGAGCAGCGCGAGCCGAACTCGTGCGATCTGGACGTCGCGCGCCGCCTGCGCGCGATTCACCAGTGCCTGCGCCAGCTGGTTGCGCGTGTCGTTCAACTCCAGCTGAGTGGATATCCCTTCCCTGTACCGCACTTCGGCAATCTGATACGCGCGTTGCGCCTGGTCCGCAGTGCCGGCGCTCGCCGCGAACGTGGATTGGGCCTGCCGCAGAGTGTTGAGCGCAACACGCGAATCGAGCGCGGCGCCCTCGCGAGCCTGCTCAAGCCGCGCCTGCGCATCTCTGAGGTTCGATTCGGCGATGAGCTCGTCGCCACGTATTCGCCCGCCGAGGAATATCGGGAACGACGTGGACAGGGTTACTGTCCAGTTCGGGCTGAAATCGGCCAGCGACGGAAGACCCGAACTCGGATACGCCACGCGGCTGTACGCGGTGGAGATCGCAAGCGTCGGGATTCGCTCGGCCCGTGCGACTTTGAGTTGTCCCTTCTGCGCCGTTACCGCCTCGTCTGCCTCGCGCACCGGTGCACGGTGCGAAGTGAGAGTGTCCGGCGACGACGCGCGCGCAAGATCGACACCTGGTGGTGCAGCCGTGGAATCCTCCACGGGTGTTGTGAGCGCCAGCCGCTGCTCGAACGGAAGGTTGAGCAGCTGCTTGAGTCTCAGATAGGCAACCTCGCGCGCGCTCTGCGCCTGGATGACGATGGGCAGCTGGTTGCTGACCGAAACCTGCGCGCGTAGAAGATCGAACTCGCTCGTGTTGCCGACCTTCTGCTGCAGTTGTGTCTGCGCGAGTAGCGCCTGCGCCTGCTTCAGCGACGATTGCGCGATCTCGAGCAGCCGGTCCGACAACGCGGCGTCGTAGTACGACGACGTTACATCGAGCCTGAGCTGCGCACGTTGCGCCGTAAGCTCAATGCGCGCCGAACGCTGTGCAGCATTGGCAGACTGGACGAGACCGCTGAGACGTCCACCCGTGAAGAGATTCTGCGATCCAGAGAGACCGAGGGTGTACCCGTTGACCGACCCGAACCCAACCTTGGTGAAATCGATTCCACCGGCCGTTATCCCCGTCGCGCTGTGGCCCGCAACCGTGCAGCGCGCATAGTTCTCGAGCCCCGCGACCCGCGCGAGCTCCGACGAATCTCCGTTGAACAGGTACTGATTGCACGGTCCGGCCGGACCCGCGACGGGCGGGGCGGACGGGGCCGAAAACGCCTTGGAAAATTGCGATGCGAGCGTGCGCGTGTAGTTCCCCGTCGCGGACAGCTGCGGGAACAGTCCGCTGCGCGCCTGATACTGGCCACCGTGTGCGCGCAGCACCGCATTGTTCGCTATACGTACGACCTGGCTCTGGCCTTGCGCGATATCGACGGCGTCGCCCAGCGATAGCGACCGGAGCGGCAGCGCGACGAGCGAATCCGCCCGCGTGATGGGTTGCTGTGCGCGGACCGATGCCGGCGCGATGATCGCGCCGATCATGAGCGCGGTCGCGATTAGTAAGCGCGTTGGCGAGCGATCTGGCGTGCGGCCGTAACCGGCCGGAGGACGATTCATCTGGAGTGTGAAGTGGTCGGGGACGATGCAGGCGACGGCGCCGGCACACCAAGTGCCGCAAGTATGAGCGTCGTATAGTGGTCGACTGCTGCCGCGGGCGGACTCGGATAGATGTCAGGCATGGTGTCGCGGCCCATCGCGTCGGAGAACAGAGTACCGAGGAACATGGCGGAGGCCGCCTTGGCGTCCACGATCCCGTCGGTGAAGCCGTGCTCGCGGAGCCGTTCGATGTAGCTCCGAAGCTCCGCTGCCGCGCGCAATGGACCGCGATTGGCCGAGGCGTTGAGTTGCGGATGTTCCTCGCGCTCGCTCATGCAGCGCCGCATGATGAGCCGGCTGGCGCATATGTGCGAGCGAAGGCTCATTGCCCAGTGCTTGAGCTCTCGGTGTGGATCAGTGGGAATTGCAGGCAGTTCAGCAAGAGGTCCGGTCATCCCGCAGGAGGCGATCGCCTCATGGATGAGCGTATCCTTGGTCCCGAACTGGCGGAAAATGGTTATCTCGTTGACACCCGCCTCGTCCGCGATACGGCGGGTTGTCGAACCCCGGTATCCGTGCCGTGCGTACACCCGGGCCGCGGCTCGGAGCAGTTCATCTCGCCTTTCCATCGTGCTGAATAAACGGACGCGCAGCCGACTTTGCAAGTGGGCACTTGCTTACGGATGTTTACGACGTGCGGGCACGGCCGCTGTCAGCAGTTAGAACGACGTGGTGAAATCGGATCGGCGCACCAGTGTCGTGTCACCCAGGTACACAAAATGAATGTTGTGGAAGTACTCCTGGGCCATGTCGCGTACGTTGTTCGCGGTTACGTGCCGGAGGCTCTCCATGGATTCGCTCGCCTTGCGAAAGTCCCCCTGGTAAAGTTGGGCCCGCGCCAGGAAATCAGCCTGCGAAGCGTCGGTCATGTTGTCCGCGAAATACTCCATGATGAACTGGTCCGTGAACCCATGGAGGTTGCCGATCTCGCCCGGGAAGTGACGCAGGAACTCCATCGGGGTGGAAATGAGCGGCATCACTGCGCGGGGCGCGCCAGTGGACACGTAAACGACGCCCGCCGTCGCGCCCCGCTCCACGTCCGTCGCATTCGCCGCGTAGCTCAGTCCGCGCTCGTGCCGGATAGTGCTGTTCATCGCAGAGGATAACAGCGCCAGGGTCACACGGAACGCCGGCGCATCACGAGAGGCCGCCGGGGGCCCTCGGAAGATGCCCACCACGTAGTTGGTTGGTATCACACGCGATACGAGATCGACGCTCGATTGGAACGCGGGCGCCGGCGGCGGCAGAGTCCACACATAGTGTCCCGCGGGGAGCTCGACGAGCGTACGCGAGACTGCGGCTTCGACCTGAGCGCGGGTCACGTTCCCGACCACAACCAAAAGCATACGAGACGTCGTGATCTGATCGGCTGAGTACGCCGCCACCTGCTCTGAATCGAGCGACGCGAGCGCCGCTTCCGTGCCTCGCGCCATCATCCCGTACGGGTGGTTCGCGAACGCGATGCTGTCTGCAATTCGCATCACATCCGCGTCGGGTTGCTCTCTCATTGCCCGATTCTCAGCGATCAGCCTCGCGCGCACAACGTCGAGGCTCGCCGATGCCAGCGTCGGATGCATGAGCCGATCAGCAAACGCGTCCCACGACGGATCAAATTCCTGGCGGATTCCGAGAAAACCGTACACGGTCCAGTCGGCCTCCGTCGCAACGACCATGCGGCTCCCAGTAAGGCGCCAGGCGGACCGCCACCCATTCCCGGGGTACTTTCTCGTTCCATATTCGCCGGTGCGTAATAGCAGCGACTCGATTCCCTGCGTCGCGCGGGTGAGTTGTCGCGTTCCGCCCAGCAGATAGAGATTTACCGCGACGGCGTCGTTGGCGTAGTTCGGCCGCTGGATCACCCGCAGCCCTCCTACCCGGTACGACACGGTAGCGCTGTCGAGAGGCATCAGCCGCCCCTCCGCAGTGACGACTGACATCGCCTGCTCCGGCGGCGCGTGAGCGCACCCGATCGCGCCAGCGACCGCGAGTGTCGTCGCCGCCCTCAGAATCGACACCGGCGCCCAGAGATGGCGCATCACGGCTTCGTCAGGTTGAGGTACTCGCCGAGCAGCGCTGACGTTTCCGACGCGCGGTCCGGTGGCACCAGCGCCGCGATGACGAATGGCCTGCGAGCGATATACCGATCCACATAGGCATGCAGGTCGCTCTCCGTTACTGCGGCCATCTCGTCATCGTAGTTGCGGAAATATTCAGTCCCCGCCACCGCCCAGGTCTCCGCAAGTCCCAGAGCGAGCGAGTGCGCGTCCTCGAGCTGAAAGACGCTTGCAACCTCATTGCGTTTCGTGGCTGCCACGATACTCGCGCGATTGAAATACGCAGGCGTATCCATGAAGTCGAGCTCCGTTGCGAGCGCGGTCAACGCCGTTGCCAGCTTTGCCGGAGTGGTTATGCCCGAGAAGGTTATGGGGCCCACATGCGAGCGCGTCGTGTAACGAAGACTCGCCTCCTGAAACAGTCCGCTATCCACCAGCCGCGCATGAAAGTCCGACTGTTCGTCAGACACGATCTCGGCCAGGACGTCCGCGGCGTAAGTCCCCTTGGCATCGGAGGGAACGCTCGGGCCTTGCCACTCGAGCTCGATCGACACTGTCGTGACGTTGGCGGTGATCACAACGGCGCGGCTCGAATCGAGCGGCGGCATCGGTGCAACGGGGTTCGCGACGAACGGGTCAGCCTTGCGTTTCCAGCTTCCAAAATGACTGCGGGCCATCGCCATCACTCTGGCAGCCGAAACGTCGCCTGAAACTATAAGCGCCGCGTTATTGGGAACGTAGTAGCGCTGAAAGATCGTCTGCAGCTGCGTTGTGTTGACGCCCATGAGCGACATCTCGTCGCCAATCGCGTTCTTGCGCCGGAACCCAGCGCCCCAGAGCCGAACGTCGGTCTCACGACCGAGGTGAAATCGCGGGTCGGAACCGTTGCGCTGGAGCTCGTTTACGACAATGAAGCGCTCACGCTGAAAATCATCGTTCTGAAACTGAACGTCGCGCACCAATCGCGCGAGAATATCCAGCGCGTCGTCCGTGTTTTCCGAGGGGAGCGCAAGGTAGTACATAACCTGCTCTTCCGACGTCGCGCCATTGAAGGCTGCGTGCGCCCTCGCCGCGTCTCGTTCAAACGGCCCGTCGCCATTGCCGCGGTAGCTCCTGAACAGCATGTGCTCGAACAAATGTGGTACGCCCTGATCCTCCTCGCCCTGCGTCATCGCGCCGGCGCGGAAAACGATTTCGGCCGTGACTATCGGGATCGAATGATTCTCGATCACAATCACCTGCAGGCCGTTGCCGAGGGTGTCGGTGTGAAGCACGCGATCGAGCGCTGCGCGCTGGGCGTCGCAGCGTGGAGCGAGCAGGACTGCTGATGCGAGAGGAAGCGCCGCAGCGATCACGAGATTACGCAACATGCATTGGTCCCTCCGGGCCTGGACTGGTACCGGGGAGCAAATGTACGGCTCGGATGCAGTGCGTGCTCTCGTGAGCTACTTTCTGGAACCGTCTTCCACGCTCACCCGGACAACCGAGCAATGCTCTCATGCTTTTCTGTAGGGACGAACTCTCGGATGGGCGCGCGTGCGCCGGTCGTCGTACTGCCCATCGCGCTGCTGGTGGCGCTCCTGCACGTCGCGGCGATGAGCGCCGCACCGCTGTTTGCGCAGTCTGCGACGGGTCCCGCCGCGCCGGCTGGCGAGACCGTTGGCGGTATCTCGTGCGACGCGCAGGAAGGCCAACGCATTCACATCCATCAGCATCTGCTGATTCTTGACCGCGGCACGACGCTAGCGATCCCGCCGAACGTCGGCCAGCCTGCCGGCAAGCCCTGCATATACTGGCTGCATACGCACACACCCGACGGGATCATCCACATCGAAGCGCCGCTCAATCGCTCCTTCACGCTAGGGGACTTCTTCACCGTCTGGGGACAGCCGCTCGGCAAGTCAGTAGCAGCGTCCGCCCGCGCCAACCGCGGAACCGCGTTGCGAGTGTGGGTGGACGGGAAGCCATTCACCGGCGACCCCCGCTCGATTCCCCTGGACTCTCACACCGACATCGTGATAGAAGCAGGCCCGCCTTTCACCCCACCGCCGAAGTTCACATCGTGGGACGGTCTGTGACGTTGCGCGCGTAGATACGGATCCAGCGCCGCCACCAGGTCACTCGTGCGGGGGCGGCGCACCCATGATCCTACGAACCTCGATCGGCATGTTCAACGGAGCGCCGCGCGGCCCTGGCGCCGCCGAAGCCCTGGCGGCGAGGGCATATGCTCGCGCGCCATCGTCGACATCCACGATCCAGAAACCGGCGAGGAACTCCTTCGACTCCGCGAACGCTCCGTCCGTGACGGACTCGCCGCTCCCCGCCGCGCGAACAATCTTCGCTTCCCCCGGCGGTGATAGGCCCTCTGCGGCCACAAGCTCACCAGCTTCCTTCAGCTCGTTGTTGAAGCCGTGCATAAAGGCGATATGCGCCTTGAAATCCTCCGGCGACCAGTTGTTCATCTTGTAGTCACCGGTTCCGCTCGGCGTGTTCATCATCAGCATGTATTTCATTGCTCTCTCCTCGGATTCAGGGCCGTCAGCGGCGCCCGTATGAACGAGTCGAAACCGACTCGCGCGTGTTCACATCACTCCAGAACCGGCCTGCGCCGCATCCTCGCCAATTCGTCAGAACCGATCCAGGTCGTGGCCCACCACCACGCGACCCTCGAAACCGCCTGATCGCACCGCGCTCAATAGCTCCGAGTCCGTCGCGCCCATTCTCAACACATGAGTAAGCACGAGCAACCGCGGCCGCGCAACTGCCGCCAGGTGCCCCAACTCGGTGTCGGACGTATGGAATTCGTGCATGTAGTGCGGCCAGTCGTCGCCACCGGGACGGTGCTCCGGCGCAAGCTTATCGCCCGAGTACACCTCGTGCACCAGAACGTCGACACCACGTGCCGCCGCGACAAGCGCATCGGACGGCCGCGTATCACCAGATATCACGACCGATCGGTCCGGCGTATCCATGCGGTATGCGAAAGCTTCCTTCCAGCTTCCGTGCAGAACAGGAATGGCTGTCACGCGAACGTCGTCCCTGTCATAGATAACTCCCGCATGTATCTCGTTCACGTTCACCGCGTACCCGTTCGCGGATTCATGCTCGAGCCCATTCGTGCGCACGTCCTCGTCCTCGCTCCATGCGGCGATGATGTGGTCCGTCATCTGCTTGAGGCCGTGCGGTCCGTACGCTTCCAGTGGCGTGTGGCGCCCCATGATCCAGGTGGTGAAAATCACATCGGGATAGCCCAGTGTGTGGTCTGAGTGCAGATGCGTAACGAAGAGCGCTGCTATGTGCCTGTTCGCCAACAACCGCGCAGCAGTCATGCGGCGCATGACGCCGGCGCCCGCGTCGAACAGGAAAACCCTGTCGCCAACTATCACCGCTGTTGCCGGACCTGAGGCCAGCGGGTCAGGCGCAGGGCCGCCGGTCCCGAGCAGCACTACCTCCGTGCTGTCAATGCCGGCGGCCGGTGCGGACACCGGCGCTTGCGGGCCGAGCACCGCGAGTGGTGGGCCCACCGCCAGAAACGCAGCAAGCAGGAGGGGGATTATCGTGAGAATGAAACTCTCCTGCAGCCAGTGGCTGAATTATGGTTTGATCTCGCCGTTCAACAGTCGCCGGATCGCGGGGACCACCACAAGATGCAGCAGTCCTTGCGGCCTGTCCGCAGTCTGAAGCGCCGCGTTGGCGGAATCAGACCAGCTCTTCGTGAGCGGCACGCCGCGTTTGCGTGCGTCCAGCACTGTAATTCCGATCACCGCGGCGCCCGACAACGCATCCGCGGCCGGAATCGCGCCCTCCACCAGTGGCGACGCATTCGCCGCCAGGCGCACGCGTGCGGGGAGCCCACGCCATGCGCCGAACCACGCCCGGAGCGTATCGCGTGCTGCAGCAGCCGAAGCGCTCTCGGACACCGCATCGTTGGAAAGTTGTTCGATGCCCCAGCGCGCAGGTGGATCAGGACGCGCCGCGTCGGCGATCTGAACGAGCGGGGTCACTTGCGACGTGGGACCGCCACGCACGCGTTGGCCGAGCGTGACCGGCTCCGCGAACCGAAGCAGCTGCGCCAGCGCCGCGACGTCCGGCCCGTTCACCGTCCTCCGAAGGAAGCGATCGGTATGCGATTCATCGCGGAGTCCCAATTGTTCGAGACGCACGTCCTGTATCGCGAGCCGACGGTACATGTCGCCAACGTCCCTTACGCTCCGAGGTGACCAGAAACGCTCGGCGATCGCAGCCAGCCGCGGCCATATGCGCGAGTCGATGCTCCCGTCCGAAACGAGTTCTGCCCACATGCACGCCTCGCCCCCGAGCACACGCGCCGACTGTTCCGGAGTCAGCGTGCTGTCCCCCCCGAGCGGATCTTCGAGATAGTGGTACTCAGCTGATCTCATCGCGTCCAGATAGTAGGGCGCCGAGAGAATTCCGTTGAAGCCCTGCGATGCTGCCTGCGCCAGATACTTCGTCCCGCGCCATGATTGCACTACCGTCGTGCGCGGAAGCTCCGGATGGAGTATCTCGTCCCATCCGATCATGCGTCGGTGATGCCTGGTGAGAATCGCGGAGAGCCGTCGGTTGAAGTACGCCTGCAGCGCCGCGTTGTCGCCCAGGCTATGCGTGGTCATGAATTTCTGGATGCGCGCATTCTCCTTCCACTGCGTCGCGTCCACCTCGTCGCCGCCGATATGCCAGTACGCGTCGGGGAATAGCGACGCCATCTCGCCGATGAAGCTGTCGATGAACCGATACACCGACGCGCGTGTTGGATCGAAGACACCGGGATAACCGGACCAGTGGCGCCCGACACTATACGGACCCGGGCCGCTCGCATACTGGGGATAGCCGACGAACCAGGCTGTCGCGTGGCCCGGCATGTCGAATTCAGGAACCACCCGTATGCCGCGATCGCGCGCGTACGCGACGACTGCGCGGATCTCTGCCTGAGTGTAATAAAGACTATCCGAACCGGCACCCTGCAGCCTGGGAAAGCGCCTGCTCTCGACGCGAATGCCCTGATCGTCGGAGAGATGCCAGTGCAGCACGTTGAGCTTCACCGCTGCCATTCCGTCCAGCGTGCGCTCGACCGCCGCAACCGGCTCGAAGTGTCTGCTAACGTCGATAAGCAGACCACGCCAGCGAAAACGGGGCGTGTCGCTGATGCTTACAGACGGTATGAAGTAGTGGCTCGCGTCACCATCGACGAGTTGCAGCACTGTCTCGAGTCCCCGAATCACACCTACAGTGGTTGCTGCGTGGAGCGTGATTCGCGACCGGGAACTTTCGATGGTGTACGACTCATTCTCGTCTATTCCCTGCACCGGTTCGCCGGCGCCATCGCAGTCGATAACGAGCGTCGCGCCGGCGGATTCGCGCGAGAGCACATGCGACATCGGAATACCGGTTCGGTATTCGAGTCGCGGAATCATTCGTGACACTGCTCCAACGAGACGTGTGTCTGCATGGCGTATTATCGCGACGCGAAAGGTCGAGTCGATCGTGAGCCTGCCATCGTGTGGAGCGACGGTCGCTGGCATCGGCATCAGCGTCAGCTGCTTTCGGCCCGCGCGGTCTGGCGTCTGGGCCGCAGTGATCTGAGCGAATCCGAGTGCGAACGCACCCAGGAATAGAAGTTGTCTCAAATGTCCCGTCAGCGAAGCGTGGTCACGATAAGATACGCGTTCAGGCCCTAGCCCGCGGGCTCACGGTTCCGTAAGCTTCCGGCGAAATGCGAAACCATTGGATTGGAGCGATGCGCGATAACCAGCGAACTCACTGTGCCAGGGTCGGATTGGCACTACTTGTGATCAGCTCTTTGTCGTGCGAACGTGCGCCCTCCACCGGGGCGTATTTTGTGTTCAAGCAGCGCAGCCCGAGCGTCGCCGCAGATTCGGTGCGCTACCCAGCCGGACCGGCCGGCGATGGCGCGCGGCATGGGTTCGCCATTCTTGCCGCAACACATGACAGCCTGCCGGCCTACGTTGGCGCAAACCTCCGCTGCTTCAGCTGTCACCTCGACAACGGGACTCGGCGGAATGCGATCCCGCTGACCGGAGCTTACGCCCGGTACCCGAACTTTTCTCCGCGCGAGAATCGCGTCGTCACGATCCAGGATCGCGTCAACAGTTGCTTCCGTCGGAGCATGGCGGGACGGGCGATCCCATTCGACGGCGAGCAGATGAACGCCATCGTCATGTACCTCGCGGCGGCATCGCGAGGCGTGAGCGTCGGATCCCATGTGAAGGGCGAGGGCTTACCGGACCTCTCCTCGCCGACTGCCGACACGAGCCGCGGTTCGGCGCTCTACTCCTCCCGCTGCGCGCGCTGTCACGGCACCGATGGAGACGGAATTCCGCCGGCCACGCCGCTATGGGGTCGGCGTTCGTATTCGATCGCCGCGTCACTCGCCCGGCGGGACCGTGCGGCATCCTTCATACGACACAACATGCCGCTCGATTCAGCCGGCGTACTCAGCGATCAGGACGCATTTGACGTCGCTTCATACGTACTGTCGCACGCGCGTCCCGATTCACCCGACAAGGAACTCGACTGGTCAGGCGGCGGCGCTCCCGGCGACGTACCGTACAACACTCGCGGTCACGTTGCGTTCAACCCGCCGAGATTGCTCCCACCTTCGCGTTAGCTTCGCAATTCTTCCCACTCAGACCGCACGGGACGGAATTTCGAAGGTGCCGTTTACGACTTCGACGAAGTTGCGCTCCTCGCGCAGGATGAACTTCTTCGATTGCGCCATCATCAAGTTCGCGCGGCCATCGGGGTCGGTCTTGATTCGCACCTTGTACTTCTCGTACGCGTCGAGACTTTCGAATGAGATGAGCCCCCAACCGATGTCGTTGGTGCCTTCATATGGCAGGAAGTAACCGATCAGATGTCCGCCGCACCGCGGAATGATCTTTCCCCACTTCTCGGCGTACTCCTTGAACGCATCGCGCTGGAACGGATCGATCTGGTAGCGTATGAAGCAGGCAATGGTCATGTGCGGTCCTTGAGTTTGGGCAATTGAACTGCGTGCTCCCCCCAACGTTGTCACTGCGAGAAGCACGGCGCCTACGCCAAGCGCCTCGCGGCGGGTCATCGGCGTGTTCATCGCTGCCCTGACGGGCGTGTTGACGGGGTCGCTTGCGGGCATGCGGCGCAATCTAGACGGGGCACGTCAGCCGTACTTCGATCCCAATCGAACTATCGTCGCGTGACGCCGCGCCGTCAACGAAGCTTCAGGTGCTCCAGAAAATATTCCGCCCGGGGGAGCAGTGCGAGCGCCCGGGAGTTCCGTTGTCTGCGCGCCATGCGCAAGGTGACAAGACGCTCCAGAATCGCTGCGCCCACCGCGCCGGCAAGGTGCTCGCGCCGCTCGCTCCAGTCGAGACAGGCGAGACATAGCGGCCTGCGTCGCGCCAGCAGCTCGTCAACGTCGACGCCTATCACGCGGAGCCACCTCCAGCCCGCGTTCGTGAGCCGCGGCTCCGCGCTGTTACCATCGAGATAATCTTTCGACCGCAAGCTGTCGAACAGCCTAACGCCGGCCTCACCCGCAAGATGGTCGTAGCACACCCGCGCGCGGCGCATGGCATCGTCGCGCGGACCGGTACGCACGACAGGGCCTCCCGCGCGGACTGTCAGCGTCGAGAGACTCTCAATGACGGATGCGACGTCCGGACCAGCGATGCGGAAGTAGCGATGTCGCCCCTGCTTGGCGACCGAGATCAGGCGACCGGCCAGCAATTTGGCGAGGTGACTGCTCGCCGTAGGCGGTGTGACGCCACCCTCCATCGCAAGCTCCGTTGCGGTGAGCGCGCGACCGTCCATGAGTGCGGCTAGCATTGCGCTGCGCGTAGGATCGCCGAGCAGCGCGCCGATCGAGGCAATGTCGGGGACGTTGGGCATCATTGCATGATAGCCGAACTATGCGGCACAAACCGGAATCAGAACCGCAGCGGCCGCGGTGTTGACGTCAAGAACAGAAATTGGTATCATGAATTCATGAAACAACCTCATGATGCTGGTAAAGGCGTTTTGCGCCTCGCTGAACCGGTCCAGGTCTACCTCCAGCGCCCCGAGCGCGAACGTCTTGAGCGGCTCACGGATCGGCTCGGCACTACCAAGTCGGACGTCCTCCGTCGGGGGCTGGCGGCACTGGAAGCACAGACGAAAGGGACAGCTGCGGGAGCTGGCGAACGGATTGCACTCCCGACATTCGGCGGGCTTGGGCTCCAGCCGGGAGTGGATCTGGATGACACCGCCGCAACGCTCGATCTTATGTCAGCAGGCAACGATGCGACTGGTTGACGTAAACGTCCTCGTATACGCATTCCGGGAGGACGCGCCGGACCATCCGCTGTATCGGGAATGGCTGCATCGGATGGTGCAGTCAGACGAGGCCTACGCCGTATCAGATCAGGTTCTTGCCAGCTTCCTGCGGATCGTGACACATCCGCGAATCTTCCATCCTCCGACGCCCATCGAGTCCGCACTGGAGTTCACGAGCGCGTTTCGTCAACAGCCAAACTCCGTTGCAATCTCCGCAGCGTCGCGTCACTGGCAGATCTTTGCGCGACTTTGCCTTGAGTCCGCAGCCCGCGGAAATCTGGTCCCCGATGCATGGCTTGCGGCGCTGGCAATCGAGTCTGGGTGTGAGTTCATCACAACCGACCGCGACTACAGTCGTTTCGCCGGTCTTCGATGGCTTCACCCGCTCACAGAAATTGGCTGACGGCAGTAGCCTCACATCGTCATGCCGGCGTGGACGAAGTAATATTCCGCCGCGCCGATCATGACGACAGCCAATATGCGCTTGACCCACACCATCCACATCCCCGATCGCGGCAGCCTTGCGAACGACGCGCCGAATATTCCGACGGCAACGAGCAACGTGCACATTCCAATCGAGAACACGAACAGGTAGACGAAGCCGAGTACCGCGCTTCGTGTGACTGCGACCCACGTGAGCACCGCGCCGAGCACGGGCGCCGAACAGGGCGCGGCTACGAGACCGGATGCGCAGCCCATGACGAATGCGCTGCCGAGCGACGACACGGATTCCGCTCCGGTGCCGGCGTTACCACCGAATCGACCGCCGAGCAGCGCTGCAGGGATCCGAATCGGGATCGCATCGAGCATCCAGAGCCCGAAGAGCAGCAGCAGATTGCCCGTCAAAATCGCCGCCCACGGACTCGCGCTCACGGTACCGAAGAGAGTGCGCGTGAGACCGGCGAGAAGGCCGAGCAGGGCGTATACGAGCGAAAGGCCCAGCACGTACACGAGCGTGAGAGCGACACCGCGACGGGTGCTCCGCCCCACCGACTGACCACCGACGATCGCCGCAGTTATCGGGATCATCGGATAGATGCAGGGCGTAAGACTCGTGAGCACACCGGTGACAAACAGGATCGGGATCGCTGTCGCCGGACTCTCGGACAACCTCGCTGCTATGCTGCTGCCCATCTGCAACAGGACCATGCTCGTGCGCTGCCGCGGCCGTTGGTCGCCTGCTACTCGGAGCTGCTCTCTCCTACTCTGCTTTCGCCTTTCCGATTGCCGCCGTCAGTGCGTCGTACGCATGCTGATCGAGGGCGCCGAACTTCATGTCGCGGCTGACAATACGTCCATCCTTGCCGATCACGAACACAGTGCGGTTGGCGTAGGGCCTGGCCGTCATCATCGAGCCGTACTCGTTGGCGATCGTGCCCGCGCTGTCGCTGACCAGCGTGAAGGGAAAGTGCGCATCCTTCGCCCAGCTTACGTGGGATGCAAGGCTGTCCTCTGATATCGGCAGAACGACTACGTCCGAGCCGAAGATCTGCGCATACTCGTCGCGAAACTTGTTGAGCTCGTGCGTGCAGCCGCTGGAGCGATCCAGCGGATAGAACGCAAGCACCACGACGTGTCCGCGCAGTTGCCTGAGCGATACGGTGTGCGTACCAGACTGGTCAGCCGCCTGCGCGGTGAAGTCGGGCGCCATGGATCCGATTTCGGGAGCGGACGATTGCGCCGCCGGCATCACCGAAGCGTTCATTGGAGTCTGAGCCGCCAGACATAACGGTGCTGACAGGAGTGCGGCGGCAGTGGCCACGGCAGCAAGGGTGCTGAGTTTCAGTGTTCTCGTCATTGTCATCTACTCGTGGTTTGTGGTGAGCTGGCTTGCTGTACTGGTTATCGCATACTGATCTTGTTCGTTTTTCGCCGGTGTATCGGTGTCACAGCACCCGGCGAATTGCCGCATCGAGATCCTGCTTGTCGCCGACGCCGGTGTACGCGACCTTGCCTTTCCGGTCTATGATGACCACGAACGATGTCGCTGCAACGTCGTAAGCGGCGGTCGCCCTGCCGCTTGCGTCGTAGTACACGGGATACGCCAGCGCGCGCTCGTTTACGTGTCGCTCGACGCGACTCGGAGACTGATTCACGTTGACGGCGATCGCCGCGAACTGGACCTTGCCGCCGTACTTGCCATACACCGATTTCATCGTCGGCTCGAGGCGCTCGCAGAACTCGCACCACGTTGCCCAGAACTCGATGAGCATGGGGCGGCCCGGCGTGGGGGTCACCGCCACGCTGTGACCGGCGGCGTCCGTGACAACCACCGAGGGCGCAGACGCGCCGAGCGCGATGCCTTCGTCCGATTGCGCGAACGCTGGCCGGCCGGCGAGAATCAGGATTGCGGCGCATACGACGCTGACCGCTGTTGTGAAGGAACGGACACGACTGTTCTGCTGCATTGATTCCCCAACCTGGGCTTGAGACTGGATCATGGAGTACCCACGCACTACGCGAGCAGAACGTTGCACGCTAGGGCGCTGGTCGCTTGGCAAAAACCGGCGGCTTGAATTCGGCAGGATCGATTTTCGGGTTGATGTCGACACCATCAATGATCGTGATCTGCGGTGGTGTGCCATTCGTCGTCGTCTCTACTCTTACCGGAAACTGCAGTCCGCTGAACGTCCGGTATGTCCTGAAATGCGTCGTGAACGTGAGCGTCTGCCCGTTTACGAGGCGGGTTCCCTCCCACACTACTGGCAGGTATGTGGCCGGATCCAGATAGTAGTAGTCCACATACCCGCCGCCGCCCGCAAGGACCGCCTGAACCTTGTACGTATTTCGTCCATCCACCATTGCGCGCCCAACCAGCGCGACCTTCGTACCGCCAGACGCCGGATCGACAAGCGGCCCGTCGAAGTCGGCCTCGATGGCGAAGTTACGTGTGTCGAGCGGCGGCATGATCTGCACACCGCCGGTATCGGCTATCAGCGCCTGCCACGCCTTGGTTCCGTCGTAGCCGCGCGCGTAATGGCTGCCATTCACCATCATATCCATCCTCAGCTCGCCGGGCCGCGCCTGATCTATTGTGATCGTGCCAGTGGCCTGCGCAATCGAGATGTGCGCATGGGTTCGCTGGCTCTGCACGGCTGCGATTCTCGCCTTTCCCCCACGCGCCGATACGTACTTCGCCAGAACAGCGGTGACGGTCTGCGCGGACGCTGCCACCGCGGGAGCAGCCAACATCGCTGCCAGGCCGGCCACAAACTTGAGGCGCATCGATTAATGGCTCATGGGTTGGAGCTAGTAAGTTGTCGCTCGAGTTTAAAAGGTTCCCTGCTCAGGTCAGCTCGTGATCCTCACAGGGATCGCACGGGCCCTTCTCCGACAGGTGTTCAGGTGGCACGCGCACATCCGTCCGCAGCGTAATCGGCTCGAGTTCGTCCCTGTGACTGTCGCTCAACGAGTTCGCCATCTGCTTCACCCGCTCCGCGATCGCCTCGGCGTTCTCGGCGTCCGGAGTGGTGAGGAGGATGTGGAAAAGGTCGCGGCCCTCCGAGGCTATGAGGTCCGACGTCCTGAGCTCCTGGCACAGCCGCCAAAGCAGGGCCCGCCTGGTGACCTCGCCACCGCCTGTAACGGCGACCCTGACGACGCGCACTAGCGTCCGGCGCCGGCGCGCGCGCCGCTCCTCCCAGTTCTGAATTATCTGGAAGTACGGATAGTTCGGCAGCCCCGTCGCCGCATCCGTCAGTGCTCGTCCGAGGAATGTATCCACCGGTTAACGCCCCCAATTTCCGTTCATCACCTTCCAACCATTGCACGAACCGGGCACACTTGGCGGCGATGCGGCCGAATTTTCAGTTTTTCTTCCTGAACGATCGTTCGAAACCGACACAAGAAGAAATTTTGCGGCTCAACGGGATCTCGGTGGTGTATCTATAACAGTACCACTCACGCGAGCGATCCCTGGAGGATTGGGTGACCACACGACGAACAGCTTGTTTCACGGGACTGGCAATGGTAGGGGCGACCGCCGCGTTGGCGTGCAGCAAGCCTACTACTCCGTCTGCAGACCTGGCGCGTGATATTGAAGCGGCCTCGTCCGCGCCGACACTTACGCTCGCGCCGATAGCGGGACGCCGTGACGTAGTATCCGCAGTCGAGCTTTCACCGCAAGCGCGACGGGCGCCAGCTCCATCACGCCAGCAACCGGCTCCGCGGGCGTCCCGCGCTGCTTATCCGCTGGCCACTGTGGCGACACCGACGGTGAACGTGACTCCGCCCGCGACCGTGGTCGCGGCGGTGCCCGAGATACCGGCACCGGCGAACGACAACGCCGCTCAGTCGCGCCGGCCCGTGCCGGTTCAGGCTGCACATCAGGGCCGCTACAAGACGGAAGCAGAAGTGTTCCGCGACGCGCCGTTCCCGATCACGCCCTGATCGGCGTCTGCTGCACCGGCATGGCGCGTTCGGCCGTCTTCGCCTACGCGTAATTCGCGGTCAGTTGCGGGACGCTGAAGTCTGACACGGGCCGAGCGTACCGTCCGTGCACAGCCGGTACGCTCGCAGCGCATTCTCACGAAGGACCATGCGCGCGAGCGTTTGCGCGCGGTCCCTGCTGATCTCGCCATCGCGCATCATCCCGGTAAGCGCGATTGACAGTGCGCGCCGCGCCGTCATGCTCCCCACCCAGGCGACCTGCTCCCAACCCTGCTGAGGGCCGCCGTCGAAAGCATCGCTGCCGTAGAGCACCTTCTCCGGGAATTCGCCCAGCCACTGACGCAGAACGCGCGCAAGCTCGGTTGGCGAGAGTATGAGATCCATCGCCGAGATGTCGGTGTAGACGTTCGGTTTTGCCAGCAGCGCCTGCGTCTCGTTCACGAGCGGCCAACCGCCGTGGATGACGACAAAGTTCGTGTGCCGCAGAGTCGAGTCGTTGAGCGCGGGCTCCAGCAGTGCGGGCGCCGCGCCGGCTGATTGGTAGTAGCTGCCGAAAGTCTCCAGCGAATGAATTTGCACGGTCATACCGAGGCGGCCGGCTTCGCGCGTTATGACGCGAAACAGATAGTCCTCCAGCGTCTTGTACTCTGCATGCGCGGGTGTACCGCCGCGCGCATATCGCGAGTAGATGCGCGCGGCCGCTGTTGCATCCGGCGTGTCGAAGTCGAGTGGTCTAAGATACGCGGCTTCGAACTTGACAGCCACGGCTCCCGCTGCGCGCTGTCGCGCCAGGGTTGGCACGACGACATGTGTCACGTAATCGCCTAGACTGTGCGGCAACTCCCGCACGTGAAGGTCGCGCATGTACCGCGTAAGCAATTGCGTCTCTCGCGGATACAGCACGCGCGTATCCGGCGTGCGACCCTCGGCGCGCGTATCGAGCGGAAGCATCAGCGCATCGACGAACGCGATCCACCTGAAGCGTG